>CAYWNK010000020.1:0-39882 GCA_964459495.1 uncultured Planctomycetaceae bacterium
ATCGGGATCCACACCGCTAAGCGGAGGAAGGACCCCGCCGACCTCCCCCTCGCCCCCTACGGGAGCTCGCCAGCCGGCCTCCAGCACGAGCTGGATGCCCACAACAGCGGCGAATTCCTCGGCAACTACGGCACCCATCCCGAGGACCGGCCCCTGCCCGAGGACTACCGGCGCACGGTCCGCCGGGCCTACATGGCAGCGGTCGCCTATGTCGACGCCCAAGTGGGCCTGGTTCTGCAGGCCCTCGATGAATCCGGCCGCCGGGACAACACCATCGTCGCGCTGTGGAGCGATCACGGGTGGCATCTGGGGGACCACGGCGTCTGGGGCAAGCACACGCCTTTGGAGCGTTCCCTGCGCAGCCCATTGATCGTCCAGGCTCCCACGGTCCACGGACGGGCCATCGAGCGACCAGGGCGCCCGAGCCAGGCCCTGGTGGAAGCGATCGATCTGTACCCAACCCTGGCCGAGCTGGCCGGCATTCCCGCCCCTCCCGGTATCGACGGCGAGAGCTTCGCAGAGAGCGTCGTCAGCCCGGAGGCGCCGGCGCGCCCCTACACCCGCGGCTGGTGGCGGCGGAGCGGCTGGCATGCGGTCACCCTGCGCTCCCCCACCCATCGCTTGGTCCGCTGGTCCAAGGAGGGGATGGCAAGCCAGGTCGAGCTCTTCGATCACCGCAGCGACCCCGCCGAGACGACCAGCGTCCATGCCAGCCAGCCAGCGGTCCGGGATCAGCTCCTGAAAGCCCTCGACAGCGCGCAGCTCGACCTTCGCTAGGCGCGCCCAAGGGAAGAGTTGCCGACGCGACGGGCACCTCCGGCCGCCTTTCTCGTGACGCCCCCGGCCCAGGCGGTACCCTAGCCGGCCATGGTCCGCTCCGCCGTCACCCTCGAAGTATCCGCCTTCCTCGATTCCGCCCAGGCGGGCGAGCTCGAAGGTATCTCCCGACCCCAGCAAAAGCGCATCGCCGAGGCCTTCGTCGACGTGTGCTACGAGGACATCGGCAAAGCGCCGCGCTTTCTCGACGGCCACGACATGCACGGCGCCCTCGGTCACGCGCTCCCTGGGCGCTTCAAACGCAAGGATCCCCTGGCCGAGCACGTCCCCGCAGTGCTGCGGGCCTATCTGGCCTTCCTCAAGGAGACGGCGGTGATGACCAACGCCTTCGAGGTCCAAAACAGCCTCGAGAACACCCTCGAGGAATTCCAGCAGACGGTCCGCACGGGACAGAACGCGCACCACCACGGCGGTCCCAAGCAAGAGACCGTCCAGCATGCCGTCCCCAAGGTCGGGCGCAACGACCCCTGCTTCTGCGGCAGCGGGAAGAAGTTCAAGAAGTGCTGCGGCAAGAACGCGTAGAGCCGCAGGAGACCCCGGAAACGGGTTCTGCGGCAGGCCCCCACGATCTGCGCCAGGGACGCTCGCCCCTCGCCAGGATCGGCTGGGCCGTGCTGGGACTGCTCTTTGTCGTCGTCGGCGGCGTGGGCGTTCTCCTTCCTGGACTTCCGACCACCCCGTTCCTGGTCCTGGCGGCTTCGTGCTTCGTACGCTCGTCGGAACGGCTCTACAACAGGCTGTTGGCCAACCGAGTGTTCGGTAAGCCGATTCGGGACTTCCGCGAAGGCCGCGGTGTACCGCGCCACATCAAGACCACCTCGATCGGGACCATGTGGTGCTTCGTGGCGTTCGCCTTGCTGTTCGCGATTCCATCCCACCTGTGGATTCCTAAGGCCATCGTGTTGGTGACAGCGGTCATCGGTACCCTCTACCTCCGAAGCCTTCCGAGCACGGAGGATTTCGAGGAGCCCAGCCAATGATTATCGACCTGGACGCCGACGGACGCACCGACCTGGACGGCTTCGATGTGTGCATCATCGGCTCAGGGCCGGCCGGGGCGACTGTCGCCTCGGAGCTGCGTGGCGACGGCCTCAAGATCTGCGTGCTGGAAAGCGGTCGCCAGCGCCGCACCCGTCACGCCGATGCGCTGAAAGAGGTCACCAGCACCGGCATCCACGTCAAGGACTACAGCCGTGAGCGACTGCTGGGCGGCGCCTCCACGACCTGGGCGGGTTTGTCCAGCCCCTTCGATCCGGTGGATTTCCTCCAGCGCAAGGGCATCCCGCACAGCGGCTGGCCGATCACTAGGGACCAACTCCTGCCGTACTACGAGCAGGCGGCTGAACGCTATCGCTTTCCGCGCGCCGCCCAGTTTGGCCCCGACGGCTTCGCAAAGCTGCGGCCCAAGGGCGACCTGCAGCCCGAGTGGAAGGGCGTCGATGAAAAGGTCTTCCTCGCCGCCGCCGAGCCCCAGAACTTCGGCACCGAGTGCAAGGACACCTGGGCCGCGGACAAGGTCGAGCTGTTCCTTGACGCCACGGTTTCCGAGCTGCTGTCGGAGTCCGGCACGCGCCGCATCGCCGCGGCCGTGGTGCGCACCCGCAGCGAGCGCACGGTGCGGGTCCGCGCCAAGGCGTTCGTGCTCGCCGCGGGCGGCATCGAGAATGCGCGACTGCTGCTTCTCTCCCGGGACCTGTGCCCCGCCGGCCTCGGCAACGAGCATGACTGCGTCGGCCGGTACTTCATGAACCATCCGAAGAACTACCTGGGCTTCCTGCACTTCGAGCCGCCCGTACAGGAGCTCCCGTACTACTTCGGGTGCCTGAGTGGGGGTTACGCCGGATACGCAGGACTCCGACTCCCGGAGCCCGAACTCGAGCAGCAGGGTCTCCTGAATTCCTACATCCGCCTGGAGCCGATGTTTCCGTGGACGGACAACCGCGGCATCGAGGCGCTGGTGCTCTTCGTCAAGCGCAGCCAGGTGCTCTTCGCCTTCTGGAAAAAGCGCCATAAGGACGACGTGGTCGAACTGCGGGACTACTCCGAGACCGGCGACGACTCCGACCTGCAGAACGCCGACAAGGGCTGGTGGGAGTGGTTCGGACTGCTGGGCACCATCCTCTGGAACTCCCCACGGGTCGCCCAGTACCTGTTCTTCCGCCTAAGCAAGCGCAAGCCGCGGATTCGGCGCGCCCGCGTGCGCAACTTCATGGAGATGGAGCCCACCCCCGACAACCGCGTGGAGCTCGGCGAGGTCGAAGACGCCTACGGGTCCCCGCGGGCGCACATCACCCACGTCTGCACCGAGCTCGACGAGCGCTCGCTGGTGCGTCTTCACCAACGCCTCGCCGAAGCCGTCCCCGCTTCTGGGATCGGCCGTTTCGAATCCGACCTCGCCACCACCAAGCCCTGGCCGATCACCCAGGACGCGTCCCACCACATGGGCACAACCCGCATGGGCGAGGATCCACTCACCTCGGTCACCGATTCCAACGGACGCCTGCACAGCGTGGACAACGTCTACGTGGCGGGCGCATCGGTGCTGCCAACCAGCGGCTGCGCGAACCCCACCTTCACCCTCGTGGCACTGGGCATCCGCCTCGCCGAACACCTGCGCGACCAGCTCGGCGCATCCCCCAACCATGGCTAACGGCACCTTGAACGTTTTGGTCGTCGGCACCGGAAAGCGCGTGCTCTCCACGGCCCTGCCCGCCTTCGCGAGCCAGGGCAGCGCCTACGCCATCCGCCGACTCTTCGCACGCCGCCCCAAGACGGTCGAAGCCGCGGGGCGCGAGCACAGCGTCGAGGCTTTTGAGGGCATCACCGCCGCCGACCTGGACGGCATTGACCTCGTGTACCTGGCCGTGACCAAGGACGCGGTCCCCTCGGTGCTCCAGCGTTTTTCCGAGCTGCCTGTCTCCGGGATCGATGTCTTGATCGACACGCCCGTCGTGCGCTTCAAGCACTTCGGCCACGGCGCGAAGCTCTCCGCGTTCCGCAACGCATGGGTCGCTGAAGACGTGGCCTTCCTGCCTTGGATCGATGCCGTCCGCGCGGCGGTCGCTGGCGGCTCCATCGGCTCCCTGCGCACGCTTTTGCTCCTGCAGTCCGCCTACGCCTACCACGGCGTAGCCCTCGCCAAAGCTGTCGCCGGCAGCAACGTCGTTCGCAAGGGCACGCGCCAAGCGAACACCGGGCGGGCGGGCCTGCGGCATATGCGCATGGGCAACGGCGTCGAGGTCCATGTGGTCGAACCGCGCAACTACGAGTCTGGCCGCATGGCCTTCGTGGGCACCAAGGGCAGCATCGCGGATTTCCCCTACCACGAGGAAAGTCTGCTGCTGGAGCCGCAGGTCAAGGACGGCCTCATCGTGGGCTACACCTGCGGGGACCATCAAGCCGAACTCACGCCGTCCGAGTCCGAGCTGACGGCCGGCGACCCCGAGGGCGCCACAGTCACCGCGCGCATGAACGCCGCCAAGCGAGTCGGATTCGCGCGCCTCCTGGGAGCGATCCGATCGGGCTCCGGTGGCTATCCCATCGGGGATGCGATGGACGACATGGTGGTCGACTACCACCTGGAGAAGTTCCGTCGCTACCGGGCCAACCCCTTGACCAGCTACCGCTCGCCCCTCGCCCGCAGCGTCCTGGGCGCGGTCACCAAGCGGGGTTAGCCCAGCACCGAGTGAGCCTGCAGGTCCTCGAGTCGCACAACGCGCAGCGCGGCCTCGCTCGTGGCCTCGAGGACAACGGGGGGGGCAACGCCGGCCACCAACGCCTCCTGCCAGCGCGCTGCGCATAGGCACCAGGCGTCCCCCGGCTTCAGCCCAGGGAAGTCGTACTCGGGGATCGCCGTCATCAGGTCGTTGCCCTGGCGGCGGCTGTACTCCAGGAATTCAGCCGTGACGCGGCTGCAGACCACGTGGATGCCGTGGTCGTCAGGACCCGTACGGCAGCAACCGTCGCGGAAGAAGCCCGTGC
The DNA here is from genome assembly GCA_964459495.1 of uncultured Planctomycetaceae bacterium. Lineage (GTDB taxonomy): Bacteria > Planctomycetota > UBA1135 > UBA1135 > CAYWNK01. Next base: position 4,819 of record CAYWNK010000020.1, read on the forward strand.
GCGGTTCCAGGGAGCAGGTGAGTAACTCACCCCCAAGCACGTTGCGCTCCGCTGTCTTTTTGATCTGGATCACGCCCCGATTCTGCGAAGGATGGGGCTCGCCTGCCAGCCTGGGCAGCCCAAGCCTGTACCCTGCGCCCCCAGCCATGCGACAGATCATCGAGGTTCTGCTCTTCCCGCCCAGCGGACCCGCCGTTCTGGCCCTCGTCGGCGCGGCCCTATGGCGCGTGGGCGGCGAGCGGGTCGCCCGCCTTGGAAAACGGCTCGTAGCCGCCTCGATCGTGCTCCTGTTGCTGGCCTCCCAACCCTTCGTGGGCGCGGCTCTGCTGCGGGCCCATCAGACCTTGCCGGCCCTCCCCCCCGGCGGTGACCTGCCCAAGGCCGGAGCCATCGTCGTCCTCGCAGCAGACATTTTGCCCCACTCTCCGGAGTATGGCGGCGCCACCGTCGGTGAGCTCAGCCTGGCTCGCCTGCGCTACGGAGCTGCCCTTGCGCGCCACAGCGGCCTTCCCCTCGCCACCTCTGGCGGCGTGCTGCATTGGCGCACGGATCCCCTGTCCGAGATCATGGCCGGGGTGCTGAACAACGAGTTTGGCGAGCGCGTTCGCTGGCGGGAGACCGAGTCCATGACGACCGGCGGCAACGCAGCAGGGACCGCGGCGATCCTGCGGGACGAAGGCATCGATACCATCCTGCTCGTCACCCACGCCTGGCATATGCCCCGGGCGAAGGCCGCATTCGAGCGGGCCGGCCTCCAGGTCGTCCCTGCCCCCACGGCCTTTCGCGACTGGCCGGCCTTCAAATGGGTCTCATTTGTACCCTCGGCTGGGGCCTTGAAGGAGACACGCTGGGCCCTACACGAAGCCCTCGGACGGGCCTGGTACTGGCTGCGGAGAATCCCCGGTGGGCATGACCCCGTGGGCTGAGTAGTTTGGAGAAGAGATGACTCTAATGAATCGCAGCACGACCAGGCTTCTCGGCTGGGTCGCTCTTGCCGGCCTGGGCCTTTCTGTGGCAGCAGCCGGTGCCCAGGAGCCCTCCGCTGAGACCTCCCCCGAGGCCTTCCCCCCCCACTCGAACGCTGAAGAAGGGCAGCTCACCGAGGCAGAGCGCCGGGCCCAACTCGACCAACAGTTGACCCGGGCCCAGGCCTCCGTGCGGCCCCTGCTCCTGTATGACGAACGCGGGACCCTGCAGCGCCAGGTGGGAGCCTTCCGGATCCAGCAGGATGGCGTGGTCACCTCGGCTGCGGTCTTGCGCGGGATCGTCCGTGCGGCATGGGAACTCGAGCCCGGCCGCTCGATTCCCGTGCGCGGAGTCACCGCCCTCGATCGCGAGCGGGGCATTGTCCTCCTCGCCCTCGACGTCGATGCGGACGAGACCGGCCTCCCGCCAATCCTGCAGCCCCGGCCACGAATGCTGCGCACCGGCCCCCTGCTTGGGGCCGTCGGGATCAGCTTGACGATGCAGCCGCTCAAGCACATCGGACGCCTGGCCGAGGTGCTCCAGCTGCCTGGACTCGGCCGCATGGGCCGCGCAGCCGACATGCAGATTCCGGGGCTGGAGGGAGGCCCTGTCTTCGCTGAAGACGGCGCCCTTGTCGGAGTCCTCGGCGAGGTGCTCGACCGCGGCCTGCGCTGCATCGTGCCGATGCGCTGCCTGCTCGAGGCGCGCACCTTTGAACATCCGGTCCCCCTGACCGAAGCGCTCCCCCAGCTCGATCCGCGCATCGAGGAAGGCCGCCTGCTCATGCTTGGGGGCGAGGCCGATCGGGCCATCGCGCTGCTCGTCAACGTAAACGGCCCCGAAGCGGATTTCTGGCGAGGCTTAGCGCTCAACTCCTCCGGGCAGGGCGGCGCCGCCGCCGACGCACTCGAGGCCTCCATCGAGGCCAACCGCAGTCTCGCCACGAGCCTGGCCTATGGCGCGCAGCTGCTCGAACTCGACCAACCCTCCCTGGCCCTCAGCGTACTGCGCGAAACGCAGGAACTCGCCCCCGACAGTCCCGCCCCGCGTTTCGCGATGGCGCAGCTGTTTCGCGCGGTGGGACGGGACAATCAGGCCTTGCAAAGCCTGCGCCAGGCCCTGAACAGGGACCCGGTGCACGTCGAAGCCATGGCGCTCCGGGGAGACATTCTGGTGAACCGTAAGCGTCTCAGCGAAGCGCAGCCCTACTTGGAAAACGCGCTCGCCATCGACCCGAACTCATCGGATGCCCTCGCAGGAATGGGGCGGCTGATGCTTGCCCAAAGCCAACCCAAGAAAGCGCTCGCCTGCTTTCGCAGGGCGCTCTCCACCGATCCGGATCTCGCCCAAGGTCATCTGTTGATGGCCCGCACCCTCCTCGCGCTGGAACAAGGAGAAGAGGGACTGAGCTACGCCGAGCGTGCGATCGAACTGGACCCACAAAGCCCGGAGACCTACCTGGCGTATGGGGATTTGCTCGTATCCCTCAACCGCCATGAGGAGGCCCTCGAGCCCTTCGAATCCGCCACGGTCCTGGATCCCACCGGTATCGAAGGGCATCTCGCGATGGGCCAGACCCTCAAGCACCTGCGCCGCTTCCAGGACGCCCTAACGCCCCTCAACCGGGCACTCGGCATCGAGGGGCGTCACCCAACGGCCCTCTTCAACGTCGGATTCTGCTACCTGCAGACGGGCGAACGGGGCAAGGCGCGGGACGCGTACAAGGTGCTGCAGCATATCGATGGGCGCGCAGCGCGCATCCTCTACGCGCTGATCTACGACAAGTAGGCACGCCGGGCGCCCGCCACCCCGCTGGATCAGGCCAGCCCCTCGCCTGTGGATGCGGTCCACAGCTCGTACCAAGTTTCCCGATCGAGCCGCACGTCCAGCGCCTGGACGGCGGCCCGGACGCGTTCGATCCGGCCGCTGCCCGTGATCGGAAGCATCCTGACCGGATGCCGCAAGAGGAATGCGTAGGCGATCGTATCTGGGCTGACGCCGTGCCGTTCAGCGATAGACTCTGCCACCGAGCGGACGCGACGGGAACGTTCGTCCTGGGCATTGAAGAGAGCCCCTCCACCGAGCGGCGACCAAGCCATCACCGGCATGCCCAGGCGCTGAGCCTGATCCATGCGCCCATCGTCGAACGCGTCGAGGCAAAGCACGCTCGCCTCAAGCTGATGAACACAGGGCACCCCGAGCCGGCTCGCAAGGAGCTCCACCTGGGCCGCGCTGAAGTTGGAAACCCCAAGCGCACCGATGCTGCCGCGCTGAACGAGACGCTGGACGCAAGCAGCCAGTTCGTCCGCATCCATGAGCAGGTCCGCGCGGTGAACCAACATCGCCTCGATATGCTCGACACCGAGCTCCTCCAGCGCGCGCTCCACCGCGCCCTCCAGCGCGACCGCGCTGGCGTTGTAGTGGTGGCGCCGAGTGTTCGGGCGGGCAGGGACCGGCACCCGAATCCCGAACTTCGTGACGATCTCCAGCCGCGTACGCAGCCCAGGATCCGCCCGCAGCGCGTCGCCAAACCTCCGCTGACAGGTGTGATTCGCGTAGACCTCCGCAAGATCGAAGGTGGTCACGCCCAAATCGAGGCAATCCCCCACCCAGCGTGCCAAATCGGGCCCTTCCAGGCCCCAGTCCGCCATTCGCCACAGTCCGGCCACAATGGGTGAGAGTTTCATGGGGCGCAGGATACGGAAGTTGCCCTCTGCACCGAATCGCAAGTGTTCGCGAAGCAACTTGCAACCGAGGCCTGACTCACCTAGACAAGAACACCCTGAATCGAAGACCCTTACCCCCAATCCACCATGGACGGCAGCGTGCTCCACGAGCAGGCCCTAGTGCTCAACCGCTCTTGGGCAGCCATCGCGACGACATCCGTACGCGAGGCCCTCTCCATGTTGTTCACAGGGACGGCCAAGGCGATTCGCCCGGACACGTACGAGGTGCATGCCTTTGATTCGTGGGCCGCGCTCGCTGTGGAACAGGGCGAGCCCTGCGTGAGAACGGTCGCGCTCCACATCAAGATCCCCGAGGTCATCGTGCTCACGGGGTACAACGGAATGCCCAATCCGCGCCCGGCATTCTCGCGCCGGAACCTCTACCGTCGCGATGCCAACACCTGCCAGTACTGCGGCAGGCGACCTGGCACGGCGGAGCTCACCATCGACCACGTCATCCCGCGCTCCCGCGGCGGAGTCTCGTCGTGGACGAACTGCGTGCTCGCCTGCGTCTCGTGCAACGGGCGCAAGGGCAGCCGTCTGATCAGCGAGGCGCGCATGCGGCTCCTGCATCCGCCTTCCGAGCCGAGCTGGACCCCGATCATGGAGGTCCCCGTGGCCCGCGTGCGACAATCCTGGAAGCGCTTTGTCAGCGACCGCTACTGGGACTCGACGCTCCAACCTTGATTCCCGCAGCCACGGAGGAGCGCAGCTTTCGCATGCTGCGCCAGTTCTCCGACCCAGCCTTCGCCAGCGACCTGAGGCGCCGCACCCGGCTCGGTCCCCTCGACGCGCAGCTCTTTCCGGGCGATGGTCTCGGCGACCGCTTCGCCCGTGAACTCTGCAACGTGCACGCGATGCCGTTCAAGGAGGTCCTCGAGGCCTTTGAGTTTTTCGTGCGCTGTCGCAAGGCCGTGCGCCGGCCCTCGATGATCGACGCCTGCTGTGGTCACGGACTGGCCGGGGTCATGTTCGCCCTGTTCGAGCGCGACGTCGAGCGGGTGGTTCTCCTGGACCGCCTGCGCCCGGCAAGCTTCGATCGGATCGTCGAGGCCGCAGATCGCGTCGCCCCATGGGTGCGTCCCAAGCTCCACTACGTCGAGTGCGACCTCAAGCGCGCCAAGCGGCACGTGGGGCCCGGCACCTCGGTCCTCGCCTTGCACGCCTGCGGTCTGCGCACCGACCGCGCCCTGTCCCTCGCCATCGATCTTCAGGCGCCCTTCGCCGCCATGCCCTGCTGCAGGCCCCATCGCCTGCACCCCGCCCCCGACGGATTGAAGCGCGCCCTGGGCACCGACATCGCCATCGACGTCGACCGCAGCTACACCCTGCAAGCCGCAGGCTATTCCGTGCGCTGGGACGCCATCCCCGCCGCTATTACAAGTCACCCGCGCATGCTGATCGCAAGCCTCAAGCCTGGACCTTAGGATGCACGCGCGGCCCCTGCGGTCGCGCATGCCCATGCTCAGATCCATCACTCGGTCCTCTGCCTACTGCCTGCTGTGCATTCCCCTGAACGCCGTGGCCACGGCCCAGGATTCGCTCCCCCCTACCGAGGAAAGCGAGGAGCCGCCCACCTTCCACGAAGCCGTTGTCTCCGGTGAGCACTGGATCAACCTGCGGCTGCGCGGCGAGATGGTCGATCAGGATGGCTTTGGCAAGGAAGCTCTCGCGCTGACGCTGCGCACGGTCCTCGGCTATGAGACCGCCCGCTACAGGGGCTGGTCCGCGCTCGTGGAGGTGGAAGACATCAGCACCATCGGTGCAGAGACCTTCAACAGCACGGTCAACGGCACGACCGACCGGCCGGTCATCGCCGACCCCGACATCACCGAGATCAACCAGGCCTACGTGTCCTATACCGGCATCGAGGACACCACCATCCGGTTTGGCCGGCAGCGGATCCAGCTGGACAACTGGCGCTTTGTCGGCAACGCGCCTTGGCGCCAAAACGAGCAGACCTTCGACGCGACCTCGATCACGAATACGAGCGTAGATGACCTAACGCTTTTTGCCGCCTACGTCACCAATGTCAACCGCGTCCTGGGCGATGAAAATCCGGCGGGCAACCTGAGTAGCTCGGCCGTTCTGCTCAACGCCGGCTACCAGCTCGAAGACTGGGGCAAGCTCGTCGCCTACTCGTATGATCTCGACAACGACGGGGGGTTCACGGGCCTCTCCACCCAGACCCTAGGAGGCAGCTTCGTCGGACGGGTCCCCATTGGCGAAGGTACCGGCGGTGAATCGCATGCGGATCCCAGCGCCACCTTCCACGCCGAGTTCGCCCGCCAGTCCGATACCGGGGACAACCCTTTCGAGATCGATGCCGACTACAGTCGCTTCGAGGGCGGCATCGCCTGGGACGACACCCACGTTCGGCTGGGCCAAGAAACCCTGGGGGGCTCGGGCTCCCCGGGGGATTCATTTTCGACCCCTTTCGCAGCGCTCCACGGCGTGAACGGCCTGGCCGACCAGTTCCTGATCACACCCGACGACGGGCTCGAAGACCTGTACTTGCGCGTGAGTCATCGCATCGGGGACACCCGAGTGGTGGCGGCCTACCATCGGTTTACGTCCGACACGAACTCCCGCGACTACGGGAGCGAATTCGACCTCACCGCGGTGCACCCCCTCGCGGACAACACCTCAGTCGGGTTCAAGCTTGCCGCCTTCGATGCCGACGATGCCGCGTTCAACGACACGACCAGGGTCATCCTCTGGCTCCAATTCGCCTTCTAGGGCCCCGGGACCACAAGGGGCGAGCGCACTCGCCCCTTGCGATCCCCCGACCGCCCTTGCCCCTAGCCGTCCTTGCGTGACTTGATCTTGGAGCGGTTGAAGGCGTAGACCGTCGTCAGCTTGTAGTCGCTGCGGATCTTGGCGTAGAGGGGAGCTGCCTCAGAGCGCTTCCCAGCGTTCCAGAGCTTGTCGGCCTCTTCCATCAGCATCTTCGCCGCCTGCTCGCCATTCTTCGGCAGCTTGAGGCCGCCCTGACCGAGCAGGTCGGTGACCTTGCCCAGTCCTTTGTCCTGCAGTAGCTCATCCACCTTCCCGAGCCCCTTGTCCTGCAGTAGGTCGTCGATCTTGTCGCCGACCTCTGAGCCCACCTTGTCGGTCAGCTCCTGGCGCGCCCTGTCCTCGATCGCCGACTTCGCCAGATCCTCGATGGCCTTGCCCCAGGGCATCTTCGGCGAGGCCATTTGCCCACCCAGGGGCAATTCCAAGGTGCGGCCCACCGCGGACTTGAGCAGGCTCGTTTTCTCCCCCATGGCCTCGGTGATCGGGAGCTTCCAGACCAGGTCCAGCTCGCCGTCAAGCCCAACCGCGCCGCCGAAGGTCGTCGGGCTTCCGAGCATGTTCCACGCCCAGGGCTTGTCGTAGACGAGCCGGCCAGCGTCCAGGCTGAACTGCAGGGTCGAGAGATCGAGCTTCTTGTCGGTGACCCCGAGCAGCCCATAAAGCTGATCCAGCACCTGGGCTCCGGACAGGCTGAGCCCCGAGAGCGACAGGGATCCACCGCCCGCGAGCTGGTCGATCGGCGGGTTCTCCATCCACTCCTGCACGTTCGCAGCGCCGGGCACCTGGAAGTTCAGCTCAAAGCCGAGGCCACCCGCAAGCTGTGCACCTTTGACCTGTTCCAGTCCCGCGAAGGCGGGGTGCGCGTAGGCAAGCGCTGGCGCCATCTTGGTCGTTGCACGCGCATCGATCATGCGCATCGTGAAGGTCGATCCAGTCTCCTCGCTGCCGAGGGTCGCACCGAGCTCCATGCGACCCGCGTCAGGGGCCCACTCCCAGAGGAACGGAGCGATCATCTCGCCCATTGCCGCCATGTCCGCTTCGAGCTCGAGCTGCGAGCCCTGCCAGCCCTGGCGCAGATCGATCACGCTGGTCATCGAGAACGCTTCCGAACCCGGGACCCCGTCGACGCTGCCGCCGATCCAAGTCTCCAGCTCGGCGAGTGGTTGGTCCATGCCCTCGGGGTCGAGTGCGGCCCATAGAACGAGATCGCCCTGCACGCGCAACGGCTCGGCCAGGTCCCCGTCGCCGGTGATTTGACCGTTGACATCCAGACGCGAAAGCTCGTCCAGCGCCGGGATCAGGAGGCGTCCACTCGTCACGGCCACCTGCCGATTCCCCTTGGGCGTGGTCACAAGGATCTCGGTGCCTTCCATCGAGAGCTTGGCGTCCAGCGCGGGCGGCGCGCCGACCTCAGCGGCTTCCCCTTCTTCCGGCGCCGCTTCCTCCGAGGGGCTTGTCGTTGGGAATAGCCGGCTGAAGCTCCAGGCCCCGTCCTCGGCCTGGTCTGCGTGCATCTTCAGCCCGACCACCTTGCCTTCGACCTCGTAGCTCCCGCGCACCGCGGCAAAGGGCGCAATGCTCCCCTCGAAGCGCTGGAGCGCCATGTGCTCGAAGCCCTGCTTGTCGACGATGCGCAGCCCCTCGAGGTGCGCGGTGCCGCCCCAGCCAAAGCCGAACGACTCGATCGTCACGTCCGCATCGAGCTGCTCGGACAGCGCATCCTGGAGGGGACCCGCGCCAAACTTCGAGACCAGGGTCGGCACCGCGGCCACGAGCCCCACGAGGACCAAGCCTCCGAAGAGGAGAAACTTGAAGCAGCCGCGTTTCTTGGCGGGCTGCGGGGAGGCGGGCGGGCTGGATTCAGGCTGCGCGGCGTCGGTGCTCATGATCGCTGTAGGGTATCGACTGGCTTGGGCAAGGGAATCGGCACGTGCTCGTCGCGATCCGTAGCACGCTTCAAAATCGTCTCTGAGTAGTTGACCTGGAAGGCCTTTCCATTGGCGGTACGCACCGTGCGGCCGTTGTAGCGCTGGAGCGCAACCTTCCAGCCGTCGAAGAAGGCTTGCTTGCGCCCTTCCGGCGCCTGCCCCGAACGGCCAAAGCCCTTGCGGGCTAGAAAGCGGATCGTCGCCTTTAGATTGCCTTCCAGCGTCCCGGTGTTGGGCTTGAGCGGCTTCTCAAGGCCCAGGTCGGCCTTCGATTCATCCCAGTTTCCTGGGAGGTTGATCATCCCCGGATCCTTCGCCCAAGCCGCAAGATCGCCCTTCTTGCCCCCCCCGCTCTCTTGGATGATCAGGGCCTTGATGACCGCCGGGTTCAGGTTGTCGATCCCGCTAGCTTGCTCGCCGGTAGCACCGGTCCAGGCCGCCTTGTTCCGATTGAACTCGCCGACCAGGCGCTCGATCAGCGCATCGTGCTCGGCGTAGCGAGCCCGCTCGAAGCCCTTGAAGGTCAGAGCTTTGGACTGCGCGGTCGCCAGGGGAGCGATCGAGGCGGCGACGAGAGCGAGGAGAAATAGCGTGAGAAGTCGTTGCATAGCCCTTTCGATGTAGCCCATGCGCCCTCCACGATCCAAGCCTCAGTCGGCTTGCTCACCGAGGCGTCATGCGCCCCTCCCGACCTCGAGAAATTCCGCAGCGCGCTTGGCCTCGAGCTCGCCCCTGGAGCTCAACTTGGAGACCAGGACGAGCAGAGCCACATTGACCACCAGCCCGTAGAGCCCAGCATGGACCTCAAAGGGGCGCAGACCTGGATCAAAGAGCAGGCAGACCGTGATCGCCGTCCCGCCGATCAGACCGGCGAGGGCCCCCGCACGGGTCGCGCCCCGCCAGCAAAGGGCGGCCACCACGACCGGGCCGAGCTGCCCCACCGGGCCGTAGGCGAACACCAGCAGCCCCACCAGGCTCTTGCCCCCGACCGTCGCCAGCCAATAGGACACCGCCGCCACCGGCACGAGCAGCCAGCGCACCGCGCTCCGCTCGGCGGAGGGATCGAGGCGGCGGCCGAATCCAGAGATCCAGCCGTCGCGCACCAGGATCGAAGCAGAGGCGTGCATGATCGCGTCGCCCGACGACATCGAAGCCGCCAGTGCCCCGGCGCAGAACAAGCCCACGACGATCGCCGGTAGATCGAGATTGACGAGCAGGTGCGGCAGGATCTGGTCGGCCTCTGCGGGCGCCGGCGTATAGAGAATGCCCGCAAAGCCAATCAACAAGATCGGCACCAGGAAGAGTTGAAAGGTGGGGTAGAGCACCACGGTCCGCTGCAACACGCGCGCGCTGCGGGCCGTGAACGCTTTCATGAACAGGTGCGGCCAAAACGAGAAACCGATAGCCGTGACCAACACCGTGCTCGAGTACTCGCTCCACGACCATGCCGTACCGTCGGCGGCCAGGCCCGGAGGCTCCAGATACTGCGGCTTCACCTCGGCGATCTGCTCGAACATCGGCCCGATCCCCCCATAGAGCATGCGAGGTAGCGTGATGCCCAACACCCAGGCAAGCACAAGCATGAAGAGGCCTTGGAACGTATTGGTCCAGCCTACGCCCAGCACGCCGCTCTTTGCCACGTACATCAGGACCACCGCGTACACGATCAAGCCGCCCTGGGCAGTCGTCACCGCACCATCGGTGACAACCTCGAGCACGATGCCTGCACCCTTCATCTGCAGCGCCAGGTAGGGCACAAAGGCGAGTACGCTGACCAGCGCCATGACCAGCGCCAGCGCACGGCTGTCGAAGCGCCGCGCCACCATGTCGGCCTGCGTAACGAATCCGAAGCGCCGACCCAAGCGCGACGCGCGCGGCCCTAGCCAATAGAACGGAATGAAGCCCAGCGTGCCATAGGCCAGGATCCACAGAACGTACACACCGCGCGAATAGGCCTTGCCGGGGGCCCCCAAGAAGGCGAACGCGCTGAAGATCGAAGCGCCGGTGATGAAGTACATCACCAGCGTGCCCATGGTGCGGTCGCCCGCGACGTAGCCCGCTGCGCTGTCGCTTGAGTTCTTTCCCGATCGCAGCCCGATGGCAAGGCACGTGAGCAGGTAGACGGCCGAGACGCCGATGATGATGGCGCGATCTTCCATCAGTCCGTGGCCCCTGCAGCGCGGTGGTAGAGGCAGAGCACGCCGAAGGTCAGCAGAACCCACCCGATGTTCCAGGCGAACGCAAACGGGAGGCCTACCACGAATGGCCGCACCCGGCCCGCGATCCATTCTGGCCCAGGCCAGGCCAACCCGAGCAACGCGACGAAGAGGTAGGCGGCCAGCAGCGCATGGGGCCAGCGTCGGGAACGAGTCATGGCCGGCCAGCCTAACCCCGCCCGCCAATCCTCGCGCAACTCCTAGGGGGCCATCTGTCTGAACACCGGGCGCGGCCACCATGCGACGACCTCGAGCCGCCGGGCAAAGTGCGCGAGCGGCGGCCCCTCGAGAGTGACACCTATCGAATCCGCCAGGGTATTTCGTTCGATCTCTGTCTCTGCCCGCTGCAGCGGCCAACGCCCATGATGGATGTCGCCGCGCACCAGGCCCCGGCCATCGTGGGCATACAGGCAGTAGCGCTCGGTGAGGAACTCTTCCAGACTGCCCGGTTCCGCGAACCGAACGGGACCGGTGGGCCGAAATCGCGCCCGAAACGAAGCAGGCGGCTCTCCGCGATGCCTGCGCTCGGATCCATAGAGCCACCCCCCGATGCCGCCATCGGGCTCGGCGGCCGTCTCGAATTTCGCGTCCATGTAGGGCAGGTGGAAGAAGCGCCGCGCGACCCGCACCGCCAGCCGACTCCCTGCATCCAGGCTGAAGAACCACACCCCGGGCCGGTCGCCAACCCGCACGTAGGTGCGCAGATTCAGCTCCTCGAAATCGGGCTGAGCCTTGGCGAGCGGCCATAGCCGGGGGGCCACATCGCGCATAAAGAACGGCACCACCGCGAGCCAGGCCTGCCCCTCGTAGAGGTCGAGCTCCAGTCCCGGTGGCAGAAGCGGTCGCAGGAGCGCGGGGTTCACCGCCCAGTGCAGGAAGGCCAGGTCCTCCCAGACCATTCGCATCATCCAGGGGGCCTCCGGCATGGGCCAGGGCCGATGGGAGGCTGAGGGCAGGGGCATCGGCTCAGCGTAGCTCCCAAGGCCCCCAGGGGCCCCGATCCATGTGTCCCATCCGGGGACCCGGACGCGGATTCCCCGGCTTTTCTGGCGCTCAGGGCAGGCTGCGGTCGATCAAATCTAATAATCTCGATCCGTCGATGGCACTTAACGACACGACCCGCCTGCTGAAAACCCTAGGGGACGAGACCCGTCTCCGAATCCTGCACCTGGTGCGGGAGGGAGAACTGTCGGTCTCCGAGCTGATGGAGATCCTCAACATGGGCCAGAGCCGGATCTCGACCCAGCTGAACCTCCTCAAGGAGGTCGGGCTCGTGAACGATCGACGGGCCGGCCGGCGCAGCTACTACGCGCTGGTCCCCGGGCCGGCCGCCGAGCTCTTCGAGCGGGTGCTCCAGGACAACGCGGACGCCAATGAGCTGGCGCTGGACAAGGCTGGGCTCGAGGCCCTGCTCCGGCGGCGCGCTGAAGAGAGCAAGAGCTACTTCAACCGCGTGGCCTCGTCATTCGGCGAGGAGGAGCTGCCCGGCCGCACGTGGGAAGGTCTGTGCCGGGCTGTCCTGCAGCTGGCTCCCGCCGGCCGCTACGCCGACCTCGGCATCGGCGACGGACAGCTCACCCTGATGCTTGCCCAGGTCGCCGACTCCGTCACCGCCGTCGACCACAGCCCCGAGATGCTGCGCCAGCTCGAGCTGCGCGCGCGCCGGGTTGGGCTCACCAACATCGAGCCCGTCGAGGGCGAAATCGAGGAACTCCCCCTGGAGGACGGCACCTACGACGTCGTCGTACTGAGCCAGGCCCTGCACCACGCCCACTCGCCCGAACGCGCGCTGGCCGAGGCCCACCGCATCCTGAAGCCCAGCGGCAGCCTGCTGGTGATCGACCTGCTCGCCCACTCCGAGGAGTGGGTCCGCAGCCGACTGCAGCACGTGCACCTGGGCTTCACCGAGGCCGCCCTCGAACAGCTCATCGAAGCCTCAGGCTTTGAATTCGTCACCGTCCAACGTGCCGCGCGCGATACCACGCCGCCGCACTTCATGACTCTCGTGGCCACTGGCCGCCGCCCGCGTACACCGGAACTCTCCAAGCGATGACCACTCTCCGACCTGCCGCTACCTCCAACGTGGCCGAAGTCCTGGAACGCATCCTGAAGGAACGCATCCTCGTGCTCGACGGCGCGATGGGCACGATGATCCAGGGTTACGGCCTGACGGAGGAGGACTTCCGCGGCGACCGTTTCGGAGACGCCCCGGGCCAGCTGAAGGGCGACAACGAGCTGCTGTCGATCACGCGCCCGGACGTCATCAAGGGCATCCACGGCAAGTTCTTGGCCGCCGGCGCGGACATCCTGGAGACCAATACGTTTGGCGCGACGGCGATCGCCCAGGGCGACTATGGCCTGTCCCAGCATGCCCGCGAGCTGAACATCGCCGCCGCGCGCCTCGCCCGTGAAGCCGCAGACGAGTGGACCGCCAAGACACCCGACCGGCCTCGCTTCGTAGCCGGCGCCATCGGCCCCACAAGCAAGACGCTATCGCTGTCGGAAAAGGTCCAGGACCCCTCCTTCCGCTCGATCACCTTCGACCAGCTGCGCGACGCCTACCAGGTGCAGGTGGAGGCACTGATCGAGGGCGGCTCGGACGTGCTTCTCGTGGAAACGATCTTCGACACCCTGAACGCCAAGGCCGCCCTCGCCGCGATCGACCGCGTGCATACCGACCTAGGCCACAAGCTCCCGATCCTGATCTCGGTCGCGATCACCGACGCCTCCGGCCGCACCCTGTCGGGCCAAACCGTCGAGGCGTTCTGGCACTCCGTCGCCCACTCCCAGCCCCTCTCGGTCGGGGTCAACTGCTCCCTGGGCGCGACGGAGATGCGCCCCTACGTGGCAGAACTCGCCAACATCGCCGGTGCCTTTGTGTCCAGCTACCCCAACGCCGGACTGCCCAACGCCTTCGGCGAATACGACGAGGCCCCCGAAACAACGGGGTCTCTGCTCGCCGAATTCGCCACCAGCAACATCGTCAACATCGTCGGCGGCTGCTGCGGCACGACCCCCGATCACATTGGCGCGATTGCGAGCAGCGTCGCCGGCAAGGAGCCGCGACTGCGCCCGCAGCCGAAGAAGGACAAGTCCTTCGCCGCATTCACGGGCCTAGAGACCCTGAAGATTCAAACCGACACCAACTTCCTCATGGTCGGGGAGCGCACGAACGTGACGGGCTCGGCGCGCTTCCGGCGCCTGATCAAGGAAGAGGACTACGACACCGCCCTCGAGGTTGCCCTCGATCAGGTGCGCGGCGGAGCCAACATCCTCGACGTAAACATGGACGAGGGCATGCTGGATTCCGAAGCCTGCATGACGCGGTTCCTGAACCTGATCGCCACCGAGCCTGAGATCGCGCGCATCCCGATCATGGTCGACAGCTCGAAATGGTCCGTGCTAGAGGCTGGGCTGAAGTGCCTGCAGGGCAAGGGCATCGTGAACTCGATCTCCCTGAAGGAAGGAGAGGAGGACTTTCTGGCCAAGGCCCGCACGATCCGCCACTACGGCGCAGGCGTCGTGGTCATGGCCTTCGACGAGGTCGGTCAGGCCGACACCGCCGAGCGCAAGATCGAGATCTGTCAGCGCGCCTACAAGCTGCTTGTCGATACCGTCGGCTTCAACCCCCTCGACATCATCTTCGACCCCAACATCCTGGCGATCGGCACAGGCATCGAAGAGCACGATCGCTACGCAATCAACTTCATCGAGGCCACCAAGGAGATCAAGCGCCTCTGCCCCGGCGCGAAGATCTCCGGCGGGGTCTCGAACCTGTCCTTCTCCTTCCGCGGCAACAATCCGGTCCGCGAGGCCATCCACTCCGCGTTCCTCTACCACGCCATCCAGGCCGGCATGGACATGGGCATCGTGAACGCTGGCCAGCTCGAGGTGTATGAGGAGATCCCCAAGGAACTGCTCGAGCACGTCGAGGACCTACTCTTCTGCCGCCACCCCGACGCGACCGAGCGCATGGTGACCTTCGCAGAGACGGTGGTCGGCGAAGGCAAAAAGCGTGTGGTCGACCTTTCTTGGCGCGAGAACCCGGTCGAGAAGCGACTCGCCCACGCCCTGGTCCATGGCATCGTGGATCACGTGGAGGAAGATGCGGAGGAGGCACGCCAAAAGTACGGCAAGCCCCTGCACGTCATCGAGGGCCCGCTGATGGACGGCATGCGGATCGTCGGCGACCTGTTCGGCGAGGGCAAGATGTTCCTGCCCCAGGTCGTCAAGAGCGCCCGGGCCATGAAGAAGGCGGTCGCCTACCTTGAGCCCTACATGGAGCAGGACGCCAGCGGCGACAACAGCCAGGGCACCGTGGTGTTGGCCACCGTCAAAGGCGACGTCCATGACATCGGCAAGAACATCGTCGGAGTGGTTCTGGGCTGCAACAGCTACAAGGTGATCGACCTCGGGGTCATGGTCCCGGCCGAGCGCATTCTTCGCTCGGCGATCGAAGAGGGCGCGGACATGATTGGGCTCTCCGGCTTGATCACCCCATCGCTGGACGAGATGGTCCACGTGGCCCAGGAAATGGCCCGCCAGGGCTTCGAGGTCCCGTTGCTGATCGGCGGCGCCACGACGAGCGCGCAGCACACCGCGGTCAAGATCGCGCACCACTACAACCAGCCCATCGTGCACGTGCACGACGCGAGCCGGGCGGTCGGCGTGGTGTCCGACCTGCTGGATCCCGAGCGCAAGAGCGAACTGGACGCGGCGAACCGCGAGCGCCAGGCCAAGGTGCGTCACGACTTCGAGAACCGCACCCAAAAGCCGCTCTTGCCCCTGGAGGACGCGCGCGCCAACCGCACGCCCATCGAGTGGCGCCAGGCTGACCTGCCGGAGCCGGCCTTCCTGGGCAAACGCATCCTCGACGACGTGACCCTCGAAGATCTCGTCCCCTACATCGACTGGACCTTCTTCTTCATCACCTGGGAGCTGAAGGGCAAGTTCCCGCAGATCCTCGATCACCCGACCCAGGGCCCGGCCGCGCGGGAGCTGTGGGAGAATGCTCGCGTGATGCTGAAGCGCATCCAAGACGAGAAGCTCCTCACCCCCCGCGGCGTTTACGGCTTCTGGCGCGCCAACTCCGAGGGTGACGACGTGATCCTCTACAAGGGCGACAAGGGCACGGAGGTCGCCGCCCGTTTCCCGATGCTCCGCCAGCAGACCATCCACCCCGACGATCGTCCCAACGCGTCTTTGGCCGACTTCGTGGCCCCAGTCTCCTCAGGCCTCACCGACCACGTGGGCGCCTTCGCCGTCAGCTGCGGACACGGCTGCGCTGAACTGGCCTCCACGTTCGAAGCCGACCACGACGACTACTCCGCGATTCTGGTCAAGGCACTGGCCGATCGCCTAGCCGAAGCCTACGCCGAGTTCCTGCACCAGCGCGCCCGCAAGGCCTGGGGCTACGGCAAGGACGAGTCCTTCACCAACGACGAGCTCATCGCCGAATCCTACCGCGGCATCCGTCCGGCCTTCGGCTACCCCGCGTGCCCGGATCACACCCCCAAGCGCGCGCTCTTCGAACTCCTGCAGGGCGAAGAGGTTGGCATCACCCTCACCGAGTCCCTGGCCATGAACCCCGCCGCCTCGGTCAGCGGGATCTACCTGGGGCACCCCTCCAGCCGCTACTTCGGCATCGGCCGCATCACCGAGGCCCAGGTCGACGACTACGCGCCACGCGCGGGCCTAGCCAAGAAGGACGCCGAGCGCTGGCTGGCCCCTTCGCTCAGCTACGACCCGAAGGTCTAGGTGCCTGGCAGCCACCGAAGGGGCCCCGCCCACCTCCGAGGCCTCCGCCCCGCCTGGGAACAACTTGAGTCGGGCACATCCCCGACGAAAAGACGATCCAAGGGTCATTGCTAGCGTGGGCCCGCCGCTGATTTGCCCCTCACCCATCTGTAGCGGGAAGGACCGAGCGAGTTCGCAGCATCCGCCCCAAGTGACCCGAAGACCGCAGCCAACATCCAGCGCCATGAACCCTGACTTGATGCTCGTCCAGATCTCGATCGCCGCTCTTGCCCTTGGCGTCGCCTTCTCCTGGACCCGTAGGCAGCGCGACATCCGTGAGGCTCTGCACTGCATCGATCACCTCCGCTTTCGGATCAAGCAGCTCGAGAAGGGCCACTAATGGCCTGCGCCGCCCGCCGTTCCCTGCGGCTGGCCGCCGACGGGTCGGGGTTCCTCCAAGCCAGCAGCCAGGTCAAGGCGTAGGTCAATCCCGGGAAGGCGATCAGCACCCAGGCCAGCTCCACCCAAGGCATGTGAAAGGGCAATGGGGCGTCCGCGATCGAGAACAGACCCCACGCCGGGATCATGCCGGCCGGGACCGCCAGGACGCAGCCGAGCAGGGCCAGGTAGGCCGACCGCACGGCCAGGTGCGCGCGCATCATCGCGGGCGTCGCCCCCACCGTGCGCAGGACCTCACGGTCACTGGCCGACTCGACGGACGAGAGAGACGTGGCGATCGCGATCACAACCAGACCGGTCAAGAAGGAGATGAGCAGGACCACCCGGAGAAAGGCCGGGCTCGGAGAACCGAGCGCCACCTGGGCGGTGACCGAGGTCCCCGGGAACTCCGCGGCTAGGTCCTGGGCTTGCCCCAACAGGGACTTGTCGACGGTGGTCTGCACGCGCACGAGCCACGGGGAGAGTGCACTGCCGGGAGGAGCTCCCGCTTGAAGCCCAAGGGAAGAGAGGGAATCGGCGTGGACGCCGTAGCGCGGCGAGCGCACGGGGACATCCCCGAGCAGCTCGAGCGGCGCCGTCGACAGGGCGAGAGGCCCCTCGCCCCCATGAAGCTCCAGACCGGAAAGCGCATCGACCTCGGGACCGAGCCCGAGTGCGCGCAAGGACTGTTCATCCACGACCGCTAGCCAGCCCCGGGGCAGGCCCTCCGCTACCTCTGGCGCCGGAACGACCGTGACCCGCACATCGCCGGCGTAGGCCGCCATCAGCGGCGCCACCCCTTGGCTTGGCCAGCGCTGGGCGATCAGGCGGGCGACCTCTTCTCCCGCAGGTCCCTCGACCCGCAGCTGATCGGATCGCAGCTCCGGCGGACGATTGCCCACGAAGCCCTCGATGCTGGTCACCATCGATGCGAGCAGAACGCTCACCGACATGCCCGCCAGGACCGCCGCCACCACCGGGCCATTCCGTGCGCGATAGCGGCCTGCATCACGCACCGCCAAACGCCAGGCCAGGGGGAGGCGCGAGGCGCCACGGGCCAGCAGCTCCAGCAGACCGGGCGCTAGCGCGCCGAGCCCCAGGACCCCCAGCACCGATCCGCCCAAGATGCTGGGCCCGGCGAGCATCGAGCCGGATCCACCGCCGAGGATCAACAGCGCCAGGCCCGCCGCCACGGTCCCCAGGCCGCCGATGATCCACAGGCGCGAACTCGAGGACACGGGGCGTTGACCGCTGAGGGCCACGCGGATCGGCAACCTGGTCGCGCTGCGCGCCGGCAGAGAAGCCGCCACCAACGACGTCCCGATGCCCAGCAGCAATGCTCCGGCGAGATGCAGACCCGCAACCTCCAGAGCTCCGTTGATCCGGCCCGTCCAGTCGTCGAGGAAGGGATGCAGGCCCAGGGCCGCAAGCCAGCCCACCATGGCGCCCAGCGCCGACCCCAGGCCGGCGAGCAGCGCGGCGGATACCAGCAGCGCGATGCGCATGCCCGCGATCGGTGCCCCGGTGGAGCCGAGCAGGCCGAGCTCCCGCTGACGCCGCCGCAGGCCCACGGCGAAGGCCGCCGCAATCATCAGCGCGGCCTCCACGAACCCCAATCCGCCGATGACGAACAGCGCCAGGTCCTCGAAGCCGTCGCTGCCCGGGTCGGGCTCGCGGGCCTGGATCCGGTAGCCGGCCTGCTCCAACCTGGCAGCGGCAGCGGTGGGGTCGGTGACGTTCAAGAGCAGCGCACGACTCCGGGGCTCGAGCGCAGCGCCGGGATGCAGCAGCACGCGCGGCGTGCTGAGATCCTCTGGGTCGACGATCACCCCGCACACGTGGCGCGGGCCGAGGGTCTCCACGTCCACTTCGTCCCCAATCGCTAAGCCCAACCCCGCCAGCAGCACCGGCGAAAGCGCGACTTCCCCGAGGCTGGACGGCGCGCTCCCTTCCCTCAAGAGCAGGAGCCCATGCCCCAAACCGGCGGGCTCCAGCTCTGGCCCAGAGAGTTGGGTGAAGAGCGCGCGCATGCGCCGACCGGGCGCGGTGACGGCGACCATGCCCTGTTCCAGGAGAGCGCTCTGTGCTCCCGGCAGCAGGGCGCGAATCCCGCCTGGGCTTTCGGCGGTACGCAGGTCGACGCGCAGGTCGGCCGCTCCCAGGGACTGGGACTGCAGCTCCTCGTGGGTTGCGGCCGTCGTGCGCTGGAGCGCACTGCCGCCGACCAGAGCTGCCACGGGGATCGCGACCAGGCCCATCACCAGCAGGGCGCGGCTCGGATGCCGCCGCAGTTCACGCAGCTCGACGCGCACTAGGGCCCGCAGGGAACAGAGGAAGCTCAATGGACCGACCCCTCGGGAGCGCCAGGCGACACCGGCAGCGCCGCGTCGGAATCAGCCACCATGCACCCGTCCCGCAGGTACAGGACTCGGTCCGCCCAGGCCGCGTGGGAGGGATCGTGGGTCACCAGCACGGCCGTGCGGCCAGCGTCGCACTCAGCACGCAGCAGGCGCATCACCAGGTCGCCGGCCACCGTATCCAGGGCCCCCGTGGGCTCGTCTGCCAGGAGCAGGGCCCGGGGCCCCACGAAGGCGCGGGCGATGGCCACGCGCTGGCGCTCGCCACCCGAGAGATCGTCGGGAAAGCGGCTGGCAAGGTGGCTCAGTTTGACCCGCTCCAATGCTCCTTCCGCCTCCTGGCGCGCCTTCCCCAGGGCCGCCCCATCCAGCTCCAGGGGCAGCGCCACGTTCTCGAGGGCCGTTAGACCCGGCAGCAGGTTCAGGTCCTGAAACACGTAGCCGATGAACCGTCGCCGTAGCTCAGCCAGCCCCCTGGGCGACTTGGCGGCCAGGTCCCCGCCCCGGATCCTCACCTGCCCGTCGCTGGGTTGATCGAGGGCTCCAGCCAGCGCCAGCAGGGTCGACTTGCCGGACCCTGACGGCCCCATGATCGCGACGAACTCGCCCGGTGCGACCGACAGGCTCACCGGACCGAGTGCGCGCACCCGCTTGCCTTCCTGCCCGTACATCCGGGTGACCCCATGCATCTCCAGAATCGGAGCGACATGGGCCTCAGCTGCGCTTGCTTGCACCCTTCGCATGACTAGTGGCCCCTCGCCTCCAGCCGCGCCTCGCACAGATCCAGCCACTTGACCTCGGCCTCAGCCTTCAGGATCAGTGCATCCAGCAGCAGCACCCAGGGCAGCTCGTCGTCGGGATCGGCCTGCTGCTTGTGGCGGGTGTAGCGCTGCAGCTGCTCCATGGTGGCGACCCGCTGGCGCTGCAGGATCGCGCTGACGTCCACGTCATCCGCCGCCACGGCCAGCAGCACCTTGATAGCCAGCTCATCGCGGGCCGGCGGGTCCTCCACCACCGGTGCCTCGTACCAGCCGTCCAGCGCCGTTCGCCCCGCCTTGGTGATCTTCCAGCTCTGCCGCTTGCCCTCGCCGCTGCCCCCAAGCTTCACAAGGCCGTCCCGTTCGAGCCGATTGAGAGTCGTGTAGACCTGCCCCACGTTGAGCGGCCAGGCTCCCGCCGTGCTCTCCTCAAAGGCGGTCTTGAGGTCGTACCCGTGGGTGGAATGCCCCGCTAGAAGGGCAAGGAGGCTGTTGCGAATCGTCATGCGTGCCAGACCCTGCGCATGCATACCGGGTATATCTCCGATTTTCCATGGGCTTTTCAGCGCCGGATCGGAGAGCCGCCCACGCCTCAGCGCAGCTCGATCGTGACCGGCGCGCTGTCCGTCAGCGTCCACTGCACCTCGACCTCCCCAAGGGCTTCGCCCGCTGCGAGACCGGCAGGGGTGCCCGCGCGCAGCCGGTAGGCTCCCACCGGCACGTTGCGCAGGACGAAGCGTCCATCGGAAGGGATGGGCAGAATCGCGCTGGGCGTGGTGAAGCCCGACCTGCCCTCCAGCGGAATGGAACGACCCCGGGCATCGACAAGCTCGACTGCGAGGCGGCGTGCCTGGGAGCTGCTGATCTGGGCCTCGACGCTGGTCGTGCGCAGGGGCCGGAACGAGAAGGAATACTCCCCCTCTTCCAGGTAGACGAGCTGCGACGCGCAGGGCAGGTAGGGCCTCCCCTCCAAGGAGGTGGGCTGCACGCCGATCCGGTACCAGCCGGGCCCCAGAGGGGGCAAATCGCAGGACGCCACCTGATCCGTGGAGGAATAGCCCATCTGAGCGTGCCCACCGGAGTCGGTAGCGCCACCGATCCCCGCGAAGGAGTAAGAGCTGCCCGCGGGCCAGCCGCTCGCCCCATCCACGTGGAAGGTTCGCTGCTCGTCCCGCGCCCCCCCCGGAACCGGGTCGTGCGGAAAGTACTTGGCCGTCAGCACGATCATGCTCGCCGCGACTTCAGGGTCCACATCGGTTTGGATGCGCACCTGCACCTGGGCACCCGGGGTGAGCTTCAGCTCCAGCGCCCTCGATCCCGCGACCACGTCAGGGAAGCGCTGCATGCCGGCTGAAAAGGTGTAGAACGCCTTCAACTCGGTGGAAACCCACAGATCGTAGGTCCCCTCGACAAGGCCCCGTACGGTGAACGCCCCGTTCTCTCCGTAGCTCACCTTGGTCAACGGGGCGAAGCTGGTTTCCGCGTAGGGTCCGCCGGCTCCGGCCGGGGTCACCCAGATGCGATGCCCCCCCATGCCGCCTCCGTGATGCTTCAAGGGCTGCCCCTTTGCATCGACAAGCCGCCCCTCGATCTTCTGGACGGGCTCGAGATCCAGGTCGGCCTGCAGTACCCCTTCCTCCGCCTGGTTCGGGTCGAGCAGCTGGCTTCCCGCCCCGCCGCCGACCACCTTCCTAGGCGTCGGCCCCACGTAGCCAAGCCCCTTCAGGGCACCCGAATTGCTGGGCTCTGGGTCCTGGTCGGCGTCCTGGGAACTGGCCAATGCGAGCAGAGGTCCCAACGCCGCCGGAGAGAGCATGGAAACCTGATAGCGCCCCTCCCCGTCGCAGTCCACGCTCGTACTCAGCACCCAGCGCTCCCATGCGACCCCATCCTGACGCTCATAGATCTCGACCGTGGCATGGGGAGCGGGGCTGCCGCCCCTGAACACGGTCCCCTGGATGCTCAAGCCGTCGTTCCAGGTGGACTGAAGCTCCAGGACTCCGGTGGTGTCCACCCGGATCGGTTCTGCCCCGGAGGTCTCCGCACCGAAGCGCAAATCGCCCCGGACTCGCCACTCACTAGACGCTGCTCGGCTTCCATGCTGAACGCGAACACTGAGGTCCCTGCCAACCCAAACACCCGGCACTTCGGCGAGTCCGTTGGGGTCCGATGTGGCCCGCGGAGAACCGCCGACGTAGCCGAACAGGTCGCTGCTGGGGAGCGGCATCCGCTCAGCTTCACTCAAGGACACCTCGACGATGGCGCCTGCCAAAGGCGCCGCCGATCGATCCTTCAGCTTCAGCCGCAGGGTTCCAGCCGTGGCAAGGACGACGTTCAAATCCTCCCAGCCGCCGCCCTCCATCGGCTCCGTCTTTCCTCGATTGTAGATCGTGTAGCCGGGATTGCCGATGCGAGCCAGGTGCACGCTCGTCAGACCCGCCACCTGAAAAGCCCCCGAGGCGTCCGTCTTCGCTTCATGCTCGGTACGGCGGTCCTGGAAGGTCAGCTCCATCCCTTCGATCGGCTGCCCGGAAGCGTTCACCACCGTCCCCTTCAGCAGTCCGTGGGCGGCCCGTGTGATCAGGACCTCGGAGAGCGTGGAATCCGTGTCCTGAAGAACCGCCTCCGCGGTGGCATGCCGATAGCCCTCATCCGGCTCGACGAAGACGAAGAAGTGCAGCGGCCTCACCCCCGGATCATCGACGTGCCCTCGCCAGATACCGTCCGCGTCGGTCGATCCCGAGACTTTGCCCCTGTCTCCCATGGGCCGGCCCGGACGGTCATCCAACAGCACCCGCAGCGAAGCGGCCCCGGCTCCACATTCCTCGAGACCGAGCTCCGGATAGGCACCGTTCACCACCCGAAGGGCGACCTGAATCCGGCCAGCGGGAACGTCGCTGGGGACCGCCCGGCGCACACCAGCCCCATCCTGCGGCTGAGGTTCCAGCTCCTCAGCGGGTGGACTAGGCAGCAGCGCGGCGTTCGCGGCCCCGCTGGCACCTACCGCAGCGGGCGCCGGCGAAGTCCTGCCCGACCACAGATAGGCTGCCCCCGAAAGCAGCGCGATCACGGCCGCGACCTTGACCGCCATCGTCAGGCCGCCGCCGGCGGGTGCCCTGGATGAGAGCTTGGCGATGCTCGCCAGGGGCCCAGCCCAAGCGGCCGGCGCATCCGAATAGTCCCGGTCCAGGTCGTCGCGCAAGATGTCGAGCGCCTTCTGCAGTCGGCTGCGCACGGTGGTCACCGGAGTCCCTGTGCGGGCGGCGATCTGCGCAACGGACAGGCCCTCAAAGTAGCGCTGGAGAACCGTCGTCCGGTAGGGCTCCTGGAGCCGGTGCACCGACAGGGCCACGCTGCGCAGGAGGTCGGCCTGCAGCAGGGCTTGGTCGGCGCCGAGCACGGCCTCCGTCTGCGCCGCGTCCTGCTCCCTGGCGCTGCGGTGGGCACGGGAGCGTTGCGCGTTCCAGGCCAAATTGCGCGTCACCGCCCCCAGCCAGGCACGCAGACTGCCCGGGTTGCCCGCGGGCTTCTCCAAAGCCCGAATCCAGGTTTCCTGGGCCACATCTTCCGCGGCGTGCACATCCCCCAGCAGCCCATGGGCCAGGGAGCGCACAAAGCTGGAGTGGCGCAGGAGTTCGTCGGCGGTCAGGGTCTCGGTTTTTTGGCTCATGGGACGGCGTGGCTAGGGGCCTTGTCCCAACAGACCCAGCGCGATGTCGCAGCAACGATGGGAACCCAAAAAAAGTCCCCCCTGTCCCCGCCAGCGAGCCAGAGGCCCAGCGCTGAGAGCAGTCCATGTTGCTATTCCCGACTCCGCACCGCCTTCACGACTCCGCCTGCGACCAAAGCCATGCGCCCGTAGTCCAGGGTGCCCGGCGTGTCTCCCTCCCCATGGTAGTTGGGATTGCGATAGAACGCCGTGTCGGTGACCATCACGGCGGGGTAGCCCGCCGCCCAATAGTTGCGGTGATCGGAAAAGTCCATGCCCACCATACTCGCCGGTGCAAGGAGTTTGACCGCTGGGAGGTCCTCCCTTCCGTCCATCGCAGAGTGCACCCAGTCGACCACTTCGCGATCGGCTTCGCGCCCGACCACAGCGATGAAATTGCCTACGGTCGGGTAGAGCAGCTTCATCGCGTCCAAGGGGTAGTCCTGGGAGCCGGGCTCATCGGAGTAGTAGCCCACCATCTCGAGGCAGATCATCGCGCGCACCTCGGCGCCGCGACTGCTCAGCTCCCGCGCGTGCCACGCGCTCCCCATGGATTCGCTGCCAAAGAACGGCGGCTCTTCGAGCGCGTAGGCCACAAGATCTACGGGCCCTGCGAGCTCCAGACTCCCGAGCGCGCGCCCGACCTCGATCAAGACCGCCACTCCGCTCGCGTTGTCATCGGCGCCGGGGAGTTCGTCGCAGACGTCGTAGTGCGCCCCCACCACGATGCGCTCTCCGGACTCTGGCCCAAAGCTCGCGCAGACGTTGCGGTAAGTCCGTCCATCCTCGACGAAGTCCTGATCGGTGACTCGACCCCCGCAGGTGTCCAGCTGCGCCGCGATGTAGTCGGCGGCACGTTCCAACCCAGCAGGGTGGGTCCAGTCCCGGGGCTCGGGGCCTGTGGCCAGGAAGTCGACGTGCTGCCGCAGGAGATCCGAGGGCTCGAGGGCGGCGGCGACTTCGGCCGGAGCGGTCTCGATCCCCGCACCTCCGCATGAGGCCAGTAGGGCTATCGCGCCCATTAGGGTCCGGAGCGCAAGTCGAGAGGGGTGGGTGATGGACAGTCCTGACATCGTCGAAAGAGGCCTGCTACCGTAGCTCGCCATGAGTGGCACCCAAGCAGTCTTCGTCTTCCTTTCGCTCCTGCCTAGCCTCCCGTCCGGCGCCTGGGCGCAGAACCCGCAGTCCACAAGACTCGACCGGGCGAGCCTGACCACGGATCTGTCCCTGGTGGCAGGCGTCCTAGCGGAGCGCCGGGGCATGAAGACCGAGGGCCTCATCCAGGTGGGAGTTCTCCCCCCAGAAGAATTTCGGGCGGCCCTCCTGCGCCAAATCACCGAGCTGCATCCGCCCGGTCATTTCCAGAGCATCGAGCAGGCCTACACCATGCTGGGCCTGATGCCGAAGACCTTCGACGCCGAGTTGATCGAGGTGGTCGCGGACAACCTGGCCAGCGCCATCTTCGGTCTGTATAGCCCGGTGACCAAGCAGGTACTCATTCCTGATAAGTTGGAGCACCCCGCCTACGGCGAGGAAGAGGGCGCAGCATTCCGGATGGAGATTCTGGCCCATGAGGTCCAACACGTGCTCCAGGACAAGCGCTGGGGTCTCGCTAAGATCATCGGCCGCGGCGCAGGCTCCCACGACCGCCGACTGGCCGCGAACGCCCTGATGGAGGGCGACGCGGTGGCGGCCTCGTTCGACTGGACCATGCGCTACACCGATAGCGGCTTCCTCGACTGGGATGGGGACCTGGGCAAGCGAATCACCGACAACATCGAGATCGCCGCTGTGATGCAGGGGGCCCAGGAGGGCATGTTCCATGACACCACCGTGCACGCGTTTCTCTACGGCCAGGGAGCTGCGTTCGTACAGCATCTCACCCGGGCCGGCGAATGGGCGCAGGTGGACGCCGCCTGGGAGGACCTCCCGGACTCCACCGAGCAGATCCTCCACCCCGAAAAATACCTGGGGGAGCGGGACTATCCCGTCGAGCTGCCGCTGACCATCCCCCCCGCCCTCCAGGAGGCCGGGTGGAAAATCCACAGCAGCGATGTCCTCGGCGAACTCAACCTGCGCATCCTGTTTGCAAGCGCGATCGACGAAACCGCGGCCTGGAAGGCAAGCATGGGCTGGGACGGGGACCGCTACCTGGTCCTCGCCAAAGACGGACACCGCTCGTTGATCTGGATCTCCCAATGGGACTCCCGCAGCGACGCCCGTGCCGCCGCTAGGGCCTTGGACGAGACCTACGGCCTCCAAGCCTTGGAGGCCCGCAAGGGTTGGAGCGCCAACCTCGAGCGAACGGCAGGGCCGACCACCGTGCAGGTAGCCAAGGACCGTGTGGCACTCGTCGTTGGGTTACCGGGCGCGCTCGTCGAGGAGGCCATCGGCTCCGCCATTCAGGTGAAAGCCACCTTCGACCCCAGGGACGAAGATCGCGGCCGCGGGGATTCGAAGGTCACCCGGCGGCTCGAACGCGAGGTGCAGGCCCGCTTCGAGGCCGAGGCCGTCACCATCGCAGACCAGGCCGTGTTCGTCCGCGAGGTCGGACTGTCCTTCCCCCTGCCGAATGCAGAGTGGTCCCTCGGCGACCGCAGCCAGTTCCCTGTCCTCAAGGCCCTGGTGATTCGCAAGACCCCCAGCGTCAACTTGAACGTCACCACGGCCCCTACCCAGGGCCTCGACCGGGAGCAGACCATCCAGGCCACGCTTGACTCACTGCCCACAGCTTTTGCCGACTTCCAGGTTCTCTCCCAGAGCAACCACGAGAGGGAACAGGGCCCCGGCTTTGACCTGCGCTTCTCCGGGTACATCGCCGGCCAGATCGCCCACCTTTGGCAGCGAGCCTTCCTGCGCGGCGACGACTACGTCGTCCTCACCGCCACCAACATGGGCGGCCCCATCGAAGGTGACCTCGAGGCGGAGTTCGGCAGCATGCTCGACGGTGCCCGGTTCAAGGACTAGTCGCCCCGTACCCTGGGAGTACGCCCAAGGAACTGGCGCAGCGGCCCCGCCGGCGCGCCCTATGCAAACCCCGCCGAAACCTACCGACCGCCCCTACGGCAAGCGCGAGTTCACGCGGATCGATCCCTTGGGCCACAGTTTCACCTTCGGCGCGCCCGGCTGAAAGCGCTAGCTTGGGGCGATGCAGAGGTCCCCCTTGCTCACGGCGCTCGCCTTCTTGGCAATCCAGGGCTGCTCGCGCCCTGGCGACGAGCAGCACGCCAACCTCGCGCCCGCCTGGGTTGCCCCGCCGCAGCTCGAACATGGCGCGGCCTGCCGCAACTGCCACCCGAACATCGTGCGCGACTGGTCGCGTACCGGCATGGCCCGTTCCTTGGGACCGGTAGGCGCGGATGAAATCCGCCCCCTGAGCCAGCTCGATGCCGTCGAGGACGCCGCCGGCTATCGTTATGCCTTCGGAACCACCCCCGACGGCACCTCGCTCCTCGTCGAGACGCACGCGGAGGCAGCGGGGCACCAGCTCATCACCGCGCTGCCGATGGCCATCGGCTCCGGGGAACTCGATCGCGCGTACGTCGCCGCGGCCGGACCGTTGATGAGCTTTGCGCCGCTCGAGGTGCTGCCCATCGATGGTGGACGTATGCCCGCGCTCGCCCCAGGGCATGCGATGACACCGGGCCTGCGCTTCAACCAGCCGGTGACGAACGACTGCCTGGGCTGCCACACCGACGCGCTGCCGCCCGAAGTCTGGCCCGAGGACCTGGGGCCCGATCCGGCCGAGTGGAGCCCACGCGGGGTGTCCTGCGCCGCTTGTCACGGGGAGACCCTCGAGCACGCCAGGATTCAGAGTGAGCACGAAGCATCCGGCTCCCTCGATTCCCCGTCCGCCGACCCCATGACGGATCTCGGGGACCGAACCCGCGAGCAGCGCGTGTCCGTCTGCGCCGCCTGCCACCTGCAGGGGGACGCACGGATCGAGCTGCGCCCGGGAGCCAGCGGTCCGCCTCCCCCGGGGACCGACATCACCGAGGCACGCGCCGTCTTCGTCGGCGCCGAGGCGACGGCCGAGATCGGCTTCGTCTCCCAGGTCGAGCGGCTCGCTCTCTCGGCCTGCTTCGCAGGCGCACGCGAGATGGACTGCACGACATGCCACGATCCGCACCGCTCGCTTCACGGCGGCGGGGCCGATCCCCCCGAGGGTGAATCAGTGCGCACGGCTGTGCGCAACGCTTGCGCCAAGTGCCATGCATCCTCGGACTGCGGTGAGCCGCTAACCGCCCGTGGCGAGCACGATTGTGCGTCCTGCCACATGCCCCTCCGTGGGGTCTTCGACGTGGCCCACGTACGCGTCCACGACCACTGGATCCAAGCCAGGCCAGCGCCGCCGGCGGGCCCCACGCCAGAGTCCGAACTGCGTGCGCTGGAGAGCCCCGGAGGCGACTGGCGACTCTTCACCTGGCCGGGGGCCCCCGAGCCCGCAAGCGCCGGCGACTCCAGCTTGCTCCTCCTGGCCCTCGCCGTGCGCGGGCACACCGAGCGCGCCGCGGCGCTGCTCGAAACCACGCCCGGCCCGCTGGGGGGAGCCCTGCCCGAGGTCCACCACGCCCGCGGCATGCTGCTGGAATGGAGCCGGGATGACCCGGGCGCCGAAGCCGCCTACCGCCGGGCCCTGGCGCTCGATGCGGACCACATCCCCAGCGCCAACAACCTGGCGCTACTGCTCCAGCGTGCGGGCCGGACCCCGGAAGGGCTCGAGCTCCTCGACGGGGTCCTGCGCCGTTTCCCCCTCGCCGAAGGCGCCCTGCGCAACCGTGCGATTTTGCACCACGGGAGCGGAGACATGGACGCCATGGCCGCGGACATGCAGGCCGCATTCCGCATCCGGCCCAACGCATCGCTCGCCAGGAACCTCGCCCGCTGGCACAGCGATGCTGGGCGACCGGGAGATGCCGAACAATGGATGCAGCTCGGCAGGGCAGCCGACCCCCTCGGCCAGTAGGCTGCGAGCATGTGCTCGATCTTCGCCCTGCTCGATCTCGCCGGATCCCCCTCGGGCGCCCGCCGGATGGCCCTGGAACGCTCCCGACTCATGCGCCACCGGGGCCCGGATTGGAGCGGCATTTTCGCCGACGACCGCGCCATCCTCGCCCACGAGCGCCTCGCCATCGTCGGGGTGGATTCCGGCGCCCAGCCCCTGTCCAGCCCGGACGGCAAGCGCTGGCTCGCCGTCAACGGTGAGATCTACAACCACTCGGCCCTGCGCAAGGAATGCAGCGACAGCTACGAGTTCCAGACCCAGTCCGACTGCGAGGTGATCCTGCCCCTGTGGGCGCGCGATGGCGCGGGGCTCGCTGATCGCCTGAACGGGATCTTCGCCTTTGTCGCCTACGACCAGTCGACGGGCGATTGGCTGATCGCCCGCGACCCCATGGGCGTCATCCCCCTCTACTGGGGTCGCGACGAACAGGGCACCTTGGTGGTGGCGTCGGAGCTCAAGGGCCTGCACGGGATCTGCCCGCGGGTCGAGGAATTCCCCCCCGGTCACGTCTGGGCCAAAGGTCAGCCTGAACCGGTCCCCTACTACAGCCCCCCGTGGCGCGACTACGACGCATGCAGGGGCAAGCGCGTCGAGCCCGCGGCCCTGCGCGCAGGTCTCGAGGCGGCCGTCCGTCGCCAGCTCATGTGCGATACACCGTACGGCGTGCTCCTGTCCGGCGGCCTCGACAGCTCGGTCGTCGCTGCGGTCGCCGCCCAAATGGCCGACAAACGCGTCGAGTCCGGCGACTCCGAGGCCGCCTGGTGGCCGCGCCTGCACTCCTTTGCGATCGGCCTGGAGGGCTCCCCCGACCTCGCCGCCGCGCAACAGGCCGCCGACGACCTCGGCACGGTCCACCACGAATGCCATTTCACGGTGACCGAGGGCATCGACGCCCTCAGCGACGTCATTCGGCACATCGAGACCTACGACGTCACGACCATTCGCGCGTCGACTCCCATGTACCTGCTCGCCCGGCGCATCAAGGCAATGGGCATCAAGATGGTGCTCTCGGGCGAGGGTTCTGACGAGATTTTCGGGGGATACCTGTACTTCCACAAGGCCCCGAACGCGCGCGAGTTCCACGAGGAGACCGTCCGCAAGCTGGACGGGCTGCACTGGTACGACTGCCTACGCGCCAACAAGTCGATGGCCGCCTTCGGCGTCGAGGCGCGCGTGCCGTTCCTCGACCTGGAGTTCCTCGATCTCGCGATGTCCATGGATGCCGAGCACAAGATGTGCGGCGATGGCCGCATCGAGAAGCACATCCTGCGGAAGGCCTTCGAGGGCGCCCTGCCCAAGGAGATCCTGTGGCGCCAGAAGGAGCAGTTCTCCGACGGCGTCGGCTACGGCTGGATCGATGCGCTGCGCGATACGGCGGAAGCGCAGGTCAGCGACGCCCAGCTCGCCGAGGCAGCCTTCCGCTTCCCCATCGGCACCCCGGCCACCAAGGAGGCGTACTACTATCGCTCGATCTTCGCGGAGCACTTTCCGGGCGATGGGGCCGCGAAGCTGGTCCCCAGCGGCCCCAGCGTGGCCTGTTCCACCCCCACCGCGATCGCCTGGGATGCGGCCTTCGCTGGCCTAGCCGACCCCAGCGGTCGCGCGGTCACCGACGTCCACGACGCAGGCTACGGGCGCGAGGGATAGGCCCGGCCGTTCGACCCAAAAACAAGCGCCCCCGCGCTCCGCCTCCCCGGCCGGGGAGCGAAGCACGGGGGCGCCGGTCGTCCTAAATCAGTTGAAGGTGACCGCGAGCCCGTTCGAGAAGTTCGAAACAGTGCCCGGGTTCAAGTCCCGGTACCAGAGCTGGAAGTACCAGGTTTGGCCGGACATGATCGAGCCGCCGGGAGGGTTGGGCAGCATCGGCGGCACGTCGTAGCCCGAACCGATCGTCGAGGTGCCCGATGCGTTTTGCAGCACGCCATTGGCGTCAAAGAAACCGAGCGAGTTCAGGTTACCGCCCGCGGCGGGGTTGTAGCGCCCCTGGGGCTGGTCCAGGCAGAGGATGCCGTCGCTGACGGCTAGGCTTGCATTCGCTCCGGTGCTGACCAGGAAGTAGGCACCCAGGTTGGAGGGACCGCTGATCGCCTCAAGGTGCAGGGGCGAGGTGCCCGTGGTGGAATCGAAGGAACCACTGGCCACCAGCGTCACCGGCATGCCGGTGGAGTTGGAGTTGGCGGGCTCGCAAAACAGGGTGACCGGGGTGCAGCCGGTGCCCGTGCCGCCGCTGCCCGAGACGACCATTTCGTAGTCGTTGCAGTCCGCATTCGCATCGGGCAACCAGTGCTCGACCCTCAGGAGGACAGTCGTGTCACAGCCCAGCGGATTGGTCCAGATAATCTGCTCGTTGTCCGTACCGGATCCAGCGGTGACCAAGGTGCCGCCCGAGGTGCAGCTCTCCAGCAGGAACATGTCGATGTCCCCATCCGCGTGCGCAAAGAGCACATCAATTTGCAGAGTCCCGCCATCTGCCACAGGGAAGGAGTAGTAGTCCGCGTCGACCTTCGCGATTGTCAGGTTTTGGAACGTCCCGTTACCCAGGGGCGTCGCCTGCGTGCAGGTGTCGTTGTCCTCGAAGATGTCGTCGGGCTGCAGGGGGCAGGGGTCGACGAGGATATCGAAGGTGCCCGATCCAGATTCGCCCACGAAGCGGGAACCCAGGCGGATCAGATACTCGTTGCCCGCCTGGGCCGAGATGGCAAGGTCAGACTGGTCCGTGCAGGTCCCCCCGACGCATGAAATGAGCGGGAAGTTGACGCAGTCCACCCCGTCGTAGATCGCCAGGCGGGTTCTCAAGGTCGTTCCCCCGCAGGTCGTCACCTTGAAGCCGCCCGTGGAGGGCGCGGTCCAGCGGAACCAAACGTCCCGGCGTACCGGTTGACCGCCGCAGTCGAAGGGGCCGTCGATCGTCGCCCCCACGTTGCTGAAGCTAAAGGTGCCCAGGCCACTGATGGGCTGGGCATTCGAACAGTCGTTGGCACCTTGGCCAAAGGAGGCCGAGCAAACCAGGGGGGCGGCGATCAGTGCTGCAAGCAGGGATTGGATCCTCATGGGAACCTCGCGTGGGGGAGTCAGGAAAAGCGAAAGGTCCGCCTCGCTGGAGAAGCGGGGCATGGAGCGGACACATACTCAGCATGCACTGGATCCGCGATTCCTGCTGAGGACCCCTCTGGAAAGGCCCAAGAGGCCCTTAGCACCTGTCTGAAGCTGCAGAGCCCGGCACCCAGGCTCCCTCCCGAAAGATGGGCACCCCGTCGAGCGTGACCCCGACCGCCGCCACGAAAACGTCCACATGGTGACGTGCGGCCCGCTTCGATATCCCGGGCTTCGAGTACACGGCATGCTTCGCCCCGAGGGACAGATGCACCCCGCATTTGCGCTCGAAGGTTCCGATGTCACGGACCACACGATCCTCCGACATCGCCCGGTTGAGCCCAAAGCCCAGCTCCCGCAAGCGCACATCCCCTTCGTCCTGGCGCACCTTCTCGAGGACTGAGTCGAACGCCGAGACCGAATCCACCGTGTCGACCACTCGCCCGCCCTCGATCACAAGGGTGATCGGTTGCGGAGGGCGCCGGACCGTGAAGTCCGGGCCCCCAAAAAAGTCGATGCGCACCCGCCCGTGTACGGCCTCTAGATCCTTGGACTCCGTGAACACTTCGCCGATCGGGAACTGGCCACCGATGTTGCGCATCCCCGTGTAGTCCCCAATGTTGACCTTTGCCGGCTCGAAGCCCGCCGGAAAACACAGGCTCGCGCCCCCACTCTCCACCTCGCAGGTGGAGGCCCCGTCGATGCGCGCCTGCAGGGCTCGGCCCACGGTCCTGTAGTAGTCCCGGTCGTAGGCGAGCGCATCGACATAGACCAGCGCCTCTTCTCCCTCGAGCCGACCGAGATGGGGGTGCTCGATCACGCGCAGGGAGCGGCGAAACAGCTCGATGCGGATGCGAAAGGCGTCGAGTCGAAAACTGGTCGACTGCACCAGGACCACCAGATCGCCGGCCTCCAGCCCGTCAAAGATGGACAAAACCGCGTTCGCCCGCTGGGGATCGAAGCGCACGAACTGTGCCTCCGGCAGGCAGGTCCGGTAGGCACTGGCGAGCGCCAGGGCCAGATCGCTGTCCCCATCCCAGACCACCACAGCCCCCCTACCGGCGCGATGCTCGATGGCGTGATCCAAGATCCCTCGCAGGTGCTCCACCGCCAGGGGGACGGCGGCAGCTAAGTGATCGGAGCAGCTGGGAATGGGGTTCATGGGCGGGCCGCAGGGGGGGAGCTTCCATTCTATGCCTGGGCGCCAGCCAGAGAACCGCCCCCAAGCCCCAGAATCCAGGGACAGGACGGTCTACAGTTCAGCCCTGCCATGCGCATCCTCACCCGCCACCTTGCCCTTCTCGCCCTGTTCTTCGGCGCCGCAGCCTGCGGCGGTTCCTCGGACTCGGATCCCGGCGATCAGCTGTCGAACCCCGTCGACCTGAACTCAGCCGAGACCGCCTCCGTGGGACAGGCCCCCGACACGATCGAAGTCCCTGTGCCCGACGACCCCGTCCTGCACCTGGAGCGCGTGGAGGATCTGACCGAGGAGGTCGCCGATTGGCTGCTCGAGTTCTCCGACAAGCTGCGCCGGCGGGATGCATCCGCGGCGCTCGACTGGCTGGGCGACGACTTCTACGGACACGGCCTCGACCAGCTGGAGGTGGCCGCTCTGGACGAGCTGGTGCTGGGCGCACGCCGCACCACCTGGAAAACAGACGGTGCGCCGATCCTGGGCCGCGGCAAGTTCCTGGCCAGCGTCATGGGCCACCTCGGCACCTGGGAGCGCGTGGACAACGTGCTTTGGAAGGTAAAGGGCGCCGAGTTCCAGAAAGGCCGACGTCCCTGGTGCGATGCCAAGCTGTTCCTGCGCATGCTCGGGGTCGACGCCGGGGGTGGCCGGGTTTCGATCACCGGCTGGGCGCACGCCCGCGCGACCAAGCGGGGCGGCCGCTGGTGGCTCGAGCGTTTCCGACTGGACGAACTCTACGAGATCCGCCGCGAGGCGCCGCTGTTCAGCGACGTGTCCGCCTCGTCGGGTGTCGCCCACACCTGGGCCCGCTTCGGCACCGACACCAACCGCAGCTACGCGTGGAACGGCGCCGCCGGCGGCGACATCGACGGTGATGGTGACTGGGACCTGTTCCTACCCAGCGATGGACGCAACTACCTCTATCTCGCCCAGCCCGACGGCACCTACCGCGAAGAGGCCGAGACCCGGGGCGTCGCCCAGCCGGAGGCGGGCACAGGCCCCGTCCTCGCCGACTTCGACAACGACGGAGACCAGGACCTGTTCGTCGCCCACGTCGGCTGGCGGGAGGCTGACGGCGGGATCGGCGGACAATTGCCCCAGCTCTATCGCAACGACGGCAAGGGACGCTTCGAGCGCGCCAAACAAGTGCCAGGACTGGACGCCCCCGTCACGGGCTACCACGCACTCGCGCTCGACTACGACCAAGACGGCTGGCTCGACCTGTTCATCTGCGGCTACGGCCGCGTCGAGGCGGAGCACAACGACTCCTGGATCGAAGCCACCAACGGCTCCCCCAACGCCCTGCTGCGCAACCTCGAGGGCAAGGGCTTCGAAAACGTGACCAAGGCGGTCGGCCTCGCCGATCGCCAGTGGTCCTACGCCGCCGCCGCCGCCGACATCACAGGGGACGGCCGCATCGACCTCTACGTCGCCAACGACTACGGCAGCAACCGCCTCTATTCCTATCAACCGGACGGCACATTCCTCGACATCGCCGGCCAACTGGGCATCGTGGACCGGGGCAACGGCATGGGCACTGCTTTCGGCGACCTGGACGGGGACGGCAAGCTCGACCTCTACGTGTCGAACATGTCGTCCACGGCGGGCAACCGGATCCTCGGGCGCCTGACGGACGACATCGACCCCGAGCTCTACGGCGCTCTCAAGAAACTCGCCGCCGGGAACACCATCTTCCGTGCCCAGGACGATGGAACCTTCGCGCGCGTGCCCTCGGAGGCCGGCGGGGTCAACGGCAACTGGGCCTGGTCAGCCGCCCTCTGCGACTTCGACCTCGACGGAAAGCTGGACGTGTTCTGCACGAATGGCTTCGTCACCGGAGATCTGCCCCACGACACGTGAAGCACCTACTGGCGCCACGTGGTGGCGTCCTCCGTCCAAGAAGCAGAAACCGATGCATTCGAGTCCCAGGCCGTCGGCAACGCCGGCTACCTCAACCGCCACAACACCCAGATGTTCACCGAGGGCCGCTCGTTCAGCGGCAACGAACGGGACAAGCTTTGGATCGGCCTCGGCGACGCAAGCTTCGCCGACATCTCCGATCTCTCCGGAGCCGACTCCGCCAATGACGGACGCGCTGTGATCGCCGCCGATTTCGACGACGATGGCGACGTGGACCTCTT
>CAYWNK010000021.1:0-39811 GCA_964459495.1 uncultured Planctomycetaceae bacterium
ACTCCCGGGAGCGCGCGGCAGAGGAGGCGGGAGCGGCGACTCGCCTCATCACCAGCTGGACAATGCTGGGGGGGGGGGCGCGCTCGAGCCCGTGCTGATCCGCGCTGGCGAAGTGGCGCGCTTTCCACCCGATTGGCGCTATGCCTCGTCCCAGAGGCTAGCGACGGTGTAGGGCCCGCCGGGCATCTCCCAGAACTTGCCGGTGATGTAGCGGCGATGCCTGTCGAGCGCCGCGATCGCCGTCATGGCGCTGGCGGGCAGTTCGATTTCGGCGGCGGCCAGGTTCTGGGCCATGCGGTCCTTGTTTACGGACTTGGGGATCACGCTCGTGCTGCGTTGGAGTCCCCAGGCGAGCAGAACCTGGGCGGGGGTGGCGCCGACCTCCTCGGCGATCCTGGCGATCTCAGGGTCGGCGAGCAGGACCGGTTCGTCGGCGGCCTTCATGCCGTCGGGACGGTCGGCCGAACCCAGCGGCGAGTAGCCGGTGATGTGGATGCCGTGCGTTTGACCGAATGCCACGAGCTCGGACTGCTGCAGGTAGGGATGCAGTTCGACCTGGTTCATCTCGGGCACGATGCGCGCTTCCAGGTGGGTTTCGAGCTTCGGGAGGCTGTAGTTCGACACGCCGATGTGGCGCGCCTTGCCGGCGTCGACCAGTTTCTCCATGGCCTCCCAGGTTTCCATCAGCGGGACCTCTTCCAGGGACAGATAGTCTCCCGGCTGTTCAGGCCGTCCGACCTTGGGGCCCAGGGCGACGGGCCAGTGGATCAGATAGAGGTCGAGCGCGTCGAGGCCCAGGTCGTCCAGGGTCTTGTCGATCCCGCGCGGGACGTCGTTCGCCCGGTGCCGGTTGTTCCAGAGCTTGGACGTGATCCAGAGGTCATCGCGGGTGACCACGCCGTCCGCGATGCACTTGGCGATCGCTGCCCCGACCTCGGCCTCGTTGCCGTAGATCGCGGCGCAGTCGATGTGGCGGTAGCCGATCTGGATGGCGGTCTCGACGGCGGCACCAACCTCACCGGGGGCGGACTTCCAGGTGCCAAGGCCAAGGGCGGGGAGGGTGTCGCCGTTGCGAAAGCGGAGGTCTTGCATGGTGTGAAGCAGGGTAACGAGAGGTGCTCGGGAGATTCGAGCTTGACTGGGTTCGTTAGGGACGAGGACGCCTGCTCCTCTCCCGGCGGCTCGCGCCGGATTGGCTGTTAGCCCGGATTATTCATGAGGATTCGCACCAGAACGCCGGATCGGCTGCCTGCGGCAGCCTACAGGTCATTAGCGCCCGATCTCGTGCGCTGCGGTCCTCGGGCCGGGCGAGACCCCGTCTCCGGGCGCAACGCCCGAGATCGATGGAAGGGCTGTCATTCCCGAGCACGAGTGACCTGTTCCGACGCCCTGGTGCGAATCCTCATGAATAACCCGGGTTAGGGCAAATCCTGACAGGCCGTGGAGCAAGCCTGACTGAAGCGCCGCTCTTCGAGCATCCGGTGTCCACTGGATTGGGCTGGGTTTCCACCGCCGCATCCGAGCCGAACTTTGCATCGATAGCAAATCGATCCGAGCCGCTATTCCGTGAGTGCTGCGGAGCAAGGCGCTCGGCGACCCCTCGCCTTCCCCCTACGCAAGCCCAAGAAAAGGGCTCGAAACCGACTCGCAACCAATCCGCTCCTTGCTCTCTTCACCACTTCCCTATAGGCACAGGTCGGTGGCCAGACCACCCACTACGTCGACGGGAGCCCCACCACGTGCAGTGACGAAGGCAGTTCCTGGAGTGACGCCTACCAGGGCTCCGGCGGCCTGTTGTCCGCACTCGACTCCGCCACCTCCGGCGACAAGATCTAGGTCGCGGAGGGCTTCTACCTTCCGAGCCTGATGGGGGATCGATCCGACCTGTTCGAGATCCCGGCTGGGTCCAGCTCTTCGGCGGGTTCCTTGGGGGAGAGAGTTCGCCAACCGAGAGACCTCCCTACGGAAGGGCGCGCACTGTGCTTTCCGGTGATCTCCAGAGGGACGGCGCAAGTGGCATGGTCACCGGCAACTCACAGGGCATCGTGCGCGTGCTTGACGGCAATGAGCCGACCATCATCCATCTGCGGGCTTGGGGACCGCCGTGTCCCCCTTACCGGATGAGACACCATGGCCAAAGTGCCCAGGCGCCCGAGGGGCGGGGGAAACCCCGTTCTGCGCCACCACCTGGAGGATGCATCTGACTCCAGGCATCGAGTGAATGAGAGCCGCAATCGCAGCCACCGTCAGCACCGTCAGCAGCAATACCAGCACCTCGCACAGCGCCACCTGACGCTGGTGATCGAAGGACAGATCCAGGGCCCCGAATGGGATGGGGCCCGGCTGGTACAGCTAGAGGCAAATGAGGACGGGTCGGTCCTGACGCTTGTCATTGAGATCGATGCTCCGGACGAAGGCGGGGAGTTCGATCCCATGATCGGACCCGATTCGGGAGCGGTCGAAGCGCTGGAGGGCCTGCTCCGTGCGGAGCTCGCCCAGCATGTGCCCCGGCGGCGGACCCCCCGGCTCCGCGTTCTGCTGCAACACGGGTTTTCCTGAGGGCGATGCGTTTGAGGGCGCGAAATCGCACCTCTGCGGTTTCGCGCCCATTCCCTGCGCTACCTGGGGCGAGATGGCTGGTTGGAGGTGGCAAGACCCAACGAAATCCTCAACCCAACCCCATGTACACGCTCCGATCCCCATCGCGTTCCGGCCGGCTCTGGACCGACTTAGCCCTAGGACTGACTGTTTGCGTCGCCCTCTTCTATGGACTCGTCCGCTGGCAGGCGGGGGATGGGGGGGTCTTGGAGCTCGGTGCGGATGAGGTGGCGGTGCAGCTCGACCACGGCAGCGGCACCAGTCAGGTGCTCACCGAGCCAGGCACCCATCTCTTTGTTCCTTGGCTCCACGAGGTGCATCGATTCAGTCGCAGGCCCTTCGAATACCGGCTTGAGGGCAATGACCCCGTGGCCCCCGGGCGCGGCCCGCGACTGCTGGTGCGGGCGCGGGATGGGGCGAGCTACGCCATCGATCGCGTCATCGTGCAGGCCGCCCTCGACCCGTCTCGGGCACCCCTTGTGCTCAGGGACTCTGGCAGGGGGGAGCATGCCCAGAGGCTCGTGGATGCGTTTGTGCGAGCGGGTCTCGGCCAGGCCTTTGGTGCGTTTACGACGGAGGAAATCCTGGCGCCCGATGCTCGTGAGCTAGCCGTGCAGGCCGCACGCACAGGTCTTGAGGAACGCCTCGGGCGGCACGGTATGCTGCTGCTGGAGCTGGAGGTCAGCGGACCAGCGTTCTCGAGCAAGGTGTCGGAGACCATCGGTCGCCGTCAGGTAGCCGAACAGGATACCGAGCGACTTCTGGCCCAGGCCGATGAGCTCTTGCGGGATACGCCCAAGCTCTTGGCTGAGCTCGAACGGCACAAGGAACTCGAGCTCACGCAGTTGCGCAGCCAGGGGCTTGCGAATTTGGCCGCGACAAGACTGGCCGCCCAGCGCGCTGTCGACGAAGCGACGGGCAAGGCGGCCGCTCGGATTCAGTCCGGGGACCTGTTGCGCGTTGAGCGCTTGACTGAGGCCGAGCGTCTTGAAGCGCAGTACAGGGCGGAGGCCGGTGCCTTGGCCGAGCGCGTGGGACTGCTGCAGGAATGGGGGCCGCTCGCGGTGCGCGCGGCGCTGATCGACAAACTGGGCGGTGTGCGGGTTGACCTGCAGCCCGCCGACGCCAAGGAGGACGCGTGATGCTCGAGCGATTTGCTGCCAAGCTCTCGGAAGGTATGCGGGCCCTGTGGTCCGGATGTGTGCACGTGTGGAAGCTGGCAAAGGCGTGGGGCGCGCGCGGTGGGCGCGCGGTCTGGCGCGTTGCGAGCAGCCGTCGACTGTTGGATGCCCTGCGCCGGTTGCGCCGGCTGGGCTTCGCTGCGGGGACTGGAGCTCTGGTGGCCTGCGGGCTGTTCGGTGCGCTGAAGCTTGCGGTTCACCGCGTGCCGCCGGGGGCGATCGGTGTCAACCAGGCGCGCTTTGGCACGGGCCTCGGCCAGAGCGATCATGGGGCAGGCCTGAAGCTCAGCCTGCTCGACCGTTGGTACCACCTCGACGGTCGGACGCAGGAGGTGCGCTTTGCCTGGGAGAGCGAAGGCGGTACGCGTCCAGCGCTCGAGCTGGTGACCCGCGATGGCGAGAAGGTGAGCGTGGCGGTGGGCATGCTGTACGCCATCGCGGAGGGGGGCGCACACCAGCTGGTGGCCGAAGGGCTTGGCAAGGATTTTCAGGGCCGTGCCGAGGCCATTGCGCGGCGGGTCTTGGTAGAGGAGTTCCAGACTCTCGGAGCGGAGGACTGGTTCGACCCTGATCAGCGGCAGGCGGTTTCGAGCCGCGCGCTGACCCGGCTCGAAGACGAGCTAGGGGTGTGTCATCTGCGCGCGGAAGAGGTCCTCGTGTCGGGGGTCTATTTCCCGCCGACGTTTGAGAAGAAGCGCTTGCAGCTTCAGCTCGATGCCCAGGGACGCAAGACCTCGGAGGCGCTTACCCGCCGTCGTGCTGCGGAGTTGACCCTGGCGGAGGCGCGGGCTGAGCACGAGGCGACCCTGGCCCGGGCAAGCGAGGTCTGGTCGGAGCGACTGGTGCAGGTCGAGCTGGAGGCGGCGGCCGGGATTCGAGAGGTGCAGCTGGAGGCGAAGCGGAGCGTCAGCGAGATCGAAACCCAAGCGGATGATCGATACGGGCGGCTTTCTCACGAGGGCGAGCTGGCGCTGACGGCAGCGGCTGGCGTGCAGGAAGAGCTCCATGCCGGAATCTGGGCGGGGCCGGGCGGCGCGGAATACCTGGCCCGTGAGGCAGCGCGCAAGCTGACGTTTGGGAAGATCACCCTGGATCCGAGCGATCCGGAAGTGCCTAACCCGCTGGATCTGGAAGGAATGTCAGAGCTGCTGCTGGGGGCGAACTAGGGGGAATTCGAAGTCGAGGGATCCGGGGGGCGGCAGCCCCCGCGATCACCGAGCGCCCCAAGATGGACGCCACCGACTTCTACATGTTCCGTAGCTACCAGTCGGGACAGGAGGACTTGACCTTCCGCTTCCGGTTTCAAACCACCGTGAGCCCGATCACGCTCTCGATGGGCGAGCCCGGAATGGAGGTCGACGTGGCGATCCCGCCGATCAACGTGGGCCCGTCTTCGGAGGGCAACCTGGATGTGATCGAGGAAGATCGACTCAATGGCTTGGTGACGTCGGTGACCAACAGCGCCACCTCAGAGGCGACCTTTTTCAAGCCCGCCGACAGCATTGGCGAGAAGTCGATCGCTGACTACGCGGTCTACGCTGGCGCCCACATACTTAGGATCGCGCTCCCGGGCGGGGTGAGGGGGGACGTAGCCTAGGAGCGCTTCGCTCGCTGCGTTATGACTCTGCTGGGACCGACGGGGGCTAAGTCCAAAGGGGTCGATGCCCGCCTGGGCCTAGGGCTCGAGTACGTGCCCCTGGTGGGGCCCTGGGCGCCCGACAAGGTCCGGCTTGTGCTGCTCGAGGACGGGGATCCCTTGGCTGGGGTGCTGGTTCGCGCGATGGTGAAGGACCGGGCTGACGGGGCGCCCAGTCCTGTGGAGATCCGGAGTGGGAAGGATGGGGACCTGGAGCTGAACCTGCGGGATGGGGGAGATCGGTTGATCGCGGGGACCAGGATGCGGCGGGTTGTAGACGGGGATGGGGAGGCGGATTGGGCGAGCTGTTGGGCTGCGTCGACCTTGCGGCGGCGATAGGGACCCTGGTTCCCTCTGCCGTAGGCAGGGACGCGGAGAAATGCCGAGGGAGGTTGGAACCGAGGCGTGCCGGGCGGCATTCGTGCGGTGAGGCGCGAGTCAATTTCATCGCGCCACCATTCATCCCTACCAACAACAGGACTAGCACAGTGATCTTCAAGGATCTGATTCGCTGCAAGCGTGGAGCAGCCCTTCTCGAGTATTCGCTTCTAGCCGCCGGGGTTTCCCTCGTTGCTGCTGCAGGGGTTTCCATGTTCGGTCACAAGACCACCGATCTCATCGCCTCGGTGGCAGCGATCCTGCCCGGCGCCCATGGGGATGACAATGGACCGATTGCCAGCGGGAAGATCATCGAGACAACTCCCGGCGGCTCTGGTCAGGTGAGTGTCGACATCGATGCGATCGCGGCAGGAACGGACACTCCGCGCCTTGGCGACAACCTTGGTTTGACCAACCTCGACACCCTCATTCTTGAGCAGTAGTCGAGACGTCCGCAGGGGGGGCCGAGTCCTGATCGTTCTGACAGCCGCAGGGCTTCCAGTCGTTCTCATTCCTCGCCCTGCCGATGGACGTTACTCTTGCGGGCACGGCCACGAGCTGCCGCGTCCGCTAGCAGACCTGTTCCGAGGGCCGCACTCCACGGTGACTAGACGATGATCCAGATCGAGCATTTGTGTGTTCGTTTCGGCTCCTTCGCCGCCGTGGACGACCTCTCGCTTCATGCCAAGCCTGGCCAGGTCTTTGGCTTCCTCGGTCCCAACGGCGCCGGAAAAACCACGACCATCCGTGTCTTGACCGGTGTCTTGAAGCCCTCTTCGGGGACGGTTGCGATCGCAGGGCATCCGATTCCAAAAGACCTGGACAAGGTCAAATCGCTGTGTGGGTACCTTCCGGACACGGAGGATCACTTCGAAGAGCTCAGTGGGCGCGAGAACCTGCGGATCTTTGCCTCTCTGTATCGTCTGCCCAAAGTGCGCATTGGCGAGGTCCTCAGCCGACTCGAACTCTCGGAAGCCGCCGACCTGGCGGTGTCGCGCTACTCGAAGGGCATGCGCAAGAAGCTCCTGATCGCTCGCGAGATTTTGCATCGCCCCAGGGTCCTGTTCTGTGACGAACCGACGGCCAATCTGGACGCGCACTCCACAGGGGTCGTGAGGCGGCTGCTGAAGGAGCTGCGGGAAGATGGGACCACGATCTTCCTCACCACGCACAACATGGCCGAGGTCGAGGAGATCTGCGACCACGTTGCCATTCTCGCCGGCGGCCGGCTGGTCGACCAGGACTCGCCGAGTGCCTTCATTGCGCGCCATGCGGAGCGCAAGGTGCGCGTCGACCTCCAGATCGACGGCAAGGAATCCCGGCTGCTATTCGATCTCGATGATCCGGCTTCCCGTTCCCAACTTGCTGGGTTGATTGCGGAACGTGGAGATCTGCGGCTTCACTCACTCGACTTTCGATTTGAAGACGTGTTCCGAAAGCTCACCGGAGAGGCCTACCAATGAGGCTGCGCCCCTACATCCTTCTTGCGTTGGTTCGCAAGGACGTGGCTCGCCTGTTGCGCAACGCCCCGGCATTGATGCTGCTTGGACTCTTCGTCGTTGTGGCCTTTTTGGCCGCGAACAGTGGATGGGTGGACGAGCATCCCGAGCAGGGCGCACCTCAGGCAACCCGCCAGGAGTCTTGGATTGTCTACTGGAAAGACAGTGAGTGGGTGGAGCTTCTGAGGGAGCGGGCGCCCAAGGAGTTCGGACTTCGGTTTTTGGAAGCGAGCCAGGTTGGGCCCGAGGGGTACCCGCCGAACATCTGTGTCATCGAGCTGCAGAAGCCGGCGTACTTCAAGGACCGGCAGCAGATCCGGCGCCCGGTCCGGTACCGCTATCCCGGCGAGGATCCCAAAGTGCTCTGGTCGTTGACGCGCTGGTTCCTCTCGGTCTCCCTCGAGCACTTCGGGAAGATGCCGCAGCTCTTTGAGACTATTCAGCCGCTGGCACCACCCAGTCGGGCGGCCCAGGCTCGAGCCGCCCTCCGAAGGGTATCGGTCGCCGACATCATGAGCCTATCCTTGCTCGCGACGGCGCTTCTGACGACGATCACGTTCTTCGCCGCGAGCGGGCTTCTCGTCTCCTTGACCGCTCAGGAGCGTGAGCGTGGCGCGCTGCGAGCACTGCTGCTCACCCCCGTGACGTACTTCGAGTTCGTCCTTGCGAAAGCAATCGTGCATGGGGGCCTTGCGCTCGGTACCAGCGCGTTGGCCATGTCCGCCCTGCGACCCGCGGTATTGGGATCCCTTCTGTTTTGGGCCACCATGGTGGCGGTGACCTGCGGGTACTTCGCGGTGGGGCTCCTGATCTCTGCCTTCGCCAAGGATCAGGCGGCGCCGAACCTGCTCTCATTCACCTACCTGCTGGTCATCGGGGGGCTCAATCTATTGGGCTACCGCCTCGAGGCGTTCCAGTTCCTTAGCTCCCTGACCTTTGAACGCTACGGCCTGTTGTTCACTGCGGCCAGTCTGAACAATCCGGACCTGGGGGGCGCGGAGAGCCTAGCTCTGATGCGGACCACCAACTTTCGCATGCTGGTTCTCCTTTCCAGCGGCCTGCTCCTGATCGCGACCTTCGTCGGCTCACGCCGCATGCGCAGCAGCTAGTGTTCGCCGCATCGGGAACGACGAAGCCGCTGTGCGCTTCGGAGTAGGAGCCCAATCATCAGGGCACCCCCGATAAGTTCCGGCCACCCGAGGTTTTCCGAAACCGTCGCCGTCATCGTTGCGGAGGGCTGTAGATCGAAGAGCCCGTAGAGCGGACCCAGCAAGGCTCCGACCGC
This sequence comes from uncultured Planctomycetaceae bacterium, assembly GCA_964459495.1. Lineage (GTDB taxonomy): Bacteria > Planctomycetota > UBA1135 > UBA1135 > CAYWNK01. The sequence continues at coordinate 8,578 of CAYWNK010000021.1, forward strand.
GAGGGAGAACACCGCAATGCTGAACAGGTAGACGAGCAGGACGCGTCCGCCCAGAAATCCCCGAACCACCGCGATGGTGGCGAGGTTGGTCGCGGGGCCGGCGAGCAGGAAGATCAACGCTGCACCGGGATCGAGACCCTTCGCAACCAGCGTCGCGGCGATCGGGGTGCTGGCTGTGGCGCAGACGTACATGGGAACGCCGGCCGCGAGCATGGCGAAGCGAGAGATCCAAGGCGAGCCTGAGGCGGAGGCCAAGAAGCCCTCCGGCACGAGGACCGCGATCAAGCCCGACAGCACCAAGCCGAAGACGAACCACGGAGTCAGATCGTCGAGAAGCGGGCCAAAGGCGTACCGGGCAGCGCGGAGTAGGACGTTGTCGTTCGCGCCGCTCGCCGTGTGATCGTGATCGTGACCGTGGTGGTCGTGGGAGTGATCCTGGCAGGTGCCGCTTGCCGCACACCCAAGCCCATCGGGGTCTTCGGAGGGCGCGTCTGCGGCGAGGCCAAGCTTGACTAGGACGTTGACCAGGAGCCCTGAGCCCAAGGCCGTGAGCAGGGCGGCGACCGGGCGGACGATGGTCATCAGTGGATCCATCAGTGCCCAGGTGATTCCGATCGAATCGACCCCAGTCTCAGGGGTCGAGATCAGAAAAGAGGTGGTGGAGCCCTTGCTGGCGCCGCTCTTGCGCAGCGACATAGCGGTGGGGACGACAGAGCAAGAGCAAAGGGGGATCGGCACGCCAGCCACCGCAGCGGTCATCACGGAACGCCAGTTGTCCTTTCCGAGGTGCCGATAGATGAGTTGCTCGGGCAGTACCACTCGGATGTACCCCGCGAGCAGGAAGCCCAAGATCAGCCAGGGACCCGAGAGCGCCAGCATCTCCCAGATCGCGAGCAGCCAGGAAGCTAGGAATTCCATCATGTCCCGAACCCGGCGAGGACTTCGCCCGGCCCGATGCCAGCCCGCAGGGATGCGTCGTTCGGAGGGCTGTCTCCGCGATGGTGGAGGACCCAGGGCAAGGGCTCGGCCACAAAGTGGGGAGCGGGCATCAGCATTGGGTGCTCCTGTGCCGCTGCATTGGCCAAGGCCACGAAGCGGAATCCAAGGGGTCACCTAGCTGGTCGAACGCCATAGGAGGAGGATGGTCTCGGGTGGCTCAGGGTTCCTGGATTCTGCTGCATACCCCGGGCCGCTGCGCTCCTCTCCAGGGAGCCGGCCAGGAGCCGATGGGGCTCGCCGGGTGCTCGGGGACCTGGTGCATCGGCCAAATGCGCGAGCACCTCCGTCTCTGCCCTGGCTTTTTTGGGTCTGGGGCGCAGATCTCGCAGGTGGCGAGGGGCTAGGGGGGGGCCACTTCGGGGCATCAATGCGCCCCCAAGGGCCCAGGAGGCGGTTTTTTGGATCCGGACTTGCAAACAGTTGCTTGAATCATAGATTGAACGATCGAGTGAACGAGCAACCCACCTGCAACCACGACGACACCCCTTCCCCCCCGGTCTGTTCGACCGAGGTTCTCGAGCGGGGGGCGGCCATTCTCCGCGCTGCTGGGGACCCGGGCCGCCTGCGCCTTCTGGAGCTCCTGGCTCCGGGGGAGCGGTGTGTGACGGAGCTGGCGGATCTCTCGGGAGTCTCGCTGCCCACCGTTTCGGCCCGCCTGCGCGTCCTCCGTGGCGAGCGGCTCCTGTCGCGACGGCGCGAAGGCAAACACCAGTTCTATTCGCTCGCCGACAACCACGTCGCCGAGCTTGTCAAAGGCGTGCTCGAGCACGCCAGTGAGGAGGAAACCTGAGATGAGCTGCCAAGAACACAGCAACCACGATCACAAGCACGGCGCGGACTGCGGCCACGTGGCCGTCAAGCACAACGACCACGTGGACTACCTGCACGACGGCCACCTGCACCATCCCCACGGGGATCACGTGGATGAGCACCGGCTCGAGGTCAGCGGGTCGAACCCCGCGGAATGCACCCCGGATCACGCGTGCAAGGGGCATGACTCCACGCACGTCCACGGCCCGAATTGCGGTCACGAGGCCGTGCCGCACGGGGATCACGTCGACTATCTGGTGGACGGGCATCTCCATCACCCGCACGGCGAGCACTGCGACGACCACGGGAAGCTCGTTCGGGCCTGACGCCCCCAGGGTCGGCTCGCCATTGGATCGGCACGTCCAGCGATGAACCTCGCTGGGCGTGCTTTTTTGGACCCCTTGGGCTGGGCTCGCCAGGCATCTGAGGAGGGGGCAGATGTGGTTTCTGGCACGTTGTTGGAACTCTTGGGGTTGGAGGGGCATCAGCCGGCCGTAGCGGCGTGTTTTCAGCGCTGCGCCCCTCGGAACTTCCCAGGTCAGAACCCCAGATGATTGAGCTGGTAGACGTCGTCATGGACTTCGGGGGCCATCGGGCCCTCGATGGCCTGCGGCTCTCGGTGGAGAAAGGTCGTGTCTACGGTCTGCTTGGCCCCAACGGGGCGGGCAAGTCGACGACGATCAACCTCGTCACAGGCCTCCTTCAGCCCAGCTCCGGCCGCATCTCGGTGGGTGGGGTCGACGCGGTTGCCAGCCCCCAGAAGGTCCGTGAGCTCCTGGCTTACGTTCCCGAATCGGTTGCCCTGTACCCCCACCTGAGCGGGATCGAGAACCTGAAGCTCTTCTCGCGGCTTGCGGGCCGGCGGCTGGACAATCGCGAGAGCGGGGCCTGTCTCGAGCGGGCGGGGCTGCAGGTCGAGGCGCATCGCAAGCGGATCCAAAGCTATTCGAAGGGAATGCGTCAGAAGGTCGGGCTCGCGATCGCTCTGGCGAAAGAGGCGCGGGGGCTTGTTCTCGATGAGCCATCCTCTGGCTTGGATCCGAGCGCCAGTCATGAGCTCTCAGCTACCGTCAGGGAGCTTGCGTCCCGGGGCGTTGCGGTCCTGATGGCGACCCACGATCTGTTCCGGGCTAGGGAAACCTGCGACACCGTGGGACTGCTGGTGCAGGGATCGCTTCGGGCGGAGTGGGCGGCGAGCGAGGTGAAGGACCGGGATCTCGAGGCGGCCTATCTGGATGTCGTCTCGGCCGGAAACGCATCGAAGGGAGCACCCGCGTGATCCTGACCTTGCTCGTGAACGAGTGGCGCGGCCTCCTGCGCGACGGCCGGGCGGCAATGCTGCTGGCCCTCGGGGCCCTGTTGGCGGTGGCGTCGACCTGGACGGCCGCCTCGACCGACGCCCGCGAGCGGCTGGCGCAGGTGACGGCCACGGGGGATGCGCGGGATGCCTGGATCGAAAGGGAGGCCGACAACCCGCACCAGCGCGCTCACTTTGGCGATTTCGTCTTTCGCCCTAGCGGCCCGCTAGCGGGTCTCGACTCTGGTTTGCAGATGGTGACTGGGCGCTCGGTTCGCCTCGAAGCGCATCGCCAGAACGACGCCGTTCATGTGCCCCACAAGGAAGCATCTGCACTTCTGCGCTTCGACCGGTTGGAGCCATCGACTGTGCTCAATCTGCTTGCGCCCCTCGTGCTGATTCTGGCTGGCTTCGGCACGGTCGCCTCTGAGCGGGAGAGCGGTCGGTTGCGCCTCCTCCGTATCCAGGGTGCCTCGCCCGTGGCGTTGCTTCTGGCCAAGGCTCTCTCCCTCTGGTCGATTGGAGTCCTCCTCAATCTACTGGTCGTTGGCACGCATCTTTTTTTTGCTCAGGAGGCGGCAGCAGTCGGCTCCACCCTGGCCTACTTCTCGGTCCACTTCTTGGCGCTGTGGATTGTGTCGGTGCTCGTCGCCTGCGTTTCCTCGTGGTGCCGGCGGCCGGGTACGGCAGCCGGAGTCCTCCTCGGCCTCTGGGTCGGCAGCGCCATCGCCCTCCCGCGTCTGACCGCCCTGGCAGCGAATGCTGCCATCCCCTTGCCCAGTCGCGATGCGTTTGACGCAGCGATGCAGGAGGACCGCGAGAAGGGGCTAGACGGCCACAACCCAAGGGACGTTCGACGCCTTGAGGTGGAAGAGTCCGTGCTCGCCGAGTACGGGGTTTCCACAAAGGAGGAGCTCCCCGTCAATCTCGATGGGTTCCTGATGCAGGCAGACGAGGAGTACGGCAATCAGGTGTGGGATCAGCACTTTGGTCGGCTTGAGCAGCTCCTGCGCAGGCAGTCCGATTTGGTTGCGTCCCTTTCCCTTGCCAATCCGCTTCAAGCCGCCGATCGGATCTCGATGTCGATCGCGGGCACGGGCCTCGATAGCCACCTCGCCTTCCTCAACCAAGTCGAGTCCCATCGCCGCACGCTGGTTCAGAAGCTGAACGATGAACACGCCCTTGGGGGCTCGAAGACGGGCGACTGGGCATGGAAGCCAGAGCTCGACTTCTATGGGTCGTTCGCCACCTTTCAATTCGAGCCTCTTTCCTTGGGCCAGGCTCTGGCCAGATGCCGCGCGGAATGGGGAGCTTTACTGGTTTGGTTCATCGGCTTGACGGGCCTGCTGCTCTACAGCGCCCGGCGCCTTGAGCGCGGAGGGAGCCTGTGATTCGCGCGGCGTTGGGGCTTGAGTTGCGCACGCTGCTTCGCTCGCCTCTCAGGCTCGTGGTGCTGATTCTCACCCTGGGGGTCGGTGGCTTTGTCATTGCCCAGGGTCAAGGGGACGTGCAGCGCTGGCGGGAGGCGATCGACGCTGGTCGGAGCAAACAGGAGGAGTCGGTAGCAGAGGCCCGTGCCTTTCTGGACGCGGACCAGACTGGTCCCGAGGATCGTCCCTGGATCGACCTGACCAAGCCGCTTTGGCAAGATCGGTACGCGGCAACCCGCTTGGTCCGTGAACCCGCGCCCCTTGCTGGGATCGCGTTCGCCTCGCTCGAGACCGATGCCGTGGCCGTACGCATCAGCCGCAGTACGGACCCGTTGCTGGCCCAGGGTGCGAAGATTGAGAATCCGGAGCTGGAGGCGGCGGGGGGCTTTGATCTCGTGACGGTCCTAGCCCTTTTCATCCCGCTGCTGCTTCTCGCGCTCGGAGTGGAGGTGGGCGGGCACGAACGCGCCTCGGGGATTCTGCCCCTGATTCGTGTGCAGTCGGGGGGGGAGAGCCGCTGGCTGTGCGCGCGCTGTGCCGTGATCGGGGGGATCGGCGCTGCAGCCGGTCTCTTGCTTGTGTTGGCTGCTTCTGTCGCGGGGGCGGTCGACCTGGGCTCCAGCCTCATCTTCGCCGGGTTGGTTCTCTGCTACGTTGCCTTGTGGACGAGTCTTCTCACGGTTGTCGCTTTGGTGGCACGGCATCCCTCCCAGGGAGCCGTCGCGCTGGGAGGGTTCTGGATCGTCCTCTGCATCCTCGTTCCCGCTTTGGGCGTCGAGCGAGCGGCTGCGATCGGCGCCGAGGACTTTGCGCTGGATCTGACGGTGGATGCGCGAGATGCGGGCGGAGCAGCAGGGGATCTCGACGATGAGTCCGTGTTCGAATCACTGCTCCAGCGCTATCCGCGCCTCGAGCTAGATCTCCCCGACGAGCGGCCGAGCGTGTCGTACGTCGAGCGCGGCGGACTGGGCTTCATCGAGTTGGAAGAGCGCATGAAGCAGCGTGAGGCTCTTGGGCAAGAGCAGGTCATGCTGGTTGAGCGAGTCAGTCTGGCTTCTCCGGTCGTGGCGTTCACGCGCGCCCTTGAGGGCCTCGCTGGGCGCGGTCCGGGTGCGGCCCAGGAACATCAACGGGCCGTTCTCGACGCGGTCTCGGACCGCGTCGAGCGCCTGATCGCTGGGACCTGGAAGGGCGACCCTCTCGACGCCGGTGACTTTGAGGAACTCCTCGCTTCGACTCCAGAGGTTCTCTCCTCCAGGCAACGGGCACCCACGAAGGACTTCGTCATCCTGATCGCCTGGACTCTTGCCTTCGTGGCCGCTGCGGCCCTTCTTTCCCGCCGGGGATCTCGCCGCCGGCAGGTTCCCCAGTCCAGCGTTGCCGCGCTCGCTTAGGGCCGGGCCACAGCGAGGAATCGAGGCCTGCCATATGAATTCCACATTGTCTTCCCGGCTCGAAACGCGATCGCTAGAGGGGCGTTTGCGATCCCCGCTCCTAGACCGGCTTGGTGTCTGCGCGTCCGTTGCGTGCGCGGTCCATTGCTTGATTGCTCCGCTCCTATTCTTGGCTGTCCCCAAGTTTGCGGGGATCTGGGCACATCCCTCGGCTCACGCGCTGATCGCGGTCTTGGTCTTGCCGCTGGCTGGTTCCGTACTGATGCGCGGATATCGCCTGCATCGCAAGGCTTGGGTGGCCGGCTCCGCCGCGCTCGGGGCCTTGTGCATTCTGATTGGCAGCGCCCTTCCATTCCTCGCTGGGGAGCCCGGGTCCTCAGCGGCAGGAGCGTGCGCAGAATGCTGTCCCCAAATTCTGACCGATGGGGCGGGAGGCACGAGCATTGGATGGCCCGCGGCGTCGGTGGTGACGATCGTTGGAAGCGTCTTGCTGGTCGCCTCCCATCTCGGCAACCTGGCGTCCTGCCGATGCTGCAGGGGGAACGCATCCTCCTGATCGTGCGGTCTCCTGACCCTAAGCCGGCCTCGAGAATTCCCGAGTCGCCCGAAGGCGCGAACCAGGGGCCTTAGCTCGCCGTCCCAGGCATTGTGGCCTGGGGGGTGGGCCGGGAGGTGCCGCTCGCATCCGCGTTCAGTCGGCTCCGCCGGCGGAACGCGTGCTTCAGCCGGACGGCTGCGGCCTTGCCTAGGACAGCGCCGAGGACCGAGAAAAGAGCTACCAGGGCCCAGGAGATGCCAAGGGGAAGCTGCGAGTCACCGGTCCAGGTCACCGCCCCGCCTAGGAGGCCCAACCCGCCGAACACCAGGGCTCCGAAGGCAAGGAGCTCCGCGAAGACCAACTGGGCGATCCGTTCAAGCATGGGCGTCTTATCGGTCGGGACGAGCTAGCCCTTGAGCCGCGGAGCGTCGGGGTCGCATGGGGGAGCGGCCGAACAGTCGAGGCCTGGAAGCGGTGGGGCCGAAGAGTCCTCAGAGCTTCTTCTCGCGGTGGAGCGCGTGCTTGCGGCACCACCGGCAGTACTTCTTCTTTTCCAGTTTGTATGCGGCTTTCAGGCGCTTGTGGGTCGTGTAGCGACTTCGGCCTGGCGAATCACAGCCGGTGCAGGCGAGCCATACGTAGCGCTCTTTGATCTTCATGGCCTTCGCGGGGAGGCGCTGGGTGCTCTCCTATGCGCCCTGATGGGCGGGATCTTCGAGGATCTCGGGTGTGGGGAACGGATTGGGAAGCCCTGCCCAAGCGCTCGGATCCCCTAGGGTCCGGTCGTCGTGCAGGCAGGCGTCGAGTCGCGCGCGGAGCGCTTGCTCGTTGAGCTCTTGACCGATGAAGACCAGGGACTGCGCGCGATCCCCGAACTGCTCGTCCCAGTTGGCCTGTTCATCAGGCCGCTCTCCCTCGGGATGCCCCCAATCTTCACTCGGCACCGATGCCCACCAGGTTCCAGCCGGACTGACGCTGTTGATCCCTCCCGCTTGGGCCAGTTCGTAGGCGACCTGGTCATTCGCCGCGACCCAGAAGAAGCCCTTGGAGCGGAGGATTCCCTTCCAGACGTCTTCGTCGTTGACGAACGCCCACAGCTTCTCGGCATCGAAGGGGCGCCGCGCCCGATAGGTGAAGCTCGAAATGCCGTATTCCTCGGTCTCCGGGCTGTGCTCGCCCTGGAGCTCCCGGATCCAGCCGGCGGAACTCTCGGCCCTTTCGTAGTCGAAGAGACCGGTGTCGAGGACGCTGGCAAGGGGGACCTGCCCGCGCGTCGCCGGAAGGATTTGCGCACCGGGGTTGAGCGCAGTCAGGATGGCCTGCATCTCACTCGCCTGGTCTTCACTGACCAGGTCGAGCTTGTTGAGAACGATGACGTCGGCGAACTCGACCTGGTCGACGAGGAGGTCGGTGACCGTGCGCTCGTCCTCCTCCCCAAGGGACTCCCCGCGGTCGGCGAGGTCTTCGGCTTCGTAGTAGTCGCGTAGGAAGCTCGCGGTGTCGACGACGGTCACCATGGTGTCGAGCCTAGCCACGTGACCGAGGCTCACGCCGTCCTCGTCCTCGAAGGTGAATGTCTGTGCAACCGGGATCGGCTCGGAGATTCCGGTGGACTCGATCAGCAGATAGTCGAAGGACTTCTCCTTCGCCAGGCGGGAAACCTCTTCGAGGAGGTCGTCCCGCAGGGTGCAGCAGATGCACCCGTTGGACATCTCGACGAGCCGCTCTTCGGTCCGCGAGAGTCCTGCTCCGCCCCTTTCGACCAGGGCGGCGTCGATGTTGACTTCGCTCATGTCGTTCACGATCACGGCGACCTTGAGTCCCTCGCGGTTGTTGAGGACTTGGTTCAGCAGGGTGGTTTTTCCGGCTCCGAGGAAGCCAGAAAGAACGGTGACAGGCAGCCGGTCGTCTCCGGCTTGGGGTGTGGTGGTCATGCTGATTTCGGTGGGCGGGGCACGGGATCCAAACGGGCCGCGAGGCGGATCGGCGCATGGACCCACCCCATAGGGCGTCATGCGCCTTATGGCTCAGGAATCCAATGCCCGCGGGCATCCTCTAGTTCCCGGGGACCGCCGAGGAATTCGTAGTTCGTGCATCCCGCGTGGTCGAAAGAAACGACTCCGTTGGAACTCTTGGGGGCCCATCGGCATTGGGCTCGCAGGTAGGCTACATCGGAGACTGGGGATCCCGGGAGCCGTTGGTGCAGGTTCCCCACGGATAGGAGCAGCGATTTGGAACAGGTCAAAGAGAGGCTGAGTGACGCCCTGTGCACTCTCGACACGGTGGTTCAGGGAACGGAGCTGACCGACCTTGCCGAGATCTACGATCCGCGCGTGATGCTCGCGATGGCCCCGATCTCTCCGAGTCCGCAGGTTCTGGAGCATGCGAGAGCCTTGGCTGGTGCTGAGCTGTGCAGCTCCGTGGTCGAGGTGAGCACTCCGGGCGGGGTTCCAACCAAGGGGGTTTTCGATCGACTTGCCGTGGATGGCGGGGAGCAAGGGCAGGCCTGGGTGGCGTATGTGGAGCGTGTGACGGCCTGCTTTGCGCTGCTCTTTGGCGCCGAGGTTGTCGGTGTTCGCCAGGTGGTCTCGGATGGGCCCCACTGCCCGCGTTTCCACGTGGATCGCGTGCTCGCACGGGGGATCCTCAACGTCGTGGGCGCATGCACGGAGTGGCTCAGCGAAGATGGTGTCGACCGCTCCCTGCTCGGGCACGCAGGAGGGACCGATGACTCTCGGTCCGGTCTTGTGGGGGACTGGGATCGTCTTGCTCGAATCGACTCCGGCACGCTGGCCATCTTCAAGGGTAGCGCGTGGCCTGGAGCTGAGGAGCACGCGATCGTGCACCGCTCTCCGCCTGCGAACGGGAACCGGCGGCTGCTGTTGACGCTCGACTGGCTGAAGTAGGTGCGGGACCCCTCCGTGGTCACCGGAGGTGGAAAGTCGGCTCCGGGGGGGCTCGACACCCTCGATTTTGGCACAGCCCCTCGCATCGGATTCATGAAGCGCAGCGGGTCGATCGAAGACCCATGGGTATGCCTACATCTCAGCCCAAGGCCCAAGGAACCCGCATCTTGGAGCTCGACGCCTTGCGCGGGCTCGCGGCTTTGGTTGTGGTGCTCTACCACTACACGGTGCGGTACCAGGACAAGGTCGGGCACCTGTCGGAGCCGAGCGTGCGGGTGGCCTGGGGGCACTATGGGGTGGAGCTGTTTTTTCTCTTGTCGGGTTTCGTCATCTTCCTGACGTTGGAGAAGACCGCGCGGGCGCGGGACTTTGTGGTGAGTCGGGCGAGTCGTTTGTATCCCGGCTACTGGGTGGGGATGGCGCTGACCCTGGGGGCGGTTGGTCTGCTGGGGCAGCCGTTTGAGGGCTACGGGGTTCGCGGCAGGGATGTGGTCTTCAATGCGACCATGCTCCAGCGATATGTGCCTGGGACGGTCCATGTGGATGGGGCGTACTGGACGCTTAGCCTTGAGCTGACGTTCTACGGCTGGGCCCTGCTGCTGACGGTGTGCGGGGGCCTCGGACGGGTCCGCCTCGCCATGGGGCTGCTCGTTGGCGCGGCGCTCGTGCTGCACGGGGTAACCGCAGGAGGCCATATCAGCTCACCGCTGCCGCTCCGGGCTGTGCGTCAGGTGTTCTTGGGTCCTTACTCTCCCTACTTCGCGGCGGGCGTCCTGTTCTACCGGTTGAGGCAGGAGGTGCGGCACTCGGACCTGATGGGGCTTGCGTTCTGCCTGGGAGCCGTGGCCTGGATGCGCTCGGGGGAAGAGTTCCTCGCATCCCTGGTGTGCTTCGGCATCTTCGGCCTCTTGGTCGCGGGGCGACTGAGTTTCCTGTGCAGCCGGCCGCTGCTCTTTCTTGGCGGGATCTCGTACTCGCTCTATGTCGTCCATCAGAACATCGGCTACCTCGTGATTCGGCACCTGGAGCAGCGGGGTGTGAACGCTGATGGGGCGATCGCCGCGGCTCTCGCGCTCAGCCTCACGCTGGCCACCGCGGTCACATTCGGCGTTGAGCGTCCCGCACAGCGGGCGATTCGGAGCTGGGCCCGGCGGCGGGCATCCTCTCCCTCGCGGCAAACCGGGCCGGCGACTCGGGCGGTTCGAGCCTAGAGGCCCGGCACCCAGGCGGGTCACATCTACGAGCGCTGGCAGGGCGCCCTGGTCACTGGGGACGAGGCTCAGACTTTGGAGATACCCGTGTCGGAGCTTCTCGGACGGGGTCTCGATCACGTCTGAGCAGGGAGATGGGGGGCTTGGGGGGGGGAATCGACCGGCGAGTGCGCTCGCCGGCTGGTGGGCTGCGGACCCGCCAAGCCCCTCCTGCCCGGGCCTGAAGGCCACTGACCGCACCTTCTCGCCCCGACGCTTGCAACCGGCACGCACCCCGTGCGATCTTCTCCGCACGATGCTGGTGGAGCTTTCGATTACGGATCTGGCCCTGATCGAGAGGGCTAGCCTTACTTTCGGCGGGGGGCTCAACGTCATCACCGGGGAAACCGGTGCCGGCAAGAGCCTGCTGGTGGACGCGCTGGAACTGTTGCTCGGACAGAGGGCGCGCTCGGGATTCGTGCGGGCAGGGGCCCGGCGGGCCCGGGTGGAGGGGCGTTTCCTGATGCCGATGGATGGCTATGGGCAGCTCGTGGCCAGCTGGCTGGGAGAGCACCTGCCGGAGACACTGGAGGAATGGCAGGAGGAGGGCGAGGAAGGCGATCTGGAGCTGATCCTGACCCGCACCCTGCCCGCCGAGGGGCGCTCCCAGGCGCACGTCAATCATCGGCCCGTGACCCAGAAGCTGCTGCGGGAGCTGGCTTCACGGCTCATCGAAATCCATGGGCAGAACGATCACCAGCGCCTGTTCGAGCCGACGGAACAACTGCGGCTGCTCGACACCTTTGGGGGCCTAGAGGACACCCTGGCGGGCTATGTCGAGCGACGGGAGCGCTGGCTGGCGGGGGCGCGGAGGCTCGAGAGCTTTGAGGCAGGCGAGGCCGAGCGGCTCCAGCGCCTGGACCTGCTGCGCTTTCAGGCGGCAGAGCTGGGCGAGGCCAACCCCTCGGTCGAAGAGCGGGCCGAGCTGGAGCTGGAGCGCGGGCGGCTGCGCCACGGGGTCGAGCTCGGCGGGAGCCTGGGCTCCCTGCTGCAGGAACTCAGCGAAGGCGAGCCGGCCGCCCTGGACGCGGTGCGCCGGGCGGAGCGCCTCCTGGACGACTGGGAGGTGCGGGTGCCCGAGCTGGCGACGGCGGCCAACGCGCTGCGGGAGGCGGGGGCCCAGCTGGAGGAAGGGGCCGCGGAGCTGCGCAGCTTTGTGGACCGGGTCGAGGTGGATCCCGGCCGCTTGGAACAGGTCGAGCAGCGACTCGACCTGCTGGAACGCCTGGAGCGCAAATACCGAACGGATGTGAGCGGGCTGGTGCAGCGCCGGGATGAGCTGGCCCAGGAGCTGGCGGACCTGGAAGATATGGAGGCCGGCGAGGATGAGCTCTCCGCCCGGGTGGCCAAGGATCGCGAGGCCGTCGCGGATTCCGCCCGCCGGCTGGGGGCCAAGCGTCAGAAGCTCCTCGCCAAGCTGCGCAAGGCCGTGGAGCGTGGTCTCGGGGATCTGGGTCTCGAGCGGGCGCGCTTCAGCGCCCGGCTGACCGCCCCCGATGAGGCCGACTTGGCCGGCGGAGAATCGGTGGCAGCGGACCTGGCGCGCTTTGGCCCACGGGGGGCCGAGGGGGTCGAGTTCCTGCTGGCAGCCAACCCCGGCGAGCCCGATCAGCCCCTGCGCAAGGTGGCCTCCGGAGGGGAGATGGCGCGCACCATGCTGGCCCTGCGGGGTGCCCTGGCCGTCCGTCAGTCGACCCCAACCCTGGTCTTCGACGAGGTCGACGCGGGCGTGGGTGGCCGCCTTGGACCCAAGGTCGGAGCGCACCTGGCCGACCTTGGCCGGCACCACCAAATCCTCTGCGTCACCCACCTGCCCGCCATCGCCGCGGCCGCGAACCAGCACCTGCGCGTCCACAAGGAGGTCGAGGGCGGCCGGACCCGAACCCAGGTCAGCGCCTTGGCTGGAGAGGAGCGGGTCGCGGAGGTCGCCGATATGATCTCGGGTGGCCAGGAGCACGCGACCGCCAGGGCCGAGGCAGAGCGCCTGCTAGGAGCGTGACAGCGTCAGCAACGGACACTTGGGGGATGCTGTTGCAGGGCCGGGTGGGTACCCTGGCCCCAGCGCGGAACCGGATTCCGCACGCTCTTCCATAGCCTTCATGTCCCTCCAGGAACCCCTGCGCTTTGCGCCCCGGCCCCACGTCAAGGTGTGGGGAGGTCGGGCGCTCGCCGAATTCCTCGGCCTGGCCGATGGGGCCGAAGGCCCCGTGGGGGAGGTATGGGCGCTCGTCGATCGCCAGGACGAGAGCACCGTGGTCAGTAGCGGGACCTACGAGGGACGCAGCCTGCGCGGCCTGATGCTCTCGGAGCGCCCCGCGCTGCTGGGCTCCTCGGATCCGAGCCTGGACGACACCTTTCCGTTGCTGATCAAGCTGCTCGAGGCAGAGCAGGATCTATCGGTCCAGGTGCATCCGGACGCCCGAGCAGCCGAGACCCTGGGCAACGGCGCGGAGCCCAAGGACGAGTTCTGGTACATCCTCTCGGCGGAGCCTGATGCGCGCGTGTACCTGGGTCTTCAAGAGGGCGTCGAATGCGCGGCGTTTGCCGCGGAGGCCGACAGCACCAACGTGGTGCAGCTGCTTGCCTCCTACCCGGTCAAGGCTGGGGACTCCATCTTCGTGCCTGCCGGCACGGTGCACTCGATCGGAGCCGGCATCCGCTTGGTCGAAGTGCAGGAGAACAGCAACACCACCTATCGGCTCTACGACTGGGACCGGATCGGGCTCGACGGACAGCCGAGGGGGTGCCAGGTGAAAGAGGCCCTGGCCTCGATCAACTACGACGAGCAACCCGTGCCGCCGCGTCAGGTGGAGCTGGAGTACGAGGGCGCGAACGGTTTTGCGCTGCTTTGCGAGTCGAAGACCTTCCGGGTCGAGCGCCTGGTGCTGAACGAGCCCCTGATGCACGATACGGCTAGCCGGGCCTGGGCCTATGTGGTCCTGGCCGGCAAGGGCGAGATGACAGCGAGCGAGGTCGAAGGGGCCTGGCCCCTCCAGGCCGGTGACACGTGGCTGTGTCCGGCGAGCCTGGGGCCCTACAGCATTGGCGCATCGGATGGTGAGCTCATCGTCCTGCGCATCGAAGCCAAAGCCTGAGACCCATATTCCATGGCGAATCGAAGACGTAGAGGCGGCGCTGGCCGCGGACGGGGCGCCGGACGCTCCAAGGCCCCGAAGAAAGTCGGTCAGGGGCGCCTACCGGCGCGTTCCTCGTCCGCCCGGGACGACAAGCGCGGAAACCCGCTCGTGCGCCTCAACAAGTACCTGGCCGACCACGGCATCGCCTCACGCCGTGCGTGCGACGAGCTGATCGCCAAGGGCAAGGTGACGATCGACGGTGAGCCGGCGTCGGAACTCGGCACGAAGGTTGATCCCACCCAGCAGGTCGTCGAGGTCGATGGGGTGCTGCTGAAGCCGGAGGGCTTGGAGCGGCGCTACTACCTGCTCAACAAGCCCAGCGGGGTGGTGTGCACCAACGAGAAGCGCGAGACACGCCCGCGCGCGATGGACCTGGTGACCGATCCGAACAAGGGACGCATCTACACCATCGGCCGGCTGGACGAGGACAGCCTTGGGTTGATCATCCTGACCAACGACGGGGAGTTTGCCGAGCGCGTGGCCCATCCCCGCTACGGCGTGCCCAAGACGTACCGCGTACGGGTGCAGGGCAAAATCGAAGACGATGTCGTTCAGAAGGTGCGAGAGGGCGTGCACCTGTCCGAGGGCCGGACGGGCGGCGCGCGCATTCTCGTGCGGCGCAGAACGGTCAGCGGATCCCAGCTCGAGGTGACCATCCGCGAGGGCAAGAACCGCGAGGTGCGCCGTGTCTTTGCGCGCGTTGGGCACAAGGTGACCTCGCTGGTGCGTACACGCATCGGCCCGCTCGACGATCGTGGCCTGAAGGTCGGGCGCTGGCGGGCTCTGTCCCGGGCCGAGGTGGAATCCATGCTGGAGATGTCCACCGTCGAGGGCGCGGCGAAGGCCATGGACGATGCTAGCGAAGGCACAGGCGCCTTCGAGTCGACCCGGGATCGCGGTGGCAAGGCGGGACCCCGTCGGCGCTCGGCGGCTCGCGGTGGCTCGGCGGCGCGCCGGGGCACCTCGGCTGACGGAGCGCGCTCGCGTCGCGGCCCGGCGACGGGGCGCGGCGGCCGCAGGGGTGCTTCGTCCGGGGCGAAGTCCGGATCCTCTGCGGGTGGATCGTCTGGAGGGCGCGGCACGGGGGTCCGCGGCGCCGCACGGAACGCGCCTCGCAGCACACCCCGCGGATCAGCCCGCGGTGCTTCGCGTGGCTCCTCAAGGGGCGGGTCCCGGCGCTCTGTGAGGGGCGCTTCCCGCGGTGGGCGCAGCAGCGGATACTCCCCCCTGGACGCGCTCGAAATGGTCGAGCGTGGCCGTCGTTCGTCTTCTGCCGGCCCCCGCAGGGGATCGGCTGGTCGCTCCCGTAGGAGGCGCCGTTGAGCCCCGCAGCCGTTGAGATCCCCTCTGCCCAGGCCCGCATTCACGATCGTCGCTTGGCCAACGGCCTGCGGGTGATCGTTGTCGAGCGTCACCTCGATCCGGTCGTCGCCGTGACCTGCTGGTATCGCGTTGGCGCGCTGAACGAGCTAGAGGACGAAGCTGGAGTGAGCCACTTCCTCGAGCACATGATGTTCAAGGGAACCAAGCGCCACGGCAAGGGGGAGGTCGACCGGACGACCACCCGTCTGGGCGGGCAGAACAACGCCTTCACGTCCTACGACCACACCGGCTACTGGTTCGAGCTGGCCAGCGATCGCTGGGAAGCGGCTTTGGATCTGGAGGCGGACCGCATGCGCAACCTGTCCCTGGATCCGGCCGAATTCGAGGCGGAGAAAGCCGTGGTGTTGGAGGAGCTTTCGATGGGGCTCGACGATCCCTGGAGGGCCCTGGCGCAGGCGGTTGGTGAGGAGCTGTTCGGACGGCATCCCTATCGGCGGCCGATCATCGGCTACTCCGACGTGCTCGCCCGGCTCACTCCGGATGCGATGCGGGCGTACTACGATCGCTTCTACCACCCCGGAAACGCCACGCTGGTGATCGCGGGCGACGTCAAGCCGACGGCGGCTTTCCGTGCGGCAAAGGAACGCTTTGGTTCGCTGAAGCCTGGCCCGGACCACGGGGAGGCGGACCCCTGGCGGCCGCCGATCGAGGCGGGGGCCGGTGAGCGACGAATCGTCCAGCGCTGGGACGACAACGCGAATCGGCTGCTGATCGCTTGGCCCGGTGCGGTCGTGGGCAGCGATGAAGACTTCGATCTCGACATGATCACAACCTCCCTTTCGGGCGGACGGCTCGCACGGCTCTACCGGCACCTGGTCATCGAGCAGCGCGTGGCCACCTACGTGGCGATGCAGAACGACGCCCGGCTGGAGGGCGGCGGAATTTGGCTGTACGCCGAGGCGGCTGCGGGCGTGGAGCCCAGCGCCCTCGAAGAGGCGGTGGATCGGGAGCTAGAAGCCGCTATGGCCCAGGGCCTGACCGCCGCTGAGCTCAAGCGTTCGCGCAAGGTGCTCGCGGCGGGTGAAGCCTATTCCACCGAGACGATCAGCGACCTAGGCGAGCACGTCGGTGGCTACGCCGTCGATCTCGACTGGCCGATGGCGTTCGAGCTGACCGAGCGACGCGGCAAGGTGACCGCGGCCCGCACCCGCAAGACGATGCGCGCGCTTCTCGCCAAAGATCGACGTGTGGTCGGATGGAGTCTGCCCCGGGAGGCGCGCTGATGAGTCCCACCAAGGTGCCCGTGCTGCAGGTCCCTCGCCTGAGCTATCAGCTGCGCTGCGGCGCGCGACTGCTGATCTCTCCCCGCCCGGGTGCTCCCGTGACTGCGGTGCGATTCCACGTGCGAGGGGGGAAGGCGCTCGACCCCGAGGGGAAGGAAGGGCTAGCGTTTCTCACCGGCCGCTTGACCGATCAGGGTTCCTCGAAACTCGACGAGTCTGCCTTGGCGGCCGAGATCGAGCCCGCCGGCGGTGAAATTCAGGGAGACGCGCACGGCCTGACCGGCTCGATTGCTGGAGACTCCTGGAAGCTGCTCATCGATTTGATGGGCGAGCTCTTCACCGACGCCGCCTACCCCGCAGGTCCGGTGGCGATCCAGCGCACGCGATTGGCCAATCGCCTGGCCGTCCAGGAGGACGATCCGCGCGCCGTCGGCAGCCAGATCTTCCGCCGGCTGGTCTACGGGGATCACTATCTGGGCCGTGACGAGTACGGGACGGCGGCGAGCATCGCAGCGATCGCGCCCAAGGAGCTGCGCGCCCACCGCAAGAAGAACTGGGTTGCTGAGCGACTTTGGGTGGCGGTTTGCGGCGACGTGGATCCCGAAAAAGTGCGCCGGCATCTCGATCGCGTTTTGAGGGATGTGCCCAAGGGCAAGCCCTTCGAGCGCCCCACGGATCGTTTCCCAAAGGAATCGACCCGGGTGGATGCTTTCACGAAGAGCCGCGAGCAGGTTCATGTGTACCTGGGCCACCTCGGTGTGAAGCGCTCGACGCCCGACTGGGAGTCGATCGTCGTGATGGACTACATCCTTGGTTCCGGTCCTGGATTCACCAACCGAGTGAGCCGCATTCTGCGCGACGAGCTTGGACTGGCCTACAGCGTGCACGCCAACCTGCACTCCAGTGCGGGCTTGTCCCGCGGTGTCTTTGGCGCGTACATCGGTACGTCGCCCGAGCACGTTGGCACCGCGGTGGCGGGCTTTCTCCACGAGATCCGCCGAATCCGCGAGGAGCTGGTGGGAGCCGACGAGCTAAAGCTGGTCAAGGACTACCTGCTCGGGTCATCAGCTCTTGGTTTTGAACGGGCGAGTCGGCGCGCGCGCTACCTGATTCAGGCCGAGTCCCTGGGCTATCCCGAGGACCACCTGGAGCGCATGCGCGAGGCCTACGCGAAAGTCACGGCCAAGCAGGTGCGGGAGGCCGCGCGCACCCATCTTTCCCCCGATACGAGCTGCCTCGCGGCGGCTGGGCCGGTGACCAAGAAAGAGCTGCGGGCGATGCTGAGCTAGTCCGCTCGGCGCGCGTACACGGCGACGCCAAAGGCGGGGCTCACGAACGGCACGGCGCCGTAGGTCGCCAGCAGGGAATGTTCGCTGCGGACCCAGCGGTAGAGCTCCGCCCCATAGTCGTCACCGAAGGCGCGGTAGCCATACTCACGCACGTCCTTGTGGACGAGGACCACGTAGTCCGGCCTCGCGGAGCGCAGGGATTCGAGCAGCTCGGTTTCGCCCCAGAACAGCAGCTCGGGGGGCATGAAGTTCACGTACGGAGTGGGGCTCTTCACACGCAGCTGGTAGTTCAGCATGACGCCCTCCGGCAGCACGAGCAGGGTCTCGTTCGGCCGCATGTTGGCGGCGAGGAAGTCGTGGGCGGACTGCAGGGGGCCGGCGAGCAGGGGGAGGGCCCGCAGCTGGTCGGAACCGGACCCGAAGGTCTCGCTCTGCTGGCTCCACTGGACGAGGGAACGCCGCAGTCCGGCTCCAGCAGCGACCAGCCAGAAGGTGAGCGCGAGCACCTGGGCGGGGCCGGCGAGCTGGGGCCGCTTGCGGGCGAGCAGGCGCGGTAGGTCGTGGATCACCAGTCCTGCGGCGAGCAGGGTGCCCGGCAGGGTGAGGGCGAAGCCGTAGTGGGCCCAGCGCGCGTTCAGCGGAATCTTGAGCAAGAGGCCGGCGGCGAGGGCGGCGAAGCCAGCTCGCAGGGCAGCCTGGCTGCGGAGCTCGGGGGGGCCGGCGAGGGCGTGCCAGCTCGAGGCGACTAGGGCGCCGGCTACGATCAAGGGAAGGGGCCGCGCGATACTCATCCAGGGCGCCCAGCCGAACCAGGCGGCGTGCAGCAAGGTGCCGGCCAGGGTGAGAACGGCGAGGCGCGGCGTGCGGACACGCTTCCAGGCAAAGGCCAGAACGGCGCAGGCCGCCCCGAGAGCGGCGAGCCTCAGGCAGGCGCGCAGGGCAGCGCGGGCGTAGATGGCAGGGTGCCCAAGGCCGGTGATTTGGCCGTAGAAGGGAAGCTCCTGCACCCGCCCGTCCACGGCGTAGGGCCAGGCCCCGAGCAGGGCATGGAGGGCGTCGGCGTGGGCCAGGTCACCGCGCAGCTGGGCGTACGCAGCGCCCACAATCGCAGCCCCTGCGGCGATGCCGATGCCGCAGCGGGCCAGGCGGGAGCTCCACGATGTGGGCCCGAGCCAGAGGCATACGAGCCAGCCGAGCGACGCGGCCAGGAAGGTCTCGGGCTTGGTGAGGAATGCAGCGCCGACTGCGGCTCCAGCGATCACGCTCCACGCGCCGCGGGTCCCCTGGGAGCTGGACTCGGCGGCACGCCACGCAGCCCACAGGGCGATCACCCCGAGCACGAGACCGTGGGTAAGGTCGTGGGAGTAGGGGGTGAGGAAGTTGTAGTTGCCGATGCTCAGGGGCTGGGAGACGAGGAACAGGGCGGGGGCGACGAGGGCGGCGGCGAGCGCGGTCCAGCGGTCGAACATGGCGCCAGTAAGCTTGAGCAGCAGGCCGAGCAGCACCGCGATCAGGGAGAGATTCACGGCGACGAGCACGAGGAGCTTGTCCCCGAACAGGGCGAACGCGCGGCCGTTCCACCAGGGGGAGAGTGGGCCGTTGAACCAGGCCAAGTCGGCGTGCAGACGGTCGCCCTCGGCCAGCCGCCAGGCGGCGTAGAGCTCCCGGCCGAAGTCGACGAACGGGGATGCCCAGTGGCGCCAGGACAGCGGGACCAGGACGCCGAGCGCGCAGCCCGCGACAAGCCACGGGGCCGCGCGGCGGGGCTGGGGCAGGAGCAGCAACGTGGGATTAGCGGCCGCGCAGACCGAGTTCCACGGCCTCGGCCACCAGGTCCATGGGGAGCGGCCCCGCCGCGAGGACCGCAGCGTGGAAGGCGGCGCTCGAGTAGTTGCTGCCGAGTGAGCTCTTGGCCTGGCGCTCGAGATCGAGCAGCACGCTAAGGCCCGCGGTCGCGGCGCAAACGGCCCCGGGCTCCTCGACGATGTGCATCACGGCGTCGTTGCAGACCTCGCGCGGAAAGGACGTGCCGGCGAAGAGGTAGTCGACCGCGTCCAGGCGGCTCCAGCGCAGGGCGTGCAGGCCCGTGTCTGCCACCAGGAGGGAGGCGTGCCAGAGCTCGAACACCAGGCGTCCAACCTTGTCGTAGGGTGAGGAAATCAGGCCCATGGACTCCGCCTCTCGAGCGGCGAAGAGGCCCCAGCCGGCCTGGAGAGCGGGGGCGTTGGCGTAGCGCAGCAGGTCGGGCAAGGTGCGCGTCTGCGCCAGGTAGCGCTGGCGCAGGGCCTCGCCGGGGAGGCCTGCGGCGCTCGTCCAGGCCGGCCCGATCCAGCGTGGAATCGGGCTCCAGCCACTGGTTTCCACGCAGAGAACCCCGTCGTAGGACGTGCCCCGGGTGGCCGGAATCCAGCGGATCGGCGTGCGGACAGGGACGAGCGGCGCGGGGCAGATGCGGACCTCGAGCCGGACGTTGAGGGGGGGCGTCAGCATGTCGGGGAGCAGCTTGGCGGCGGCTCCACTCCAGCGCGTCACATCCTCGACCAGGGCGGCGCGGCCCGCGCCGTCGGCGGGCAGGGACAGCCGCTTGTCCTCGCGCAGCACGTCGAGGAAGCGTTCGAGGGAGTTCTCGGAGCCGAGTTGCTTTTGCAGCTGGCGCAGCTCATCTCGCAGGCGAGCGACCTCGCGGAGTCCGAAGCCGTGTAGGTCTTCGGGCTTGAGGTCCATATCGGTGGAGCGGGCTACGCGGCTGGCGTACCACGAGCGACCCCGGGAGCGGGCCCAGCAGCCGACCTCGATGGGCGCACCGGGGGCGAGCTTCTCCAGGGTTAGGTCGAGCGCGCGATAGGCCGGCCCCACATCGTCGGAGAGCACCCGTGTCGCTTCGCGCATCCACGCGCGACGGTCGGCGTCGGATGCCGGGTCGATGCTGTCCATGCGCCGGCGGAGCTCGGCGAGCAGGAGGCCGTCCGACGGGGCCATCGGGTCCGGGATGGCGGCCACGGGCTGGTCGAAGGGCGCCCCCCTGAGCAGGCTGGTGATGGTGGCGCGGGCGCGTTCGATCACCCGTCGTGGCGGCAGTGTTCCGAGATCCCGGCGCAGGATGAGCTGTGCGGCGACCTGGCGCAGTGCGGGACCGAGCTGGGAGAGTCGGGCGAAGTCGACGCGGAGCTCCGCTTCGGTGAGCGGATTGGGCAGGTCCCGCAGGAGCTGGGGTCCAGCCACGTGCAGGCCCTTGACGCGCGAGAGCAGTGGCTCGTGGTCGGCCCAGTCGAGTGTTTCCAGCTCGCCTGCGACGAGGCGCGCCGCCGCCCGCAGGTGGAGCCGTTCCCGGGGGTTGAGACCTCGCTGGTCCAGGTCCTCTAGGCGCTCTGCTTCTTGCTCCAGGAGGCTGCGGCGCTGGCCGCGATCGGACTCGGAATCGAGGGGCCAATACGGGGGCGAGTCCCCCTTGCCCAGGGCCGTTCGGACAAGGGGCGAGCGGTCCAGTCGGCCCAGGTGGAGCTCGGCGAGGAGCATTTCGGCCCGCGCGCTGGAGTCCACGGCGAGCTCTCGCCGGGGCTGGCCCAGGCCGGCGAAACCCCGGCAGGAGGGCGCCCAAAGGGCGAATCCAAGGACCAGGAGGGAGGCGAAGTAGGTAGGACGCATGGAATCGGCGGGACAGGGTTCCTGCGGGCCGCTGGGCAGCTACTCTACCTCACAGACCGTCGACTCCATCCCGGGCATCTCCTGCCCTGAGCCCACTCCGCAGTCCCTTGAGCCAGTCTCCCAACTCCAACACCGTGACCCAGGGCATGCGCATCGAAGCGGCCGGGGAGCTGATGTCCAAGGAGTCCCAGCCGGACCGCGGCCGCTACTTCTATCGCTACCGCATCCGGATTACGAACGAGGGGGAGCGGAGTGCCAAGCTGATTTCCCGCAAGTGGCTGATTCTGGACGCGAACAACCTCTCTGAGGAGGTTGAAGGGGACGGAGTCGTGGGCAAGCAGCCGAATCTCAAGCCCGGGGAGATGTTCGAGTACGAGAGCATCTGCCCGCTGCGCACCGAATGGGGGACGATGGAGGGCTCGTACTCGTTCCTGACAGACGAGGCGACGACCTTTGAGGCCACCGTGGGCCGATTCTTCCTTGTTCCGACGGCGATCGCCGCCGGCGATGCCGACTGAGCCTTGAGCTTCGCGCCGTTCGGCCTATGGTCGTCGGCATGTCGAGTCGAGTCGAACAGAGCAGGGCTACGGACCTTGGGCTAGGAGCCAAGGACTGGAAATTCACCCCCAACGGACACCTTTTGGCCACGGCCCTCGCGGACCAGGATTGGATGCGAGCGAAACAGGTGCTGGAGGTGGGCGCTGGCGTGGGCAGGCACGCCACCTTCATGCTCCGCCAAGGCTCGGCGTCGATCGTGACGACCGAGTTCCTCCCGGAGCTGACCAGGACAAGCGAGGCGAACGTCCAGCCCAATCTGCGGGACACGCGCTTGGGGAATTCCGCGGTCCTCTGCGAGACTTTGCGGTTCTACGAGCCGCTGGCCGGGGCGCACATCATCGTCTGATGACCATCCCCAGCCAAGCTCCTGAGTCCTGGGCCCCTGAGTCCTGGCGTTCGCGTCCGATTGCCCAGTCGCCGCCCTACGAGGACGAGTTGGCGCTGAAGCGCGCGGCCGACGAGCTGGCTGCCCTGCCGCCGCTGGTCACCAGCTGGGAGATCGAGCGCCTAAAGTCCCTGTTGGCGGAGGCCCAGGAGGGCAAGCGCTTCGTGCTGCAAGGCGGCGACTGCGCGGAGACCATTGCGGACTGCCGGCCGGCGGCGATCGCGGCGAAGCTCAAGATTCTGCTGCAGATGTCTCTTGTGCTCGTCCACGGTCTGCGCCGGCCGGTGGTGCGCATCGGACGCTTTGCAGGACAATATGCGAAGCCGCGCTCAAGCTTCACCGAGACGCGCGAGGTGAACGGCTCGCCGGTCACGCTGCCGAGTTACTTCGGCGACCTGGTCAATCGGGCCGGCTTCACCGAAGCGGACCGGCGCCCGGATCCGGACAACCTCGTGACCGGCTATCAGCACGCGGCGCTCACGCTCAACTTCATCCGCGCGCTCGTCGATGGCGGCTTCGCCGACCTGCACCATCCGCAGCAGTGGGACCTAGCGTTCACCCGTGAGGCGGCCCTGTCAGCGGAGCTGCGCGCCGAGTACGAGCGGATGTCGCAGAATCTCTCGGACGGCATGCACCTGATGGAGTCCCTGGGGGAGGCGCGCATCGAAGAATTGACGCGCGTCGAGTTCTTCACGAGTCACGAGGGTCTGAATCTGCTTTACGAGGGGGCGCTGACGCGCTCGGTGCCCCGGCGGCCCGGCTGGTACGACCTGTCGACACACCTGCCCTGGATCGGCGAGCGCACCCGCTCCCTCGAAGGGGCCCACGTGGAGTTCTTCCGCGGACTGCGCAACCCGATCGGGGTCAAGCTCGGCCCCACGGCTACCACTGGCGATGTGCAGGATTTGATCCATGCCCTGAACCCCAGCGACGAACCGGGCCGCTTGACGTTCATCACGCGCATGGGGGCCGGCAATGTGGGCGCTGAGCTGCCGCGGCTCATCGAGGCGGCGAAGGGCAAGCGCGTCCTGTGGATCTGCGATCCCATGCACGGCAACACGCACTCGACACCCAGTGGGATCAAGACGCGCTCGTTCGACGCCATCCTCGAGGACCTCGAGCGAACCCAGGACGTGCACTCCGCCGCCGGCACCTGGCTGGGAGGCGTGCACTTCGAGTTGACGGGGGAAGACGTCACCGAGTGCGTCGGTGGGGCCGCCGGACTCTCGGAGGAGGGCCTGGAGGCCAACTACTCCAGCCCCTGCGATCCGCGCCTCAACTACCAGCAGTCCCTGGAGCTGGCGTTCCTCCTGGCCCGCAGGCTGCGCAAGAACGGAAGGTAGCGGGGGATTTCGGGGTCCTGGAGAACGATCGAGCGCTCGCCTTTGGCGCGATCGGCAAAGGGGCCTCCTTGAGAAACGGGACCAGGATCGCGGCGGCTGTTCGTTCGCAGGGCGGCGATGGAGTGGTGACCCTTTGCGATCATGGCCCCTTGCCAAGGGCCAGACCCGAGCCGCGGCAACCCTCAGAATGGCGCTTCCGATGGGGCTCAATCGAACGGCCGGCCAGGGACGCCGAAGGCCGAGCGCAGGCCCCGGCCCCCCACGCGCAGTGGCGGGGAGGGGGGGCAGCCCGGGACTAGACGGTGACCTGCTCGCGCGCGATCTTGATGAGGTCTTCGCCGTCGGCGTGGAAGCGACGGATGCCCTCGGCGAGCTTCTCGGTGGCCATCGCGTCCTGGCACATGCGCCAGCGGAAGGTCTTCTCGTCGAGGGCGAGATCCTCGGGCATGGTGCCAGGGATGCTGGGGTCGAGGGCGCGGGCGACCGTGCCCTCCTGTCCCTGCAGCTCCTCGAGGATGTCGGGACTGATGGTCAGCAGGTCGCAGCCCGCGAGGGCCAGAACCTGGCCAGCTTTGCGAAAGCTCGCGCCCATGATTTCTGTCTCGACGCCGTGGGCCTTGAAGGTGTCGAAGATTCTGGCCACCGACTGCACGCCGGGGTCCTCTTCAATGGGGATGTCCTCAAGGCCCTTGTCCTTGCGGTGCCAGTCGTAGATGCGGCCGACAAAAGGGGAGATCAGCTTCACGCCCGCATTGGCGCAGGCGATCGCCTGGGCGGGGGAGAAGAGCAGCGTCAGGTTGCAATGGATGCCCTCCTTCTCGAGGACCTCAGCGGCGCGGATACCCTCCCAGGTCGAGGCGATCTTGATCAGCACACGGCCCGGATCGACGCCCGACTTCTTGTAGAGCTCGATCAGACGGTGGGCCTTGTCGATCGTGGCCTGAGTGTCGAACGAAAGGTTGGCGTCGACCTCGGTGGAGACGCGCCCGGGCACGACCTCGAGGATGCGCTGGCCGAAGTTCACGAGCAGCTTCTCGACGAAGGCATCCGCTCGGCCCGCCTCGTCGCTGGACTGGGCTGCCGCGTAGCTTTGTGCCTCATCGACCAGGTCCCGGCA
Organism: uncultured Planctomycetaceae bacterium; assembly: GCA_964459495.1. Lineage (GTDB taxonomy): Bacteria > Planctomycetota > UBA1135 > UBA1135 > CAYWNK01. Next base: position 33,282 of record CAYWNK010000021.1, read on the forward strand.
CTCGGGCCGCTGCATCGATTTCTTGATCAGCGAGGGGTTGGTGGTCGCGTCCTGGGGCGAGTACTTGGCGATAGCGTCGAAATCGCCGGTGTCGGCCACGATGGTGGTCAGTTCGGCCAGGGAGTCGAGAAGGGTCATAGGGCGGTGCGGGGGGGCGTTGGTGCTACCCCGGCATCGTACCCGGGCGGGCCCCCGGTCAACAGGCAGCCCTGACTCCATAGGGGGGTAGGCGGATCCTGGACGCTGGGTGCGGGATCGCGAAGGCAGCAACCGAGGGCTACGCCTCCGTCAGGCCCTGGGGCGTTCCCGGCTGCGACCGCCCGGGGAGCCTGCCTGCTAGCTCTGGACCAGCGGCCCGCTATCGGCAGATTCCAGCCGGCACACGAGGATCCCCACGATTACGAGGTAGGTGGGGAGGAACTGCACGATGGACTCGAGGCGCTGTTCCCAGGGGTCTTCGTCGCCGCCGACCGTCTGGCGTAGGGCGATGCCGACCATGCAGAGGGCGCAGGCGGCGCCGACGAGCAGCAGCCAGCGGCGATCGAGCAGGCTGCCCGCGAGGAGCGTCACGAGCACAAAGTTGATCACGTTGACGTGGACCGGCTCGCCGTTGTTCCAAGCCAGCGCGCCCACGAGGGCGAGCAGGCCGAGCACCAGGGCCAGGCCGGCGGCTTGAACCTGACCCCGGCGCAGCAGCTGCAGTAGGCCGGCGCACAGCAGTGCACAGCTGCCGTTGGAAACCGCGACCCGGGCCAGGTATTTGGCCTGGAAGCCCTCGGCGAAGAGGAACAGGGGGGCCGACAACACCGCTGCCGCCAGGATCAAACGGACCAGGGCGCGGGTCAGCTGTTCGCGGTTCTGCATGGCGCTGCACCCTATCCCGGGGCAGCGAGACCCAGGGCCTCGGAACCGACAGATTGGATCAGCCTGGCGCTTACAGGAAGGTCAGCTCGACGGCCTCGGTAAAGTTCGAGGTCAGGGTCGGGTTGTTGTCGCGATACCAGAGCTGAAAGCGCCAGGTTTCGCCTGGCAACACGCTGGCGGGGCCATCGCTGGTGGGGATGGACGCCAGATTGAGATCCCGGACCGTCGCTCCGGCGGAGTTCGAAGGCTGAATGGGGTAGCGCCCGAGGTCGCCGCCGACGCACAGCGTTCCCTGGCCGCCTCCGGCGAAGGGAACCTGAACCTCGAGCTGCCCGGTGATCAGGATGGTGGGCTGGGAGGCGGGCAGGTCGCTCGTGGACAGGCGCACCAGGTTGGCGGAGCTGTCGAGGGTGCCCGTGGCGCGCAGGCGCCCGAACGCGCCGGTGGAGTTCAGGGCCGCGGGGCAATCGACCTGGCCGATGGCCGGACCCTCGAAGTTGAGGATGAGCCGGGGATGAATGGCTGCGTCGGCGTTCTGCCGCGAGGCGTAGCGTCGGGCTGAGCGCTGGACCTCCAAGTCGCTGCGCAGTATCCAGCCGAAGTTCTCGCTGGGATTTTCGAGCCAATGCTGCACGTCCCCGGTCATGGTGCCGCCTGACCAGGAGTAGGTGCCCTCGTCGACGATGGTGTTGGATGCGCTTGGGCTAGGATCGAAGTCCCCACCTGGGCTAGTCCACGTCTGGTTGGGAAGCTCGGCGTGGAACCAAGTGGCGTCGCCAGGTCCCGATTGACTGCCGATGCCCTCCGGGCCGGCCGGGTTCGACGGTCCCTCTCCCCAGTCGATGCGGAGGACGTGTAGGGACTGGACGGTGGGATTGACCACCATCGGCGCGCGCGTGCACTCGAGCACTAGGGTCGCACCCAGGATCGTCGATCCCGCGGGCAGCACGGAGGCCGGATCGAAGGCAATCAGCCCGCGTCTGCGGCCGTTCGTGTTGGTGCGGCCAGCGTGCACGGAGTTTCCAGCACCATTGGCCCATTGGCCGTTGATGCGCTGGTACAGCGTGGCGTCCTTGGCCGCTGGGAGGACGGCGGTCTGGGCGCTGAGGGGGGCTGCAAGCGCAGCGAGTGCGAGGAGCATGGGGCGAGGGTCCATGTCCTCAGGCTAGCACGCTTTTCGTGCCTGCTGCTTCGCTGGCCCCTGCGAGATCATAGGAACGGGATTTCGATCGCGCCGGTGAAGTTGGAAGTGGGCCCCTGGCCAGGGAGGAAGTCGCGGTACCAGCACTGGAAGTACCATGTTTCCCCGGCGAGGATCGAGACGGCTCCGGCAGGCGTTGGGGTTTGAGTCAGGTCCAGCGTGAGCTCGAACGCGCCGGCCGTTCCCGAGTTCTGCAGCTCGTCCAGGGCGTTGTAGCGACCGATCGAGCCGATCACGCAGAGGTTGCCCTGCGAGTTGTTGGGGTTGGGGACAAAGCCTGACGCGACGCTGTTGATGAAGATCCCAAACTCGTTTTGGGGGAGGTCCTGAACGCGAAGGGTCAGGTCATTGGCGGCGGTCGAGGAGCTACCGGTCGCAAACATCCGTCCCGGCACCCCGGTGGTGTTGTCTTCGGCGGGGGAGCAGTAGGTGACGCCCAGGAGTGTTTCTGGGACGATCTGGATGCCGTTGCAGGCGGTGCGATCGTTGGGGAAGGGGTTGACGCCCTGCAGCTCGATCTGGATGACGCCCGAGGATGCGTCGACGGAGTGGCGCGCGTAGCTCGCACCCAGATCGTGCGTCCCAAGCCACGGGCCCTGCACGTTTTGGGTGGAGCTGCTGGACCCGACCACGCTCACCTGGGTGATGTCGGAGCCGCTGCCCGGGTTCGCGGCGTAGGTGTACACGGTGTAGTTCGCGGGGTTGAGCCCCTCGAAGCGGAAGGTCACGACCTCGCCGAGGCCGCCGCCGAACTGGAAATCCTCGAGCAGGGCCTGGTCGTCGCCGGAGGGCAGGACCGAGGGGAATAGGTTCACCGAAGACGAGACGTTGGTGGTCAGCGTGACCGCAGTGGACCCACCGCTGAGGTCTTCGAGCGTTCCCGCGAGCCCGCTCGGATCGAAGGCGGTCCAATGGCCGGTCTGGCCCGAGGCAGCGCCGTAGGACGAGCTCGGCGTCGGCCACAGAATGAGGTTCTGGCCGACATCGACGTTGAAGCCCTGGGCTGCGGCGGGGGCGATCAAGAAGAGGCTGAGAAGGGAGCAGGAGGGTCGCATCGTTTCAGTATGCCGTACTGCCGCAGCCCTGCATGGCCCCGTTCGGAGAGCTGGACCGCAAGATCGAGGGTGCGATTCCGCCCAGGGAGTGCGATCGCTAGGGCCACCTGGAGCGCGACACAGGGACCCGGTAGGCCCTGATTCACCGCAGGTTGATTTGCAGCTTAGCTGGCGACCCAGGGCCGCAAACTGGCGCGATTGTTGCAGCCTGGGCACAGCTCGGACCTGACCTCCTGCTCCCCACCCATCAAACACGATGACTCGCTCCTTGTTGGCCGGTTTCGCCACGGCCCTGTTCACCCTCGTCTCCTGTTCCGGTTGCTCTGACAACCCAGATTGCTTTTGCGGGGAGGAGCCCGGTTCAACCGATGACCCTAGCCGTGCCCTGCAGCTCGGAGATCCTCACCACCAGGGTCAGGCCGATGAGCTGCGGCTAGCCTCGGTCTCCTACGGGCGACTCGTGGACCTGATCCACCTGGATTCCAGCGGCGTCCAGTCCTACCTCGCGACGGACGTGGTCGTGCCCTATGGCCTGGCGGCCGACGGCGTGCGCTGGCAGCTCGATTCGAACGGGCGGACGGGGCGCACCAAGTTGATTGGACGGGCATCGAGCGAGGCAGAGGTTCTCCAACGCATCGCTGCCCTCGACTTCGACCTAGATACCGTTCCGTTCACGGGGCTGGCCGCCGTGCCGGGGGACGCGGTCTGGGTGCTGCGCTTCAACGACCTGTTGGACCGCAGCGACCCGGCTATCGGCGTGGAGGTCGGCACTCGACTCCTGGGCGCCGATGCACGTCCCGCCACGGCGCGGATCCTCTTCGACGTTCACCACGGGGGCGCCGGTCCGGACGGACGGTGGGCACCGACTCGCGTGTTGGTTGACCCCACCGTGAGCGCCGGCGAGGCCCTCGGCACCAGCTTGGCTCTCAATCCGGGCGGGATCGATCCGCAGGGCGGTGAGCGAACTTGGGAATTGCGGCTTGCCACGTTGGCGGCAGAGGGTGCGCAGCCCCTGCGGAATCTGGCGGGCCGCGCGCTTGGTTCCGGAGAGGCGCGCATCGACTTTCAGGCGCCCCAGCGTCAGCTGCTGATCGGTGCAGCCGTTACGGCTGCGGGGACCGGCGTCCAAAACCTCGCAGGGGCGGCGGTTCCTGAACTCTTGAGCACCCTGCAGATCAACATCCCGGGAGGGCCGATTCCGGATGCCGGCGGGGACCCGCTGCGCTTCACACTGGCAGGCGCCTCGTTCGTGAACGGCGGCTGCGCCTACACACCGCGCGTCGGCGATGCGCTACTTCAGGAAGGGCAATTTCTGTTGGAGGTCGTCGCGGCGTCGCCCCCCCTTGCCGGCAACGTGATCGAGCGGCTGACGCTGCGTCTACTCAACGGTGATGCTGCGAGCTACGCCGCCCTGGGCGCGAGCACCGGAGAGCTGACCACCAGCTTCGACTCCTCCCTGGACCAGGATCGCTCGGCCTGCTTCGTCACCATCGACGGGAAGGTCGTCAACGCATTCCAGCCGGACTCGGCTTTGCGCGTACGCTTCAGCTCAGAGGTCCTCCTGGCGGGATCCGATTCCTACGACGGCTTGTTCGTCGGCCGCAGGGACCTGACCCAGGAGCCCGACCTCAGCGGTTCGGAGACCGTGCCTGGTCAGCTGGCTTTCGATCCCCTGGGAGTCGAGATCGAGTGGACTCCGGCGGTACCGCTGCACCACGAGCAGGGCCTCTCGGAGTCCTACTACCTGCACTTCCTAGCGGGTGACCTTGGCCTGGCCGGTGCGGGCGGCGCGTCCGTTGGAAGCCTACCGCGTCCCATCGAGCTGAGTCTCGATCCCAGCGCCGCGAGCGTGACCAGCGGCGGGCACGTCACACGTTTCGTGCAGGCGGATGAGTACCTGCCGATGGGTGGGGCGACCGAATGGGGTGGCTCGCTGGTCTACGACCCAGAAGCCGAGGCGATCACACCGCGGCCCGTGACGCGCTTCAGCGCCCAGGTGGATCCGTTCCAGCCAATTGTCTCGTTGATGACGCCGTTCTTGTCCGGTGTCCAGAGCCCGATGAACGCCCTGGGTGCCAAGACCCAGGTGATGTGGCGCTATGCCGACATGGGCTTTGAGGTTCAAGATCCCACGCTGGTGGACATTGATGTCGAGGGGCTGGCCTGGGCGCCTTCCGACAACCAGGTCATCGCCGATGAGTACGACGAGTTCGAGATCGCCCTCTCCCACGGGGAATTCCAGCCGGACGAGTTCATCGAGCCGACGTCGTTCTTTCCCCGTTTCCCGTCGTCGGGGCTCCGGCCGATCTTTGCCAACAACGAGGTCGATCCCGCGGAAGTGGTGCACGACCGACAGCTTGGTTACACCGTGAACCCCGGCGACGCATACTTGGGGATGGGCGGTACGCTCTTGCAGCCTTACCCCTTGAATCTGGATCAACCGCTTGAGGATCAAGCGACCTATACATGGCGCGATACCTCGATTCAGGTACGCAAGGGAGTCTTGGGAGGCGGGGTGCCGCTCCAGCAGGAATTGCTAGCGAAGGGGCAGGCCGTCGATGCGGTGCCATTCAATCCGAGCGGGCAGGTGCAGTCCATTGGTCTACCGCTGGTGATGGACTTCCGGTGTTTTGCCGACTCGGCAGCGAATGGGCTCAACTCGGTGGCGGTTTCCTTGGCTGCAAACACATCTTCGCGGCCATACTTTCGCGCCTTCAGCGCCGGAGGCATCGATACCAGCGGCAATGCGGTCATCGTTGACCCGGACCTAGAGACGGTGGCGAACGGCGGCTTCCGTACTGGATTCCCGGTGGGCGCGCCTACCTTTGGTCGCGACAACATTGTGAACTATGGCGCCGTGGACTTCGTGGTGCGGGTGAGCCGGGCCTATTCGATCTGGCGGCCGGCGCTCAGCGGAGGGAATCCGGCCGTGGTGCTGGATGCGCCAGTCTATGAGCCGACTGTTGTTGGCTCGGTTGAAGGGGCGCGCTCGGGTTTAGGCGGCGTGGAGGTGAGCTACCGGGGGGCGTCCATGGTCGCGAGCCAGCATCCGACTCTGCCTGGGGGAAGGCACCCGGCGGTGTTCGATGCGCGGACTCTGGATGTCTATGGTGATCACTATGACGACACCCAGACGCCGGCGGAAGGTGTTCCTGATCACTCGATTTCGCGCGTGAACCTCGGGGTCGATTTGCTCGGGGGGAGTGATGCTTGGGTGGATGATGTCGATGGGATTCAGGGAGCGCGCTGGTATCAGCTGCGGTTGACGATGGTGGGGGACTTGGTGACGGGGGAGGTGCCGGTTGTGACGAGTGTGGCGAGTGCTTGGTTGGAGTGAGTGAGTGAGCTGGTTGGTTGGTTAGGCGGGCGGGTGCTCTTTGCGGGGCGCTCGCCCGGCTTGTTTGTTGGGG
>CAYWNK010000022.1:0-14240 GCA_964459495.1 uncultured Planctomycetaceae bacterium
GTCGCGCGGGCGCTCCTGGGGGAGGGTTGGTCGGTGACTTCGGTTTCGCGCGGTCACTACCCGGAGCTGGAGGCGGCGGGTGCGACCTGCATCCGCGCGGATCTCGCCGATCCCGCGGCCGACCTCGAAGCCACCTTCGCCGGCGCGGAGGTCGTCTACCACTGTGCCGCCAAGGCCGGGGTCTGGGGCAGCTACCAGGCCTATCACCACGCCAACGTGCTCGCGACGCAGGCCGCTCTGGGGGCATGCCTGACCGCCGGAGTCCCCAAGCTTGTCTTCACCTCTTCCCCCAGCGTCTGCTTCGACGGCGGAGATCACGTGCGTGCCGGCAACGACCTGCCCTACCCCGGCAGCTTTCTCGCCGCCTATCCCGCGACCAAGGCCGCCGCGGAACAGCTCGCCCTCGCCGCCCACGGCAGCCAGGGGTCGAAGGGCCCCTTGAGTGTCGTCGCCCTGCGCCCCCACCTCATCTACGGGCCGGGCGACCCCCACCTGGTGCCGCGGATCCTCGAGCGCGCGCGCGCCGGCAAGCTCCGCATCGTGGGCAGCGGCGACAACGAGGTCAGCCTCACCCACGTGAGCAACGCCGCCCGCGGCCACCTCTGCGCCGCCGCCCGGCTAGCCCCCGATGCCCCATGTGGCGGCCGGGCTTACTTCCTCTGCGATCCCGAGCCGGTCCGGCTGTGGAGCTGGGTCAACGAACTGCTCGGGCGCCACGGCATTCCCCCCGTCCGCCGCCGCGTGCCAGCCGGCCTGGCCTACGGTGTGGGTAGCGCCATGGAGTCGCTCTACCACCTGTTGCGCCGGGAAGCCGAGCCCCCGATGACCCGCTTCGTGGCCCGCCAGCTCGCGACCACCCACACCTACGACATCGGCCCCGCCGCCCGGGACCTGGGCTTTGTTCCGCGCCCGCCTTCGGAGCTAGAGCCGTATTCGTAGGAATCGCCGGACTCGTCGGCTGCGGCCCCGATCCTTGGGGCCCCTGCCGATTGGCCCGGACCCCGATGAATCGAAACAGAATTGCCTTCATCGCCTTCGGGATCGTGCTTGGGTGCCTCGTCCTTGGGCTCCGCCGTTTGCGTGAGGTCCCGCCGGGGCCGTCCACAGCCCTACCGACCTCCGGCCGAGCCGCTCCGGTCTCCGCTGAACCAAGTGCCCTCGCCGCGGGCCCCCGAGAAGTCGAGCGCCGCATCGCCCCCCTCGAAGGAGCTAGCGAACCCGGCCCCTTCCAGCCCGCACCAGACACCGTCACCATCTACGGACGGGTGGTCAATGACGTCGGAGAAGCGGTGGAGGGGGTTCGGGTCTGGCTCTACCCGGCGCTGCCCGCGGACCTTGCCGGTCCCAGGCGCAACAGCCTCGATGAGCGACGGCGCAGCCTCGAGTCACCGTCCACCAAGTCTGGGCCCAACGGACAGTTCGCATTCCAAGAGATCAGCGCGTTCTGGTACAGCCTTTCCGTCAGCGCGAGCGAACTCGACGATCTGCCGAGGTGCGTCAAAGTGGACCGAGACACCCGCTGGGACATTCGAGTCTGGAAGGGACTTACCCTTGCGGGTCGTGTGCATCGGAGCCAGGGGGGATCCACCAGGGTGCAGTTGTTTGGGGCCCTGGATTTTGGGCTCGACGGGAGTGACCAGTTCCCGGTGAGCGAAGTCGATGTAGATGCGCATGGAGCCTTTGCATTCCCGGGCCTTGCACCCGGGAACTACGCTGTCCTTGCAGTCTCCAGGGGCTGTGGCTCTACTCGCAAGAGCTTGGCGCTGACCGAGTCCGTCCGGGACATCCGCCTGTTCCTGGAGCCGCAGCTCGTGCTCGGAGGCCGCATTGATGCGGACTTCCCTGTGGCTGAGGGCTTTCCCACAACCGACCTGTGGCCCTACGTCGATCAGGGACAGTGGCCCCCCGCACTTGGGGCTGAGGTCTTTCGCTACGAGGCGCTCACGCCGGGCCGCTACGAGCTCCAGATTCGCGCGAAGCCAGCGGGAGAGAGTCGGGCCCCAATGGAGCGAACGTTTGTGTTCGATCTCACCGAGAGCGTCGAGGAACTGAAGCTCCATCTGAGCAAGGAGACGTATCCAGTTCGGATTCGAACCGAGCTCTCCCTCGCGAACGGCTTCGTCGATGGGTCCCTCACGGCACGCTGTGGGCATCAGGTCGTGGAGCACGAGGTGAGAGTCGCTCCCTCGCTCGGCAGACGATCCCACCAGATTTGGACCCCGTCGACGGGGATGTTCAACCCCAGCGCCAGATTCGCTGGAGCATCCGAATTCCGCCTCAACCTCGAAGGAGGTCAGTGGAAGTTCAGGCTGGATTTGGCTGGCTACGAGCCGTGGATTGCTGAGGCTTCCGTCGTGGACAAGACCACACTGCAGGCCGAGCCAATCCGACGGCCCGGGAGGATCGTGAATGCCTCCCTGGGAAGCGCCCCCTACCTCGTCGAGTGGCGTCCCCATGGGGACAGGGCGCCCTGGCAACGCCTGCTCGCAGGAGGATCCGCGACCCGACCAATCTTGAGTCTGTCCTCTCCCGTGGCTTTCCTCCCCCAGGGTTCCTGCGACCTGCGGGTGTCCCAGAGGGACCGCGCGGAGGTCCTCATCGAGGCTCTCGTCGTCGAGTCGTTGCCCGACCCCTTGCTGCTGAATCCGGTCATGCCAAAGGGGTATTGGATCCAGGGCCGACTCACCTCGAGTCGCCGGCTCAGCAACCCGGCCTTCGATCTGCACTTGCACGTGGAGGATTCAGGTCGATGGCGGAACCTCAGGACGAAGCGAACTCAGCCCTACAGCCCAGGCCCGAGGCAGGCCGCTCAGTTCAGCTTCAACGGCCTGAACCCCGGCCGCTATCGGGCAAGCCTCGATGAGGCGGGAATCCAAGTCCTAGGTGAATGGACCCTGAACGACCAAGATCTGCAGGACCAGGAGCTCTTTGTTGAGTTCGACTAGGCCCGAGCCACGTGCAGCCACTGGGCCCCCTGCAGTGCACGGTCGCGGCAGTCGCCGTTCCACTAAGAGCAACGGTGGTCTCCGCCCGATTCCGGGCCACATCGGGCAAAAGCAAGCGAGATCGCCTGACCCAAGGAGCGGGGATCGGGCGGCATACGGGGAAGGCCAGAGCCAGCTGGCCAAGCGGGCTAGAGTGGCGCGTCGGCCAGGCGCCAGAGCCGCCAGGCCGCGACGCTGCGCAGGGGCGCCCAGCGGGCTCCCCGGGCCTCGAGTTCGGCGGACGTCGGCCGGTCTTCGCAGCCGTCGAGACGGCGCAGTCCGTCGCGCAGGCCCAGGTCGCCCGCGGGCAATACGTCGAGCCGGCCTAGGCGGAACATCAGGAAGATCTGCGCGGACCACACTCCGATGCCACGCACCGCGGTCAGCGCCTCGATGACCTCCGCGTCGCTGCGTCTGCCCAGTGAGCGCACGGACAGCTCGCCAGCGGTGATGCGGCCGCTGAGGTCTCGCAGCGCAAGCAGCTTGTTGCGCGAGAGTCCGGCGCCACGCAGCTCGGCGTCGGAGAGTTCGAGGATTTGCTCGGGGAGCGGAAAGCGCGTGCCAGGGGTGAGGGCCACGACGCGGTCGTGGATGGTCTGCGCCGCCCGTCCCGCGAGCTGTTGGAACACGATCGCCTTCGCGAGTGCATGAAAATTCGAGTCGTGGGCCCGGGGCTCGGGGAACCCGGGAAAGGGGGGCAGGCCGCGCGCCGCCTTCGCCAGGGCGGGATCGCGGCGAGCCAGGGCCGACAACTGGGCTCGAGTCGGCCGCTTGGGGCCCGCGCTCATCGCGCGCTCCGCAGGGCGAGCATCAAATCCCCGTACGCCGCGCGTAGGGCGGGGTCGCGCTCCTGCTCCGCCGTGCTGCGCAGCTGCCCGGCCAGGTTCTCGTCCCCCAGCGCCGCCTCCCACAGCGCCGCCAGCGCGGCGCCCCGGCCGGCCGCCTCGGGGTGGCCGGCGGCCGCCTGCAGCAGGAACTCGCGGGCCGCTGGCTGGTCCGCCGGCAGACGCCGTAGCGCCTCGACCTGCAGCCGGGGCAGTGGATCGTTCAACGCCTGATCGAAGAGGAGCGTGAGTGCCGCGGGATCCTCGCCCACTCGTTCCCCGAGCCGGCGGGAAGCGAGAAGCCGCAGCAAACCGTCGGCTTGCTGCCTCGCGGCTGCGCGTAGCCCAGCCCCGACCAGCCCGGCGACCTGCGCTTCTTCCGGCCACTCCGGCCGGCCAGCACGCCTGGTCAGCTCGTCGAGGCGCGCTCCAATGTCCCGTCCGTCCAGGGCGCGGAAGGCGCGCACGAGATCCTCCGGCGCAAGGCTGTCCCCCCTGCGTGCCGCCAGGGCACGGTCGGTCGCTTGGGCCAGGGGCTCGAAGCCGAATTCGCGGCCGATCGCCTCCATGGCGAGCGCCCCCTTGCGCAGCGTGCCGCCTTGGCTTTCTAGGCCAAGCACGGAGCGCATCCGCTGGGCAACAGCGCCGGTGGACTTCGGTTCGGACATCGCAAAGAGCTCGGCCCGCAGGCCACCCTGCGCCCCGGCCGCCCCCATGGACTGAAACCCCGCGAGCGCTTCAAGCAACCAAGCTTCCGAGGAACGCGCCGCCGTGTGCCGTCCAGCGACCCGGTCCCGCGCGAGCGCCAAGGCCAAGGGATCGGGGGAGCCCACCCATCCCCCATCGGCGAGCCGCTGCGCAAGCGCGGGCCCCAGGCCGATCACCCCGAGTCCATCCAGGCGCTGCCCCCGGCCATCGGGCACCACGACCACCACCGGCGGGGCCGCGTCCAGGGCACTCGACACGCCCGCCGCGGGTCCGTAGCCCAGTATCTCCTCCCGAGCGCTGGTCGCCTGAACCAGGCGATCCGCGAACTCGCCGGATTCGGTGTGGGGAACAAAGACGCGCTCCCCCAGTGGGCTGGAACTCGCCTGACGGAGCCTTCCGGCAGCAAGCGCTAGTCGGCCCAGCGTGCGCAGTTCTTCGCTTCGGAAAGTGAAGGTTCGCGTCCCCGCGCTGTCGGCCTCGGGGGCGCTCGGCGGCTCGCTCGGCAGGCCGCCCAGGAACACCCGAACCCCGTGGCCGGCGCGCACGGTGGCCGCGAAGGTGGCGCAGGCCTGCTCGGGCTCGACGAGGGGAAACCAGGGCAGCGGCCCGGCGCCAGCGCTGTCCGGCCGCGGGCCCGCGCTGACCCAGGGGTTCCATGCGGGTCCGGGGGCCGTCTCCCCAAAGCTCACCCCCGGGGGCCGCAGCGCCGAGAACCTCGCGGTCAGGGGAAGTTCGTCTCCGGGCTGCAGGGGCTCGACCAGGTCGACGCGAACGGCCCCGTTCTCGGCCTCAAAAACGAGGCTGCGCCCACGTGCATCCAGAACCTCCCGCACCCCGTGGCCGCCCCGCATCGTGACCTGGGACACGGGACGTCCCAGGGCCCGGATCCAGGAAGTGCTGGCCCCTTCGAGCCGCCCGTCCAGCAGGTCCAAATCCAGCTGGAGATCGGCGTGCAAAAGTTGGACGGAACGCTCCGGGGCGGGCTGGGGCAAACCCGCAAGGGGCGACCAATCCAGGGGTTCTAGCCCCTGCGTAGAAGTGCAGGCGGCCAGCGACATCGCCACGGAGGCCAGGAAATTGCGCAGCATAGTCACCTAGCTTTCGCCCTTGGCCCGGGGGGAACAAGGTGCCAGGCCCCCAGGGTTCCGGTTTCGGGCCGGACGGGCCGGATCCGCTTCCCTCTCGTGAGCGAATGGCGGCTTCTGACCAAAAGGTGGGTCTTCGCTCGCAAGGAAACGGCTCCCCCAGCTCGATCCAATGTGAGCCCAGGGGTATTTTGGACCCTGGCAGTCGGGCCTCGGCCCCAGCCCAACTCCTCCGCACGCCCCTCGGCACCCTCCGGACCGCAGCGGTCCACCCTTGCGCCATGACGGCAACCACGCGCCACGAAGCTCTGCGTAGCATCACCTCCTCGATTGCGCCGCGCAGCAACGCCCCCACCTCCGCTTCCATGCCCGCCAGCGGAACCGCCCGCCTGCCGGAATTCTTCGGGCGGTACGTCTTCAGCGATCGCGTCCAGCGGGACCGTCTGCCCAGCGACGTCTACAAGGCCCTGCGCCAGGTGATCGAAACCGGCACCTCCCCGACCCCGGAGATCGCCGACGCGGTCGCCGGCGCCATGAAGGCCTGGGCCATCGAGAACGGCGCGACCCACTACACGCACTGGTTCCAGCCGATGACCGGCTCGACCGCGGAGAAGCACGACTCCTTCCTCAAGCCCACCTCCGACGGCGGCGCGATCCTGGAGTTCTCCGGCAAGCAGCTCTTCCAGGGCGAGCCCGACGCAAGCTCCTTTCCCTCCGGCGGTCTCCGCGCCACCTTCGAGGCGCGCGGCTACACCGCCTGGGATCCGACCTCCCCGGCCTTCATTCGGCGCACCCCCGACGGCGGCACGCTCACCATCCCCACCGCGTTCTGCTCCTGGACCGGCGCGGCGCTCGACAAGAAGACCCCCCTCCTTCGCTCCTGCGAAGCCGTGTCCCGCAGCGCCGTTCGCATGCTCAATCTGATCGGCGACGACCAGGTCACCCGGGTCGGTGCGAGTGCGGGCCTCGAGCAGGAGTACTTCCTGATCGACTCCGAGTTCTACAAGCTGCGCCCCGACCTGGTCGCCTGTGGCCGGACACTCTTCGGCGCACGCGCCTTCAAGGGGCAGGAGTTCGACGACCACTACTTCGGCAACATCAGCCCGCGCGTCCTCAGCTTTATGCAGGACATGGAGCGCGAGCTCTGGCTCCTGGGCATTCCCGTGGTCACGCGCCACAACGAGGTCGCGCCGAGTCAGTTCGAACTCGCGCCCATGTACCAGGGAGCGTCGGTCGCCATCGACCAGAACATGCTGACCATGGAGGTCATCGAAGAGGTTGCCGAGCGCCACGGCCTCAACGCCCTGCTCCACGAGAAGCCCTTCGCCGGCCTCAACGGCTCGGGCAAGCACATGAACTGGTCGCTGGCCGACAACCTCGGCCGCAACCTGTATGAGCCCGGCAAGACCCCCCACGACAACCTGAAGTTCATCCTGTTCCTGGCGGCGACCATCCGCGGCGTCGACCTGCACCAGGACATGCTGCGCGCGTCGATCGCGTCCGCAGGCAACGATCACCGCCTTGGCGCCAATGAGGCCCCGCCCTCGATCATCTCGATCTTCATCGGCGGCCAGCTCGAGGAGGTCGTCAACGCCATCGTTGAAGGCCGGCCCGTCAACCCCGAGGAGGGCAAGCCCCTGCGCCTCGGCGTGACGTCTTTGCCCGACCTTCCGCGCGACATCTCCGACCGCAACCGCACCTCGCCCTTCGCCTTCACCGGGAACAAGTTCGAGTTCCGCGCGGTCGGCTCCAGCCAGTCGGCGGCCTATCCCGCGACCTTGGTCAATCTGGCCGTGGCCGAATCGCTCGACTTCATCTCCGACCAGATCGAAGCCAAGGGCGGACCCACCAACGACAACATCGTCGCCACCGTTCGCGAGGTTCTATCGGCTCACCAGCGGATCCTGTTCTCGGGTGACAACTACTCCGACGAGTGGCGCGCCGAAGCGGCGAAGCGCGGCCTGCTGAACCGCGCAGGAACCCCCGAGGCGCTGTCGGACTGGGCCAGCCCGGACAACTGCACGCTGTACGCGAAGTATGGCGTGCTGAGCGAGGAGGAAGCCACTAGCCGCTTCTACGTCCAAAACGACACCTACGCCAACAAGATCAACGTCGAGGCGATCGCCACCCGCGACATCGCAATGACCTTGATCCTGCCTGCGGCGATGAAGCATCAGAAGCAACTGGCGGACTCGATCACCTCGGTCACCGCTGTGCTCCCCGACGTCGACACCGCCGCCCAGCGCGAGATCCTCCAGCTCACCACTGACGCGATCGGGCGCGCAAAGCACGCCGTCGACGATCTGTTCACCAAGCAGACCGAACTGGAGTCCTCCAGTCTGGAAGGCGGCGAACTCGCCGTCGCGTACCGCGAGAAGATTGTCCCCGCCATGGCCACGGTCCGAGAGGCCGCCGACCTGCTGGAGCGCCTCATCGACGATGACCTGTGGCCCCTGCCCAAGTACCGCGAAATGCTGTTCTTGCTGTAGAACTCTCGATTGCCGGGCTAGGCGGTGATCATTCACGTGCCCCGGGTATCCCCCCTTGCGCCGAGCGCTCGGAGGATGCCCGGGGCACGTGAATTTTCACCGCCCAGCCCGGTACCCAGTCGAGACCTCACGCCCTCTCCTCTGCTCGCCCATGCTCTTCTCTCCGCCCCTCTGCCTCCTCGCCGCGCTCGTCATTCAGAGCCCCGATCCCCCCAGCCCCCCTGGGGAATCGGGCGAGGCCTGGGTCGCCGCCCTGGCGGAACTCGAACGCCAGGGCATGGATGACAAGGGACCAGGCGCCATCCTCGCCAGCGCCCACGGCGGCCAGGTCCAGGTCCTTGGCTCCATCGGCCGGGCGGACCGTAGGTCCGAGACGTCCATCGGCGCCGAGACTCTGTTCGCCAGTCCCAGTATCGCGAAGCAGATCGTCTGCGCGCTGGCCTGGACTTTGGCCTTGGAGGGGCGCATCGACCTGGACATGCACCTTGGGGACGCGCTCCTGGAGTTCCGAACTCTCCAGCCCCAGCCCACCCTGCGTCAGGTCATGGAGCACTCGTCAGGACTGCGCGACGTCTACGCCCTGCTTGGCGCGCGTCGCCGTGGCGAAGGCCAGTTCCTCGACCGCAAGGCGGCGCTGCACTGGGCATCCCGTCAACACAGCCCGCTCTTCAGGCCTGGCACCAAGACAGGTGTCACCCCGACCAACGATCTCCTCCTCGCAGAGCTCATCGTGCGCACGGAGGGCCGCAGCCTCGACGAAGTCGCCAGCGAAGTGCTGTTTGGCCCGATCGGAATGGCGACCGCCGAATTCGCAGCCGAGAGGGCCGAGGGCAGTGAGGCCACCGACCGGAATCGCGCCAAGCCCTACGTAGAGTCACTCATCAGCTGGAGAGAAGGTCCGGGCCAGGGTCGGATCGTCGGAGACCGCGGCCTGTGGCTGTCGGCTTCCGACCTCGCGCTCTGGGGTGCGGAATTGTTGAGCCCCCGAGTCCTGCCCCCCGAGGTGGCCGCGGGGATTCGAACAGGGTCGTATTCCCACAACGACCAAGAGGTCCAGCTGTATCGCGGAAGCAATCTTAGGACCTGGCGCGGACAGCCCGTTTCCCAGCTGGTCGGAATGGACAGTGGCTTCGGCACCACCCTGCTGCTCTACCCCGAGCAGGGCTGGGTCCTTGCGGGCCTGTGCAACCACTCGGCGGGCTTCGATCTGCTGGAGGCCTCCAAGGCCGCCATGGGGATCCAGCTGGCGGACGTCCTCGACCCTCCCTCGAAGGAGCAGCGCTTTGGGGGAAGGTTTCGCGAGGACCCGCGGCACAAGCGCAGCCGAATCCCGGACTTCAGTGTTGGGGGACTCCCCGGCCGCTATCAACTCCCCGAGCTCGATCTCGTGCTCGTCCTGCGGGCCGACGGGAACGGCGCACTGCAATGCTCGATCGACGGCCGTCCAGAACTCCAGGCCCTGCCCAGCACATCCCAGGCGAGCGGCCCCCACCTCGCGCTGGGAAGCAGGGACCGAAATGAAATCAAGCTCGAGCCCGGCGCGGACGGCCGCTGGACGCCCACAACCCTCGACTGGACGCCGAGATTTCGGGTCGGCAGGCCGCTCGTCACTCCGCGGCTGACCCGGCTCGTGCTGGAGCGCGTCCAAGACTAGGGGCAAGCATCCCGTCGAGCGACGCGCCGAGGTCGGGGTGCCCAGTCGAGTCTCGGGTCGCGCCCCCCGGACGAGGCCATACGGCAGTCATACCAACGACCAACATAGCTCTGCACCTAGAGCCCCAGTCTTCACTGACGCCGGAGTAGCAGGGCTGGTACAAAGCGCCCCCACCCCCGCTTTGACCCAGCTCCACCGCCGCCCTGCTTCATGTTCCGAGTCTTCGGTCCCTCACTACTCGCGCTTGTCTTCGCCCTCTGCCCCCAGGTTCAGGCCCAGCGCGCACCGCGGCAGCTTGCTGCGGGAGAGATCCAACAGCGCCTGGAAAAGCTCGGCGTCTTGGGCAGCGTCCTCTATCTGGCTGCCCACCCCGACGACGAGAACACCCGCCTGATCAGCTACCTGGCGAACGGGCGGCGGGTACGGACGGCGTACCTCAGCTTGACCCGCGGGGACGGAGGTCAGAACTTGATCGGGCCCGAGCTCGGGGATGCGCTAGGCATCCTGCGCACCCAGGAACTACTCGAAGCACGGCGCATCGACGGGGGCGAGCAGTTCTTCACCCGCGCCGTCGACTTTGGCTACAGCAAGAACCCCGACGAGACGTTGGCGAAGTGGGGCCGAGAGGAGATCTTGGCCGACGTGGTACGCGTCGTGCGGACCTTCCGACCGGATGTCATCGTCACGCGTTTTGACACCGACGGAAGCGGCGGGCACGGGCACCACACCGCCTCGGCCCTCCTGGCCCGCGAGGCCTTCGAGCTGGCTGCCGATCCCCAGGCCTTCCCGCAGCAGATCGCCGATGGGCTGGAGACCTGGCAGACTCGACGCCTGTTCTTCAACGCCAGCTCGTGGTGGAGGCGCGACGTCGCTGAAGTCGCGAAGGCGGATCCCGATCACTGGGTCTCCGTCGATGTGGGCGGCTTCGATCCCCTGTTGGGCATGAGCTTCAACGAACTCGCCAGCCACAGTCGCAGCCAGCACAAGAGCCAGGGCTTCGGCACGGCGATCGCCCGCGGCTCCCAGCTCGAGTACCTGCGCCTGGACAAGGGACCTGCCCTCGGGCAGCCGGACTTGCTCGATGGTGTCGTGCTGGACTGGAGCCGGGTCCCTGGCGGCGAAGGGGCAGGCGAGATTTTGGAACGCACCATCGCGGCCTTTGATCCCGAGCACCCCGAGCGCAGCGGCGCGGGACTGGTGGAGCTACTGGATGTGCTCGAAGGCCTGGCCGAATCGGAGAGCACGACGAGCGATGGACGGCATTGGGCCGAGCGCAAGGCGATGGACGCCGCAGAGCTCTTGCTCCAAGTCAGCGGGACCCACATCCAGGCGCGGGCAGTCCGTCCGAGCATTGCCCTGGGAGAGAGCATGGCGGTGACCTTGGAGACCATGCAGCGCGGGGCCGGCCCGGCCTGGGAGTGGCTTGCCTGCGAAGGACCCGCTGGCGAGGCGACCGCCGTCCAGAAAAGCCTGCTCTGGAACCAGTCCCTTGAGGTCACGACGCTTCTCGAAGCCAACGCTGCCCGCGCGATCGACCAGCCCTATTGGCTGGCCGCCCCCCACGGAACGCTCTACGACCCCCGGGGCACGGGACACACCGGCATCGAGCCCAGCACGGCGCCGCCCACCATCTACACCAGCACCCTGCGCCTGGAAGGGGGCCGAGTGATCCAGGTGGAGCGCCACCCGACGTACAGCTGGGTGGACCGCGTGGACGGAGAACTCACCCGCGCCGCCGGCGTGACGCCCCCCGTGTCGATCGAGCCCCAGGAGCCCGTGCTGATCGTTCGCGACCAGGAAGTGCAGGTGGTCGTCGAGCTGGAGGCCCTCTGCGCGAAACTGGAGGGGGTTCTGGCCATTCAGGTTCCTGCGGGGTGGGAGCTCCTCGGCGCACCGACCCTAGAGGTGAACGGACTGCTGCGCGGCCAGCGCCAGAGGCTGCAGTTGGAGCTGCGCAGATCTGGGGCCTCGGCGCCAGGGATCCTGGGCTTTGGATTCACCTCAGCCGAAGGGTTCAGCGATCTCCACATGCACCTGATCGACTACCCGCACATCCAGCCCCAGGTCTGGTATTCCAAGGCCCAGGTGCGCCTGGTCCCCCTGGACGTGGAGCTGAACGTCAGCCGCGTCGGCTACGTGGAAGGCGCCGGCGACGACTTGCCTGGAGCCATGCAGCGCCTGGGACTCAACGTCGAGCGCATCGATCCGGGCGCCGCGCAGCTCGCCGACCTCGAGGGCTTCGACTCCATCGTCGTGGGCATTCGGGCCTACAACACGGTCCCCGCGATGGCCCGCCTCCAGCCGCTCTTGCTGGACTTCGTCGAAGGCGGGGGAACGCTGCTGGTGCAGTACAACACCGCCAGCCGGGACATGGTGCTCGACCCGCGCACCATCGGGCCCTACCCCTTCTCGCTGACCCGTGGGCGCGTGACCGTCGAGGAGTCTGCCCCTACCCTGCTCGCCCCCGAACACCCCCTCTTCCACGTGCCGAATGCCATTGGCGCCGGGGACTTCGAGGGCTGGGTGCAGGAACGTGGCCTGTACTTTGCCGGCAGCCTGGACCCCAACTACCAGGCGTTGATCGCGTGGAGCGATCCCGGTGAGGCACCGCTCGATGGCGCGCTGATCAGCGCCGAATTCGGCAAGGGTCGCTTCATCTACACAGGGATCAGCTTCTTCCGCCAGCTCCCCGCCGGTGTGCCGGGCGCCTACCGCCTGCTGGCGAACCTGATCGCTCGCCGGAGCCCCCGGGAATGACCGGCCCCAGCGACTCTCCGACCCAAGCCTGATGGCATTCATCGACTGGCTGGTGCTGCTCGGCACCCTCGGTTTCATCGTCGTCTACGGGGTGTGGCGCACCCGCCAGGACAACACCCAGGACAACTACCTGCGCGGCGGCAACCGAAGCCGCTGGTGGGGAGTGGGCCTAAGCGTGATGGCCACCCAAGCCAGTGCGGTGACCTTCCTCAGCACGCCCGGCCAGGGCTATCTCGATGGCCTCGGCTTCGTGCAGTTCTACTTCGGACTGCCCCTCGCCATGCTCGTGATCGGCGCGGTGTTCATCCCCCTGTACTACAGGGAGAAGGTCTACACCGCCTATGAGTTCATCGGCAGGCGCTTCGATGGGCGCACCCGCTTGCTGACGGCAGGGCTTTTTCTAATCCATCGCAGCCTGGGGGCCGGCATCACGATCTATGCCCCCAGCATCGTGCTGAGCAAAGTCCTGCACTGGCCCCTGGCAAACACCTGCCTCTTCATCGGAGCTTTCGTGATCCTGTACACGACCACCGGTGGCGCGCGCGCGGTGGGAGTCACCCAGAGGCAGCAGATGGCGGTCATCTTCCTGGGGCTCTTCGCCGCCTTTGGGCTGACGCTCCAATCCCTCCAGGGCAGCCTGAGCCTGGGCGAGAGCTTCGGCATCGCGGCGGCCTTGGGCAAGCTCGATGCGATCGACCTGTCCTGGGATCCCAGCAACAAGTACACCCTGTGGAGCGGCCTGATCGGGGGCTTCTTCCTGCAGCTCTCGTATTTCGGTACCGATCAGAGTCAGGTGCAGCGCTACCTCAGCGCCCCCTCGGTGCAGCAGGCCCGCCAAGGGCTCTGGATGAATGGCCTGCTGAAGATCCCCATGCAGTTCTTCATCCTTCTGACGGGGGTGATGGTGTTTGTGTTCTACCTGGCCAACCCTGCGCCGCTGCACTGGAACGAGGCCAACCTGGTGGAGGCCCGCGCCCGGGACAGCAGCGGCCAAATCCAGGCCCTGGAACTCGAACACGCGGGCGTTCTGGCGCTCCGAACAGAGTCGGTGCAGGCCTGGGCTGCGGCGACCCGCGCTGGCGACGAGGCCAGGGCCGGGGAAAGCCTCGCCGCAATCGAGGACCTTGCTCTCCAACAGACGCAGCTCGAGCGAGGCTTCAAGGAACGCCTCGTGGACCTCGTCCCGGCCGCCGAACCCAACGACAAGGACTACATCTTCATCAGCTTCATCATGGAGCACCTGCCCGTGGGCATCGTCGGACTCGTGCTCGCCATGATTTTCTGCGCGGGCATGGGCAGCACCGCGGCCGAGCTCTCGGCCCTAGCGACCACGACCGTGGTGGACGTCCTGCACACCCCGGAGGGCGCCCCAGGAGCGGTCCTGCGCACGCGCTGGGCGACGGTCGGCTTTGGCTTGATGGCCCTGGGATCGGCGGCGCTGTTCTCGCTGTTCGAAAACCTAATCCAGGCGGTCAACATCCTGGGCTCCCTGTTCTACGGGACGATCCTGGGGATCTTCCTGCTGGCCTTCTTTGCCAAGCGAGTGCAGAGCGCGGCCGCGTTCTCTGCGGCCTGCATCGCCCAGGCGACCATCTTGCTCATCCACTTCAGCGAAATCCAGCTGGCCTTCCTCTGGTACAACCTGCTGGCGCCAGCAATCGTGATCGTCCTGGCACTTGCGTTCCAGGGCCTGCAGCGCGGGGGACCGCGAGCAACGCAGACCTAGCGGGTCTGGTGCC
>CAYWNK010000022.1:14340-39684 GCA_964459495.1 uncultured Planctomycetaceae bacterium
CAGGGCCTGCAGCGCGGGGGACCGCGAGCAACGCAGACCTAGCGGGTCTGGTGCCCGGCACCGATTCGCCGCATGCAAGAACTCGGGGGCTGGGCGCAATGCGCCCAGCCCCCGAGTTCTTGCATGCGGCGAATCGGTGCCGAGCTCCAGACCCGCCCGATGCCCTACACGCTTACTCCTTGCAGCGAGCGATCAACGCCTCGTTCAGACGGGTGTACTCAGCCTTGATTAGGCCGCTAGCCTTGGAGGCCATCTCCATCGACTGCTCGGCGGCCGCGATCGCCCCACGCTTGTCGCCCTTCTTGGCGAGGATCAAACCCTTGCGGTACACCATCCAAAAGGCGTCGGGACGGGCTTTCACGCCCTCTTCAATCCAGGCAGCGGCCTTCTCCATGTCGAGATCGTTCTCGTAGTAGAACATCGCCGCGGAGAAGTAGGGCTTCTCCCCTTCGCCGGCCATGGCCGCTTCAATCTGAGGAACGAGGACTTCGACCACGTTCGTTTCGATCGGAACCGCAACGCGTGTGCTTTCCCACTCCAGCGTCATCGTGGCCCCGGCCGGCTTCAGGCTTTCGAAGCCGATCGCAAAGGTCTCCACCGGAGCTGCCAGGCGCTCAGGCATCACCGTAACCCGGGCCTGGTCCGTGCTCTCGTCGTAGCCGTAGGCCCCGCCCTGATTGGCATTCGTGCTCAAGATCAGGGTCCATTCCTTCTCGCCAGGAATAGAGAACAGCGCATAGTCGCCGGCCGGAACCGCCTCGCCGCCAAAGGTGACGTCCGTGCTGAACGAGACCTTCGTCGCCATGTTCGCACCGGTGCGCCAAACGGTCCCGTAAGGCTCAAGCCCCCCAAAGACCTTGCGCCCACGCATGCTCGGCCGCCCGTAGGCGACCGTGACGTCGGTCAGGCCGATCCGCTGCTGTAGGGTCGCGGCAGGGCTTGCAGCAGGGAATTCCAGCTGCCCCTGCATCGCGTTCTCGGAGTTGCCGGTAGAAACGAAGAACGAAGCCGCGCTGGCCAGGAGCGCGACGCTGAGAATGGTGTGATTCATGGCGGGGATCCTAATGGGTTGCAGAGTCCAGGCCCCCTCCTGATCTCCTCCACTTTTCCTTCATCAAACAAAAGGCAAGCCCGCTCAGCCCCGGGGAGCTTGTCACCGGAAATTCGGTGATTCCGATCCCCGAGCGGCGCCTGACTTTGCTCCGTTCCCGGGACAGCCAACGGCATTGTGCAAGCGAACGGAACGTGATCTACAGGGGGATGGTGTCGCCGGTTTCAAGCGTCGTCTGGGGCTTGGCAGCCAATGGCCTTGGGGGCGCTCTCTCCATCCTGCCCCACGTAACTGTCGTTGGGATGGATCCATGTTGGCCCTGCACCGTCGAGAGCTCGGGCAGTGTCCCCCGGATCGAGCGTGCAGGTCCCACCTGGGCCCCGCCCTAGGAAGAGCCCCAGGCTGGGCCTCATCCAGGGGAAATGGAGAGGGGAATCCCCGGCACTCCCCTGCGAGGAGAAGCCGGCCGAATCCGAGCTGGGGTCGCTTGCTATGCTCGGGGAAGAGCTTCTATCCCCATGCCGACCCTCCCCCGACCGCTGATTGCCCTCGCCCTTTTGAGCACCCTGCCACTGGCCGCCTGCAGCAAGACGTACGTTGCGTTTGGTGTCGATGGTGTGCGGCTCGACGAGGGGCAGGGCCGGCCGGGGGAAGAGCGCGGGGACTGGATCTACCGTTTCTTCGACGGCAGCCTGCGGGCCCGGGGTTCCTACGACTCCGAGGGACACCGAACGGGGATCTGGGAGACCTTTTTCCGCAACGGTCAGCCCGCCGCAAAGGGTCAGCGCACGTGGGTCCCCGAGGCATCGGGATCCCTGCGCACCGGCCCTTGGACCTTCTGGCATGAGAACGGCTTTCGGCGCTCGAAGGGCATCTACAAGCTCGGCCTGCGCGAAGGTCCCTGGGAGTTCTGGAAATCCGATGGGCAGCCTGACCCCGGCCTCTCCGGTACCTACCGCGCGGGCGAGCGAGTCAGCCCGACCGGCCCCAACGACTGACCATGATCATCCCCAAGACCCTTCTCCAGCGCCTCGCAGGCCTGGTTTGGATCGTCGTCGGCACGAGCCTCGCGGTGCGCGGCGCCCGGATGCTGCCCGCTGCCCGAGACCAGTCCGGAATCTCCTGGACCGTATTCGCCTGCGTTCTCGGCCTTCTCATTGGAGCCGCCAAGGGCAAGTACGTGCTCTCCAAGAGCGCGCGGAAGAACGTCGTACGTATCCACAAGCTGGAGTCGCCGCGACCCTGGAACATCTTCTCGGCCAAGTTCTATCCCCTCATCGGCCTGATGATCGGTTTCGGCGCTCTGCTGCGCTGGAGCGCCGGCGCTGGCTACCTGAATTGGTCCCCCGTCGCCGGCCTCTACCTGGGCATCGGAGCCGCGCTCATCGCCAGCTCGATCGCCTACTTCCAGCCTGCACCGGTTCCGCTGGTCACCCGCGTCGACGCACTCGCCGCGCCGATCGCTCGCCCCACGGGCCTGCTGCTGGTCAATCTCGGCACCCCCGACAGCCTGGACGTCACTTCTGTCCGCCGCTACCTCAAAGAGTTCCTAGGGGACCGACGTGTGGTGGAGGCCCCGCGCCCGATCTGGTTCTTCGTGCTGCGCTGCATCATCCTGCCCTTCCGCGGCCCGAAGTCCGCCGAGGCCTATGGCAAGGTCTGGGGCCCCGAAGGCTCGCCCCTCCTGGTGCACTCCGAAGCCATCGCCAGAGCGCTGCAGGAACGCCTTGGGGACGGCTGGAACGTGCAGCTGGCCATGCGCTACGGCCAGCCGAGCCTTCGCTCAGGCCTTGAGGCACTGCACCGCGCCGGCGCGGAGGACGCCGTCGTGCTGCCCCTCTTCGCCCAGGCGAGCAACACAACCACGGGAACCGTCCAAGCCGAGGTGGCACGCCTTGAGGCCCTGCGTCGCGACCCCCTGGCCCTGTCCTTTGTTGGCCCGATGTACGACGACCCCGGGTACGTGCGGGCCCTCGCAGAACGGGTGCGGGAAGCGGCCGGGGAGCAGGCTCCAGACTTCTATGTCTTCAGCTTTCACGGGCTCCCCGAGAGCTACGTCGAGAAGGGCGACCCCTACCTCTGCCACTGCACGGTCACCGCCTTCGCCCTCGCTGCGGAACTTGGCCTCGAGCGCGACCAGTGGGAGCTGATCTTCCAATCGCGCTTCGGGTCCTCGCCCTGGCTGCAGCCCTTCGCGGACGAATACGTGCCCGCCCTTGCGGCGGAGCACAAGCGGGTATTGATCTCCCTGCCCGGATTCGCGGCAGACTGCTTGGAGACTCTGGAGGAGATCGGCCAGGAGCTGGTGGCCGATTTCCAAGCGGCCGGCGGCCAGGAGCTCATCGTCGTGCCGGCGCTCAACGAGTCCCCCACCTTCATCGAGGCCCTCGCCCAGCGCGTCGAGCCCCTGCGCAGCGCCCGGACCAGCGTGCCCAACCTCGTGGTGGCGGCTCCCCCCACGGCCCCTGGGCCAGGTTGTCTCGAGCGTATCGAGGCCCAGTCCCAGGCCCCTGGAACCACCGGGCAATCGGGCACTGCTCAAAATGAGACAGCAGCCAGCGGGCAGGCGGGGCTGGGCTCGGGGGGCGACCAGCGAACCGCCTCTGACACCGGCCCAGCCGGCAATGCAGAAGGGGATGTAGCGAGGGCGGGACTCGAACCCGCGACCCCAGGCTTATGAAGCCTGTGCTCTAACCAGCTGAGCTACCTCGCCGCTTGGCGCGGAAGGTAGCCCCGGCCCCAGCCCGGGTCAAGCAAAGTCGCAGGCACCTGGCCAGCATCCATACGCATCAGATCAGCGCTTGGACCGCCCAAGGCCGCCTTTGGCCCAGGTGAGGCCGAACTCGGGTGTTTCCATCCTCGGCAGGACATCCAAAGAACTCAGAAATAAAAGGGCGAGATGCTCCCCCGTTGGTGTTTAGGCATACGGAGCGCGAAAGGTGGAACCTTGCCACCTGGAGCAACCCTAGCCCTGCTTCGGTAAGGCTACGGTCGGTGATCGCGGGGAACATTCTGCCCGCGTCACTCGGCCTACCGGGACCCTCGGGCAGAGGGCACCGATTCGGATGAGTCGCTGGCGCGTCAGCTTCGGCTGGCGCGCCTTCTTTTTGACCAGGGGTCTGAGCGCCCCAGCGAGAGCCCCCTGGGAAGCCCGAATCGAGGGGCACCAGGGAGCGAGGGCGCGCTCCGGGCGTCCCGCCCAAGCCACCCTGGGGTGGATCTCTGATGCATGCGCTGGGCGAAGGCGCAGAGCACCGCTCCCGGAACACCCCGGGTACGGGGCAAGGGGCCGAAGAAAGGGCCGCCCTAGGCGAACTCGGCGCGAATCTCCTGGGCCGACACGTCTTCGCAGCCCTTGCCCCGCACCGAGTGATAGCCCATCTCGATCTTCGAGGGGGTTCCGCAGGACTCGTTGAAGATCCGGCAGGAATCGATCGGGTTCGCGTAGAGGTGCAGCGACACCCCCCGTTGCTCCCCCACCGGACGGATCAGATGCCAGGCGATCTCATCCTGGATGAAAGCGACCTCGCCCCTGGACAGCACCGCACTGCGACCTGCGACAAGCCCTTCCTCGCCGGCGCTGAAATGCACCTCCTCGAGGGATCCCTCCAGAACCGCCATCCAGCAGTGCTGCCCGGCGTGGTCGTGGATCGGGCTGACCTGGCCCGGCTCCCAGCACAGCAGGAGCAGCTCGTAGGCGCCGCAGCGGTGCACCAGGTTGCGGGTGTAGCGCTCGTCACTCCAGACCTGGAACTCACGCCAGTCGCTGTGCTCCTTTGCATAGCTCCCCAGCAGGGCCGCCACACCGGTGCCCTTGGGGTTGGCAGCGAGTTCGCGCTGGATCTGAGTACAGAGGGCGTCGATCGGTGCTTGGGTCAAGATTCTGCGGGGGCTGGGTTCAACTCGATGCCGCCGCGGGCGGAGGCAAACAGGATGCAGGCGGGGTTGCTCGGCCCCTCGGGGCTTGCGGAGTCCCCGAGCGCAACCGGGGAGTGCCTGCTGCCCGCAGGATACCTCACAAAGGCACCGGAGCAGTATTCCCCAAGCTCATCCCGATACCCACCCGCCAGCACCAGAACGTCCTCGAGGCCCAAATGGAGGTGCGTGGGATAGCCGCAGCCCGGCGCCATTCGGATCAGGACGGTGGAACCCGGCCGGCTTCCCTTCGAGGAGGCGGCCCCGGAGTCCCCCTCTGAATCCGAAGCGAGCAAATGCCAGGAGATCCCCGGCCACTGGGTGTCCCGCCAGGGCACGCCCTGGTCGACCGTGGTGAGGGCGAGTCGCGTTTCGATCATGTCGCGAGCAGGAAAACCCGCATTGCCCCTTCCTCACCACGGAAAACCGAGCTAAGTTAGTTCGTGGCGGTTTTCGGACCGCCGCGCATGAGAGTCCAGTCGGGGTAGTCACCCACTTTGCGAGCGGTGAGTGACTCGGGAAGCCTGGCTGGAACTCCTCTCTCCCTCGGGCCGGTGATTTCCCGTCACCGGCCCCCTTTTTTTTGCCGTTGGGCCAGCTGAAGAGCTTGCCCGATGGGTCCAGCCCTCGGACGGTGATGAGCGATGGGGCGATGCAAGGATTCGGTTGGTTGGCCCGTCTAGTGCAGCCTCGGCTGGAACGCCTCGACGCCTTTCGGACACAGTGCTCTAGCGCGTGACTTAACCTGGGTCACACCTCGGATACAGAATTCCGCAAGCTCTCCGTCAGCCCTCCAACCGGCCCGGTCCGCTGCCCCCCCCCTCGCTGCCCACAGAGCCTGGAGCGGGCCCCCAGAGGGGAAAATCGGCTAGGGCTCGAAGCGCCAGAGGTGCTGGCCAGCTGCGCTCTCGACAACCGTCAGCTCCTGCAGCACGGGATCGTAGCTCCAGCCACTCGCCTGGGGCACGCCGTCCCGCAGGACACCAAGCGGAGCCTGCACCACGCCGCGCAGCACCACCGTGTCCCCGGAGTCCACGGCGCCCAGGGTGAGCTCCAGGGGCAGCCCCTGGCCAAAACCGCCGTTCCAGCGCCGCAGATTGGTGCGAATCGAAAGCAGGGACTCGCTGCCCGTGAGCCGAACCGCCCCGGAGCCCAGATCCATGTCGTAGGACAGGCTTGCAAAGCGATCGGGCGTTACCCCACCGATGTCGAAGTAGAGCCAGCGGGCATCCCGGTCCATGCGCAAGGTGCCCTCGTTCGCAATCTGGCGCTGCTTGCTTGCCAACCAATCGCAGACCTGATCCGCAGGCAAGGTGCTCCAGCTGTGAATACTCCCGGAAACCGCGTTGAGCTCGTAGTCGGGATTCTGGGCAGCGACCATGAACTCGTCCAAGCGAAGCGTCTGGTCGACCAGGTCCTGCTCGGGGGTGCCCAATGCATACCACTGCTGCAGCGGCGTCCGCGTGAGGTTATCGGCCTGGTGATCCCCGCCGGGGACGAGCGCCCGCGTGACGGGGTCGAGCTCCAGGACGGACGCGCGCCGGTAGGCGTACGGCTCAAAGACCGGGTTGCCGGAGAAGATCTGGTTCAGGAACGGACGGGCTAGGATGTTCTGTCGCCAGGTGTCAGCCTGGTCGATCGTGCCCTCGTGGTTGACCACCGCGGCGAACATCGGCCGCCGCGGGTCCCGATGCCGCGCCGCGAAGGCCGTGGCCTGGGCGGCTCCCATGGAAAATCCAACCCCATAGATGCGATCGACATCGATCGGGTAGTTGTCGACGACGTAGTCGATACCGGCTTCCGTGAACACCTGACTCTCGACCGAGCCGTAGTTCACGTCCCGGGCCCCCACCGGAGATCGGGACCCCGCGCTCCACAGGTACCAGCCCCGCTGGGCTGCCTGCTCATCGAACTGCGTTTGCTTGACCTCGTTGGGCGAAACCCCGAAGGAATGGAAAAAGACGAGCAGCGGACGCTCCCCGCTGAACGGCCCCTGCGGCGGAACCCCGAGCACCCCGACCTCGGGCAGTGGTTCTCCATCCACGGGAACCAGGATCGTGTAGAGGCCCTCCGCCTGGTACACCGGCGGCCCCCAACGCGACTGCTGCGGCAGCTGAATCGATCCTTGGGCCGCGCTCGCAGCAGGGCAGCAAACAGCCACCGCCAAGGCGAGCAGGGCGGCCCGGCTGGCCTTCGTGCGAAACCACCGGATCATTGGGAAAGGCCTAAGCACGGGTTCACTGTGGATCCGCAGAGCGCGAGAAGATCGCAGTTCCCGCGCCCGCTCGCCAGTCGTACCGGCACATCTCCTCAGGGCAAGAATTCCCAGGCGTGCGGCCCGGTTTCCAGCTCCGTGATCGTGAGCTCCTGCAAGAGCGAGTCGTACGACCAGCCCGTGGCCTGCGGAACGCCATCGCGGGTCACCGCCAGGGGGAAGCTGGTGATCCCCCCGAGCACGACCGTGTCACCGACATCTTGGGCATCGAGCTTGACGGTCAGGGGCAAGGAGACGGTGGAGCCGTTGTTCCAAAGCTTGAGGTTGGTCTTCAGCTGGTCCAGCGATTCAGTCTCTCGGAATTCCACCACGTTGTTCGCCAGGTCGAACGAATAGGTGAATTCAGCAATGGTCTTCGCTGGGATCCCCGAAACATCGATGCGCACCCAGCGCCTGTCCCGGTCGGCCAGAATGGTGGCCTCATTGGGGATGACAAGCTGCTGCTGGTCGAACCAGTCACAGATGGCGGTGTAGTCCAGCGTGTTCCACTCGTGCGTCGAACTGACGATCGGAAACGACTCAAAGTTCGTGGCGCCGATGCTCTGGAGATAGGCCTCATGCTGCAGCGTTTGGTCGACCAGGTACTGCAGCGGATCCGAGGTAGCCCACCAGAGCTGCGTGGGCGTCGAGCTAAGGTTGATCGCTTGGTGCTTTCCCCCCACGACAAACTGGCCCGTCACCTCGTCCAATTCGAGAACGGAAGCGGTCCGGTATGCGAAGGGGCGGTCGCTCGGAACACCGTCGAAGATGCCCTCCATGACGGTCTTCGCGGCAGGCTCAAGGCGCCAGGTGTCCGCCTGATCGATGCTGCCGGTGTGATTGACCAAGGCGGCGAACATCCCGTCCTTGGGAGCCATGTGGCGCGCCGCGTAGGACATCACCTGGGCCCCGCCCATGGAGAAGCCAACGCCGTAGATGCGAGTCTTGTCGATCGGATAATTGTCGAGCACGAATTCCATGCCGACCGCCGTGAACTCCTGCGAAGCAGCGGAACCGTAGTTGATGTCCGCAGGGCCATCGGGGTTCCGCGAAAGCGGAGCGAGCAGGTACCAACCGCGCGCGAGAGCCTCCTCGAAGAACTCGGTGAAGACCAGCGCATCAAAGTGCGTGACTCCGAATCGGTGACAGACCACAAGCAGGGGACGCTCGCCCGCGGACAGGGGCAGCCCCGAGTGCTGGAAGAGGGCGAACTCGTCGATGCTGTAGCCGGGAACGGGAAGCCGGATCTGTGTCCAGCCGGGTCCGGGGAGCACCCCATCGTCCCCCACGGCCATCGGGGGGGTCACCATGCCGTTGACCGACACGGTCAGCCCGCTTGCGAAGCCGCCGAGCAACCCGCCACCGAGGCCGGGGATGCCCTGGGTTCCCGACCCGAAAGCGGATGGCCCCATGCCGAGGGCCTGGGAGATCGGGATCTGAGTTTGTTCCTTCGAAGGCCGAACGCCAGTCGCCTGACTGCGCGTATCCCGCTCGGGCGATGCTGCCTCCGAGGGATCACCTGAACCCCGTTCGTCCCCACCGGGCTGCTCGGCAACCTGCCCACGTCGCCCATCCTGGAGAACCGATGCCACCTGCGCGCCCTGGGGGACGAACTCGAGCACCGGCCCTGGATTCAGGGCCGACGAGGCGAAAATCAGGGCTGTGGGTAGAAACATGGAAGGATTGGGGCGCAAGCTGCGGTGCAGACGGAGACCTCCCCACTAGGGGAATGCATGGGCTACGCCCACGCTATAAGATGCCTGCCTCAGGGAATCGTGACCAAGTCTTCAGTGAATTCTGGTTCGCGATGGGGCAGGGCAAACCCGAGTCGTCGCGGCGGCCTCTTCCATAGGACCCTAAGACGCCCCCTTGCACCCCCGCTGGGTATCGAATCGGGAAGTCCCCATTCCCGGATTTTGCGTGCCCAGGGTCGATGGCAGGCAGTTCGCGATTCGGGTGCTCCAAGGCACCCTGCGCCCGTTCTGCCCAATCGCCTCCATCGCCATTTGGGACAGGCTTAGCCCGATTTGCTAGCGGCGCTTCTTGCGGGCCTGGAGAGCCACGTCGAACAGGCGCTGGGTTCCGTGCACTCGAACCTCCTTGGTGTAGGGCTGGTAGCCATCGGAGCGCACCTGGAGCGCCCATCGATAGCGCGGGACGGCTCGCAGGCGAAACGCCTTGCCCTCCTTCACATATTCCGCCAGTAGCTTCTGGGACCCAAACGGCCGGCCTCCGCGCTCCACCGGTAGACGCTCAAACCAGACCTTCGACTGGCTGCGCGGCTGGCCGGCTGAGCCGACGACTCGAACGACCACATCCGTGACACCACGCAGTTCCACCGAGCCCAGATCCAGGTGAGCGCCGGGTCGCAGGTCGATCGTTGGAAACGGGAAGGGCTCCACCTTCTCCCCCGTGGCTACCAGCTTGAGTCGCCCAGGCATCATCCCGCGAATGTGAAAGCGAGTCCCCACCTTCTCCACCGTCCCGCGCCGGGTCTGGTTGAAGCGCAAGCCCGGGATCGGATCGCCGGACACCGCCCGGCGCAGCTCACCGGTCACGCTTGCCAGGGCAGGTGTCGGCACAGGCTGAAGGGTAAGCCGCAGCTCGGGCGCCCCAGGCAGCAGCACCCGCTGCAGGTCATCGCTCGGGTGCTCCCAGCCAGGCGCCGACGCGGTCACGTTCCATGTCCCCTCTTCGAGTCCATCGAGCACGAAGCGGCCAAACTCATCCACCGACGTCGACCTGCGCCGCTTCCCCTCGCTGTCCTCCAGGCGCGCCGCTGCGCGCGCACCGGGAACAGCGTAGCCGGCAGCGTCGAGCACCACGCCGCGCACGGCGAATGCTGGCGCCAGCTCGAATTCCAGCTCCGCGAGCCCCTCGACCACGTCGATGCGCAGTCGCTCGCGCTGGTAGTCGTCGTGCTGGGTCACCAGGCTCGCCGCCCCCTCGGGCACGCCGGCCAGCCGGAAGCGCCCGTCGACATTGGTCGAGACCCCTTCGAGCTCCGCCCAGCTGCGGCCGATCCGCACCCGCGGCTCGATCTCCACCCCGGCGAGCGCCTGGCCTTCGGTGTCCCGCACGATGCCGGTCACCGGCCAGCCCCTGCGCAACACCAGCTCCAGGTCCGTGGTCTCCGAATCCGGGGCCAGGGACAGAGTCTCAAGGGCCGGCACTTCCGTCCCCTGGACCATCCACCCCCCATCGGGACCGGGGGCATAGGCGCCCACCATGAACTGCTGCCGGCCGGGAACCAGACCGAGGTCAAAGCGGCCGCTCGCGTCCGCTACCGTGCTGTGCATCCGGTCATCGTCCAGATCGAGCTGGCTCGGGCGCCCCAGGGGAAGCTGCCCCGCTTCATCCACCAAGCAGCGCACAACCCAGGCCCCGGGCACCGCTTCACCGGCGCTGTCGACCACCCTACCGGCGAGCTTGGCCGGCGCCGCGATGATGAACCGGAACGGCTTTGGTTCCTTGCCAGCGATCGCCTGGGTCTCCCCGCGCTGGCGATGCCCCCATGGTGTCCGGAGCCAAAGATCCACCTGGCCAGTGGGGACTCCCACCAGATGAAAGGTGCCGTCCGACTGGGTTGGCGAGCCAAACGAGGCGCGCTTCTCCATGTCGTTGCCCAGACCCTGGACCTCGGGCTGAGCGCGCACGATGGCACCTTCGACCGGCCGCCGCGAACCGCCCAACTGCACCACTCCGCGCACCTCAGCACTGGGCGGGAGCTCCAGGTCGGCGTGGGTGATCCTCCCCGCGTCGATCAGAATCCCAGCTTGGACAACGACGGGCACGCCGGGTTCGACCAGCCCGAGCGCGTAGGTGCCAGGGGCCACATCGAGCATGGAATAGCGGCCCGTGGGCTCGATCTCAGCCGAATGCAACGGCTCCTCGCTGCGCTTGCCGCGCACCTCCGTCCACAGGTGGACGCTCGCGTTCTTGGGCAGAGGCCCCGCCACCGCAATCACCCGCCCGACGAGTGAACCGGAAGGCTCCAGCGAGACCTCCACGGATTCGCTCAGGTCCTCGAGCGGCCTGCGGGCATCGACGAAACCTGGGTGCTCGACGAGCAGCCCTGGGGAAGCACGGTCC
The DNA here is from genome assembly GCA_964459495.1 of uncultured Planctomycetaceae bacterium. Classification (GTDB taxonomy): domain Bacteria; phylum Planctomycetota; class UBA1135; order UBA1135; genus CAYWNK01. The sequence goes on from CAYWNK010000022.1 coordinate 25,653, forward strand.
CAGGCGAGCGCGAAGCTCCCGTCTCCGGCAGTGCGCGTGCTCACCTCTCCAAACCCATCGCGCAGTAGGACCCGAGCGTCCTCCACGGGCCGGCCGAAGGGCTGGCCCAGAACCCGGCCCGTAACCTCCACCGTGGTCGCGATCAGCTCGGGATTGGCCCTCTCCGGGCCAGCCTCCATGCGCCTGACGGCCGTAGGCGAAATGGGCATGGGCCCGTCGGGTGTCGAAGCCTCACCTGCGACGGAGCGTGCCGCAACGGGCGCCGCATCTGGCTCCAGACCGCTGGGAAGCCCCTCAGTGGACTCTCCACCCCCGCCCCAGCGCAGGGCCGCGACCAGGCAAATGAGCCCGACCAGCGCTGCGGGAAGGAGAAGCCTGCGAGGGTGCCCATGCATGCTGACCATGTTCGGCTGCGGGGCAGGGCGCCACAAGGCCGCAGCGGGTAAGGGCCTCGGATCGGGACAGGCGCACTGCCCCAGCTAGCTGACCAGCTCGGGGAACGCGCCGTAACAGGCCCCCTCTGGTGTGAATACCTGGACTCGCTCGCCGTCTCGGTCCAAGCAAAAGATCCGGCTGGTGCCCCCGTCCTGCAGCTCGCTTTCCCCGACCACCGCTAGGGCGCAGGGATGGGCGACCTGCCCCGTGTCGTTCCCGGGCCCGGCCAGGAGGCGCTCCTCCCCGCCGTCTTGGCGCAGGAGTAGCAGTCCGCCGTGCTCCCCCTCCAGGGCCACCACCAGACGCCCGTCCTCCAGGGTGGCGATGGCACTGGGGCGCGAGTCCCCCCGCATGAAGGGGCCGAGGTCCAGGTTGTAGTGGTGCTCGAGACCTCGATAGACCTGCACGCGCGCGCGACCGGCCTCGAGCGCATAAATCTGCGGACCGCAGCGGGCAAGTCCAGCCAAGCGCTGAAAGCGACCGCGCGGATCCCCATCAGGACGCAGCGAGACCGAGCTGCCCTGGCCCGGCCGCAGCCGATGCAGGGCGTGGCGCCGCGCCCCGGCCGAAGCAACCCACAGCTCGAGCTCCTCGTCCGCGCCTCCGGCGAGCACGCCCACCGGCGTGCCGATGCGGCCAGCCTGGTCGGGATCCTGGTCGCCGTCTTCCCCGACAGCGGCCACCTGCTGGCCGAATAGAGTGAACGCCCGCAACTGGCCTGCCGGGGCATCGGCGACCCAAAGCCGGTGGTCTCCATCCATCGCCAGACCGCGCACGGCCGAGCGCCCCGCGACCTCATCGAGAAATCGGAAGCCGCTGCGCAGTGGCCGACCGTCGAGGTCGTAGGCGGCCACCCAGGCGTCGCGCCGGTGGCGTCCGACGTAGAGGACGCCGGCACGATGGCAGAGGTTGCCGTGCATGGGGCGTAGCTTAGCCTGGTCCCTTTTGGGCAGACCAAAGCTGAACGAGCACGACCTCGGCCGGCACGCGCCAGCGCAACGGGACCCCCACCACCCCGAGGCCGCGGCTGACCAACAGCGTGGTCGGCCCCAGCTCGACGCGCAAGCCTGGGTGATCGGGTCCGAGACCGCGCAACCAGGGCAGGTCGATCTGCGTTCCGTGGGTGTGGCCGGAGAGCAGCAATGGGCAGCCTGGCCTGGCGAGGGCGCGCGCCCCGCGAGGGTTGTGGCACAGCATGACCTCCACGTCGCCGGCACGCAGCTCCGCACGGGCCGCCGCGACGTCCACCGTCCGGCCCTCCTCAAGATCCTCCAGCCCGGTGCAGACCAGCGGCAAAGACCGGCCATCGCGCTCCGGCCGAACGCCCGCGTTGCGTAGGAACCGGATGCCGTGCTCCAGGTAGGCGGCCGCGATCTCCCCCTCGCGCCGGTGCCGGTAGTCGTGGTTGCCGAAGACGGCAAACAGCCCTGAGCGTGCACGCAGGTGACCGAGGTCGGCGGCCACCTCCAGCGCCTGCTCGGGTTCGTGAGCGCAAAAATCCCCCGTCAGTGCCACCAGGTCCGGCCCCCACTGGTTGACCTCCTCCACCGCGTATTTAAGGTCCCCGGCGCCAAGAAAGGGGCCGGCATGCACGTCCGAGAGGTGGGCGATGCGCAGGCCATCGAGGACTGGGGGCAGCCCCGGCACCTCCACATGCTCCTCCCGCAGCCGCAACCCACGGGGGCCCAGCCAGCGCCGGGCGTACAGCCAGCGCCCGCCCAGCCCGCGGGCCAGACCCTCGGCTGCTGCAAAGACGGTTCGGCGCATTCGTCGATGCCGCCGAGGTGCTACGCGGGGGTCGCTCAAGGGAGAGGATGGTAGGCCTCGGCGCCTGGATTGATGTGAGACATCGGGGGCATTTCCCCGTCCTCCCGGCCGGATCGGCAACAAACAAGCGAATAGATATTCACAGAACGGCGATCCTGCCGAATAATTCAGTCCATGTCCGGAACCACGTCCTCCGAGGATCGCCGCGCGCTGATCCGCAACCTGCTCGCCGACCACAAGGTCGGCAGTCAGGAGGAGCTCTTGGTCACCCTGGCCCAGCACGGGGTGCGCACAACCCAGCCGGTGCTCTCCCGGGATCTCCGCATGCTGGCCGCGGTGAAACGCGGTGGCGTCTACCAGATCCTTGAGGACGAGCGCATTACGCCCCTCGAGAACCTCGCGATCCTGCTTAGGGGCAGCATCGTGGCGGGCCCCAACCTAGCCGTCGTTCAATGCGAGCCCGGTGCTGCCAGCGCCATTGCCCGCGCCCTGGACGCCGAGGAGCTCAAGGGCACCCTCGGCACCATCGCCGGAGACGACACCGTCTTCATCGCCGTCCGCGACCTCGCGTCCGGCGAAGCCCTGGTCGCGCGCGTGCGCGAGCTGCTCTAGCCCCCCCAACGAGGAAGACTCCAGACAAGCCAGAGCTAACAAGAAACAAGGCCGCCGTCCCCGGACGGACGGCGAAGCGGATGGGTCGCGCAGGGAAGAGGAGAGATCGCGCCCATTGTCCAGCACCTCCGGAGCCACGGCTCCACGAAGCTCCCGAGCCAGGAGCTTCGCGGCAGCCACCGGAGAGCAGACTTCGACCATTCGCATCGTCGTCGACTCAGGGAACGGCGGCTTTTTCTTGCCTGCCCTGTGGTCTGCGCTGGGGCCTGCTCGAGTCAGCAGGCGCCGGTCAGGGAAGGCGAAGCACTTCGCCGGGGCCCATCCTGCGGCTCCCCTCCGAAGACAGGACCAGGGCGTCACCCTCCAGCGATCGCAACACCACCGATTCCTCTTCGATCTCGATCTGGGCGCTGGCTTCCTCCAGCTCGAGCAATCCCCCCGCGAACAGCACGCGAGCCGAGCCCTCCGCCACCAGGCTGCCCCGGTCGATGCGCACACGCAGTGGATGGGAACCCTGGTAGGAAACGACGGTGTCGGAACCCAGCTCGGCGCGTCCTTTCGAGGTGCGGATGGTGGCCTCGCCCGTGGATCCGGTCCAGCAGGCGCGCCCGGGGACTAGCTCGCCCGGAGCCTCACCCGGCACGATGCGAAAACCGTCGATCGAGACCTCGCCCGCCTGGGCCGTCAGTCGGGGCTTGCCGGGCATGTTGCGGTGGCTCACCCCCATCAACAGGACCACCGCCAGCGACGGCCAGAGCAGGGAACGCAGGCCGGAGCGCCTGCGCTGTCGATCGGCATCCCCGTTCTGCTTCGCGGCTGCGCGGCGCGCAGCGAGCTGTCGTTCGACCTCGAGGCGCTCCTCGCGGTGCGCCGCCCCCATGGCCGCCAGCGCGCCGGCGGAGGCAGCGTAGCCCTCCCGGCAAACCTCGCAGTCGGCCAAGTGCTGACGTACCCGAGCAATGCGCGGCGCGTCCAAAGCGCCCGAGAGGTGCCGTGGCAGCAGCTCCGAGCAGCTCTCGCAATCCAGGGGCGGCAGTTGGGAAGGGGTGAACATGGGGGGGTCCCCCTCTCCATCGGCCGACCCAGCTCCCAGCTTGAGAACCCTTAGCCGGCGGCTTGAGCGAGGCGCTGCGAACCAGACCGAATGCGGGAAAGGCTGGGTCCACGACCCAGAAGCGCGATCAGGTCAAAGAGGTCCGGCCCACCTGGCTGGCCGGTCAAGGCCAGCCTCAGGGGTTGGAAGAGTTCGGGGATCTTGGCCCCCTGCTCCTCGACCCAGACTTTGGTGGCCGCTCCGAGGTCGGCCGCCGACTCGCCGGCGTCCCGCGCCTCGAGCCAGTCGGCGTAGGAGCTGAGCAGCGCCGGACCCCGCTCGCGCTTGCGTGCACCTTTTTCCGCCTTGGGATCGAAGGGCACCTCACCGTCCGCCGCCAGCAGGGGGGCGACCCAGGTCGGCACGTCGGCGTAGAGCTCACAGCGTTCCTGCACGAGCTCGACCGCGCGCAGGAAGAAGTCCTTGCGCCCCTCGATGGCGGCCGCGTCGGCCACGCCGCTGCTGGCGAAGAACGGCAGCGCGTGCTCGAGCAGCTCGGCGGGACTTTCGGCCCGCAGGTACTCGCCCCCCAGCCAGCGAAACTTCTTGGGGTCGAAGACCGCGCCCGCCTTCGAGACCGACGCCGGGTCGAAGTTCGCGCACAGGGTCTGCATGTCGAAGACCTCCGTCTCACCGTCGAGCGCCCAGCCCTGCAGGGCCAGGAAGTTCAGGATTGCACCCTGGGGGTAGCCAGCGTCACGGTAGTCCCCCAGCGAGGTGTCGCCGGTGCGCTTGCTGAGCTTCTTGCGGTCGGTGCCCAGCATCAGCGGCAGATGCCCGAAAGCGGGCGCTTCGAGCCCGAGCGCCGCGTACAGCAGCAGCTGCTTCGGCGTGTTGATCAGATGCTCCTCCCCGCGCAGCACGTGGGTGATTCCCATGGCGGAGTCGTCGCAGACCACGACGAAGTTGTAGGTCGGCATCCCGCCACCACGGCGCACCAGCACCCAGTCGTCGACCTCGTCGTGGGGAATCCGCACGTCGCCCCGGATCAGGTCGGTGAAGCGGGTCTCCCCGTCCGGAATCCGCGCGCGCACCGCAAACGGCTCCCCCGCTGCGGCCCGCTCGGCCGAGGCTGCGGAGTCCAGATCCCGGTCGGCCCCCCGGTAGGCGATGCGCTGCTTGCGGCCCTCCTGCTCGGCCCGCCAAGCATCGAGCTCCTCGGGGCTGGCAAAGTCCCGGTAGGCGTGGCCGCTGGCCAGGAGCTCGTCCGCCACCCGCCGGTGCCCGTCCACCCGCTCGCTCTGGAGGTAGGGCCCCTTGGGACCGCCGATGTCCGGCCCCTCGTCCCAGTCGATGCCGAGCCAGCGCAGACCGTCCAGGATTGCTGCGTAGGATTCGGCCGTATTGCGTTCGGTATCGGTGTCCTCTACCCGCAGCAGGAACTGACCCCCGTGGCGGCGTGCGTAGGCCCAGTTGAACAGGGCGGTGCGGCACAGACCTAGGTGGACGGTGCCTGTGGGGCTGGGAGCGATGCGGACACGGACCGGACTCGACATAAATGGATCACCTATTTGAGCAGTGGGCGAAGAACATACGGGAGCCGCGGGCGTGCCTGGCCTAAATTGTGGGCATGAGTAGCGCCCCCCTCGATCGTGCCTTCGTCGCCCGACTTCCCAAGGTCAGCCTGCACGACCATCTGGACGGGGGCCTACGGCCCGCGACCGTCCTCGAGCTCGCCGAAAAAACGGGCTACGGCGGCCTGCCGGAAACCGATCCCGAGGCGCTGGGAGACTGGTTTTTCCGGGGCGCCGCCCGCGGCAGCCTGGGGGAGTACCTCGAGGGCTTCGAACACACCATCGCCGTGATGCAGACAGCGGAGGCCCTGGAGCGGACGGCCTACGAGTACGTCGAGGATCTGGCCATGGACGGGGTCGTCTACGGCGAGGTGCGCTTCGCCCCCCACTTCCACACCGCCAGCGGCCTGGGCCTGGACGCGGTCCTCGAGGCGGTGCTGTCTGGCCTCGCCCGGGGCACCGAGGCCTTTGGGGTCGAGATGGGCCTGATCATCTGCGCGCTACGCAATCAGGACGCCGAGCTTTCCCTGCGCCTGGCCGAGCTTTCGGTCAGCTGGTTCGACCGTGGCGTCGTCGGCTTCGACCTCGCCGGAGAGGAGGCCGGGCACCCGCCCAAGGATCACCTGCAGGCCTTCCAGCTCATCCAGCGCCGCAACGGCTCGATCACCATCCACGCAGGCGAGGGTTTTGGGCCCGAGAGCATCTGGCAGGCCCTGCAGTACTGCGGCGCCCACCGCATCGGCCACGGCACGCGGCTCATCGAAGACATCGCCCTCTACGACGACAAGGTGATCTCCCAGGGCGAGCTGGCCTCCTACGTGCTCGACCACCGCATCCCGATCGAGGTCTGCCTGGCGTCCAACGTCCACACCGGCGCCACACCCTCGCTGGCCGAGCATCCCTTCCCAATCTTCCTGCGGGAGGGCTACCGCGTGACGCTCAACACCGACAACCGGTTGATGAGCCGCACGACGATGACCGACGAGTTCCTGCTCGCCCAGTCCGAGTACGGCTGCGGCATCCGCGAGTTCGAGCGCGTGACCGTCAACGCGATGAACGCCGCCTTCTGGCCCTACCGCAAGCGCCAGCAGATCCTGTCCGAGCGCATCGAGCCCGGCTACCAGGCCCTGCGCAAGGAGATTGGCGCCCCCCCGAGCCCCCGCGGCTTCCTGGAGGACTTCTAGAACTCCTCGCCAGGACCGCGCGGGTCTGGTGACGAGTCCGGGCTCCTACGAGCACCGCCGAGTCAATGTCGGCGGTTCCCCGTTTCACTGGCGAGCGGCTTTCAGCAACTTCAAGAACCCCTTCCCCTTGAACTTGCCCGGGCGTGGGGTCAGGTCGACCCCGTGCATGAACAGGCTCGCTTGGATCTTGCTGCTGGTCTGCTCTCGGCGTTTCTTCAGGGCCTTGAGGTCAGGGGGCAGGATCCGCTCGCCCTCAGTTTCGATCGGCGGTACACGCACCACCCCAAGGACTCTCTCTCCGCCCTCGTGGCGAGCAAGTAGCTGGGCGGGCTTTTGGGCGTCGACCCGATCGGTCTTGACCTTGCTGCTCCGTCGGTCCACCTCGATGCTGGCGGGGTCGATGCCCTGGGCCTGCAGGAACCGATGGATCCAGAGGCCGTCTCGTCCCGCCTCCTAGCAGGTCTTCACCCCGGCGTCCTTGGGAAGGTCGAAGCGCCTTGGCGCCTTGGACCTCGGCCAGAAACCCGTCCAGCTCTCGAGCCTGGACGTCACGAACTCTAGGCTTGCTCACGCGGTCGAGGCTGATGCCAAGCTTCCAGGTGTCCTTGGCTTGGCTCGAGGCCGACGAAGAGGACGGGGCTTGCGTGGGACTGATCGTTGGTTGTCTGGGCCATGCGCGTTCTTCGATGCGCACCAGTCGCCCTGTCGCCTGATAGCTAGGGGCGCTGGCAGGTCCAGGCAGCCCCTCTTCCCCTTCGGTCAAGCACCGCTGCGCTCAGGGCTGCCTCTTCGGACGCTCTCGCCTTCGGCCGGTGTCCTGGAAAGGCCTGGCCCATAGCATCTCGTGTCATGGGTCAGAAAGAGCTGTGCACCATGCGGGTCGCAGAGAATCGAGGGCACGGGGCGGGGAAGACGCGGATTCGTGGATACTCGGAGGAGCCGCAACGCAGCAACCGGATCACTGCGGCTCGAAGGGTGCATAGCTATCTCTGACCCATGACACTAGCGGTCTGAGGGAGGGGTGCGGATACTGGGCGGCCCCATGAGCGTCCCCCTGCATGACCCCCTGGCCTTCGCGGGCCGCGTCGAACGTCGCACCGTCACCAGCCGCGCGCTAGAGGGCAACCCGCTCGGCGACCCGCACGTGCGCGACCTGCCCGTGTACGTGCCCCCGGGCGAGCACGGACCACTGCCTGTCGTCTTCCTGCTGGCCGGCTTCACCGGGCGCGGTGCATCCATGCTGGAGACGCATCCCTGGCGACTGGGGTCGATCGCCAAGTACGACGCGCTCGTCGCCAAGGGTGAGGCCCCCCCCGTGCTGCTGGCCATGCCCGACGCCTTCACCGCGATCGGGGGCAGCCAGTACGTGAACTCCAGCGCCGTCGGTCACTACGAGGACTACGTCGCTGACGAGCTCGTGCCCTTCGTCGACGAACACTACGACACGCTGCCCGGCGCGCGCGGGGTCTGCGGCAAGAGCTCGGGCGGCTTCGGCGCCCTGCACCTTGCGATGCGCCGCGCCGGCCTCTTCCAGGCCGTCGCCTCCATCGCGGGCGACAGCCACTTCGAGTTTGGCTACGCGTCCGACTTTCTCGCCGCCGCGCGCGGCCTGGAGGCCAGCGGCAAGACACCCGCCGAGTATCTGGCCGCGTTCCTGCAAAAGCCTGATCTGTCGGGGGACGGACACTCGGTGATCAACCTGCTGGCGATGGCCGCCTGCTACTCCCCCAACCCGGACACCGAGTTGGGCTTCGACCTGCCCATCGACCTGCGCACGGGCGAGCGCATCCCCGCGGTCTGGTCCCGCTGGCTGGGCTTCGACCCCGTGGTGATCGCTGACGTGTACGGCGACGCCCTGCGCAAGGTCCGCTGGCTGCACCTTTCCGCGGGCAAGCGCGACGAGTTCCACCTGCAGTTCTCATGCCGCATCCTGGCACGGCGCCTGGCCGAACTGGGCATCCCCGCCATCCACGAAGAATTCGACGGGGGCCACTTCGGCTTGGACGCGCGCTATTTGGAGGTTCTCCCCCCCATGGTGCGCGCCCTGACAGGACTGTCAGGAGATTCTGAATAAGGGGCCCCGGGCAGAGTATTGTGGTGCGCCTCCGCACCCCGCGCCTGGACACCCAGCGCCCAACGAGGACACGCCTTGCCTGATTTCCTGCCCAAACTGTTCGGCGACGACATGTCGATCAAGACCATCTATCTGGTCTGTTCGGCCGTCGGCGGCGCCGTTTTGTCGGTTCAACTCCTCTTGCTCGTCCTCGGCGGCGACACCGACGGGGACTTCGACGGTGACCTGGACCATACCGACGGCTTCGGGATCCTCTCGGTCCGCGCCATCGCGAGCTTTTTGACCTTCTTCGGCCTGACCGGCATGTGGGGCCTGGCCAAGGGCTGGGGAGCAGGCCTTTCGACGGTCCTAGGACTCGGTGCGGGCACCAGCATGATGCTGCTCGTCGCCTGGATCATCTCCCTCCAAAGCAAGCTCACCGAAGAGGGCAACCTCGACCCTGAAAACGCCTTGGGCAAGACCGCCAACGTCTACCTACGCATCCCCGCCCAAGGCGAGGGCCGCGGCAAGATCACCGTTTCCGTCCAGGGCCGCACCCACGAGTTCCAAGCGGTGAGTCGCGGCCCCGAGCACCCGACGGGTTCCCAGGTCCGCGTGAGCCGGCGCGTGACCGCCAACACCTTCGAAGTCGAAGAACTCTCCGCTGAATGAATCCTGCCATGCACAACACCAACCTCGCCCTACTGGCCCCACTGGAACTCGGTGGGACCCCCTCTGCGGACACCATCGTCGCGCTCATCGCCATCGCAGCGATCCTGCTGCTCGCTGGCTTCATCCTCTTGCTCGCCAAGCGCTACAAGCGCTGCCCCTCGGACAAGATCCTCGTCGTCTACGGCAAGACCGGTTCGGGTCAGTCGGCGAAATCGATCCACGGCGGCGCGAAGTTTGTCTTCCCGCTGATCCAGGACTACTCGTACCTGTCTCTGGAGCCGATGCAGATCGAGATCCCGCTGGAAGGCGCGCTCTCCCTCGAGAACATCCGTGTCGCTGTACCCAGTGTGTTCACAGTGGCGATCGGCACCGAAGAAGAGGTGATGAACAACGCGGCGATCCGCCTGCTCTCCCTCACCCGCGCCCAGATCATGAAGCAGGCTGAGGACATCATCTTCGGTCAGCTCCGCCAGGTCATCGCGTCGATGAAGATCGACGAGATCAACCGGGACCGCGATGTGTTCCTGTCGCGTATCCAAAGCAGCCTTGAGCCCGAACTCGCGAAGATCGGTCAGGTGCTGATCAACGTGAACATCAAGGACATCACCGACGAGTCCGGCTACATCGAAGCCATCGGCCGCAAGGCCGCCTCCGAAGCGATCAATCAGGCGGAGATCGACGTGGCCCACCAGGAACGCCTGGGCGCGATCGGTGTTTCGGAGGCCGACAAGGAGAAGTCGATTCAGGTCGCCGAGCGGGAGAAAACCCGGGACTTGGGTACGAAATCCGCCGAACGCGAGCGCGCCGTCGGTATCGCCGACCTCGAAAAGGAACGCGTCATCGGTGAGAAGCGGGCAGCATTCGTCCAGGAGGCCCAGGTGCGCGATGCCGAGCGCGAAATGCGCGTCCAAGTCGCCAGCGCGAACGCCTCCGCGGTCGAGGGTGAGAACACCGCCAAGGCCGCGATCGCCGCCACCAACGCCGACCTCCAGGTGCAGGAGGCCAACGCCTTCGAACGAGGTGAGATCCGGCGCCGGGAGGCCGAGGCCGCCGTGCTCGAAGCCCAGTACGTCGCCCAGGCCCGCGCCGCCGAGGCGATGGGCAAGAAGGTCGAAGCCGAAAAGCGCGCCGAGCTGGAGTCCGCCGCCAAGGCCGCCAAGGCCCAGACCATCGTCGACGCCGAAGCCCAGGCCCAGCGCAAGCGCATCCTCGCCGAAGGTGAGGCCGCCGCGACCTTCGCTCGCCTCGACGCCGAGGCCCGCGGCCAGTACGAGATTCTGGCCAAGAAGGGTCAAGGCCTCGAGCAGATCGTGCGCTCGTGTGGTGGCTCGGACGCTGCCTTCCGCATGTTGATGCTCGAGCACATCGACCACATCGCCGAAACCGCAGCCAGCGCGATCTCGAACATCCAGTTCGACAAGATCGTCGTCTGGGACGGAGCCGGCGGCGGCGGGGACGGCGAGGGTGGCGGCACGAGCCGCTTCCTGCGCAACCTCGCCTCGTCCCTGCCCCCGGCCCTCACGATGATGAAGGAGATCGGCGGCGTCGAGATGCCCGAGTTCTTCGGCCGCATCCTCGAGGACGCAGGCCGCGAGAAGCCCATGGAGCCGCTGCCCGATGCCGACGCCACGGCAGCAGAGTCCGGCAAAGCAGGCGGCCAGAAGCCCGCCGACAAGAAGGGTGACTAGCAGCCTGGGCCTAGGGGGACTCCAAGCCAAGCTTGGGGTGCCCCGGGCCTAGCCTTTCCACTCGCTTCCGCCGCTGACGCGCACCACGGTGTGGATGCCGCCTCGCACATAGAAGTCGCCCTCGACGTGCATCTCCCGCGGGCTACACGCGGCCAGTAGATCGTCGAGGATCTGGTTGGTGACCGCCTCGTGGAACGCCCCCTTGTCGCGGTAGCTCCAGAGGTAGAGCTTCAGGGACTTCAGCTCCACGCAGAGCTTGGCCGGCGTATAGCGAATACGGATGGTGGCGAAGTCCGGCTGCCCAGTCTTGGGGCAGACGCAGGTGAACTCCGGGCATTCGAACGCGATCTCATAGGCACGCTCCGGCCGGGGGTTGGGAAAGGTCTCGAGGTCCGTGGAGGGCTGGGTCGACATGGGCCGAGCAAGCTACCGCCGGCCGTGCGCGCGGGCTAGGGCCACTCCCTCGATCTGCGGCTCGAGGCTCCAGAGGAGTTCGGCGCCCCCGGCCGTCAGCTCCTCAGCTCGCAGGGCCAGGCCGGTCGCCCGGAGCTTGCCCCCGCCGGCGGCGCCGAGCACGTACTGCTGCAGGTCCATCCGATGGGGATCAAGGATGGACAGAATCCAGAGAATGTCCCCCCGCAGGGGCTTAGGCAGATCCACGCCGCCCACATCGAAGAGCCAGTCGTCGCCCACCCGACGCGGCACCACGCTGTCCGGCAATGGCGGCACGGTGGCTGCCGCCAGAGCGTGGGTGCGCTGGGACAGCGCCCCGGGGAAACGGATCCCGAGCACGCGCTCGGACAGCAGCCAGAGGCGACTCGACGTCAGGCAAAAGCGAGCCTCGACGCCGTCGCCAGCCGCCACCCAAACCCCGAAGAGCTCCCCCTCGGGTCGCTCCGCAAGGGCCTCCCAGCGCACCACGGGCGGCTCTCCGGTGCGGGCGCCCGCAGGCACCTGAACCGCCAAGTAACCGATCTCGAAGGGATCCACGTCGAGTGGCCATTGGGCCTGGGGATGGCCCCCGCCACGGGGCTCTTCGGCTCCGCTGAAAGGCACCCCCGGCGCGGGCAAGACGAGAGCCGTTCTTCGCCCGGACTCGGCGGGCATCAGCACACTGAGCCCCTCCGCCCGCCAGCGATCCAGGAGCGAGTGGGGCGCTAGCGCCGCCAGAGCCTCCCACTCCGCACCACCGGCCCAGGGCGCCTCGGAGCGATCCTCAAACGGAGCCTCGGGCTGCATGGCCGGCCCCATGAGCAGGGCCAAGTTCCCGCGCAAGGCCTCGACGCCAGCCACCTGGTCCGGCGGGTCGACCACCAGGTAGCGCCCCTTCCAGTCCTGTTGTTCGGCGGCCACGGCAAGCTCGTCGCGCAGCTGCCCCACGCCCTCACCCGCCCAGCCAAAGGGGCCCGCGTGGCCGTGGCCGAGCAGCGCGTAGGTGCCGCACACCAGCACCGGGATCAGCGTCCGCCGAGCCCCCTGGATCGCCGTCGAGGTGATGCCAAGGCCAACCGCCATCACGAGCAATGCCGGAAAGAGCTGCTCGGCACCTTCGAGGCTGCCGGGCAGAACGCGCTCCTTCGCGCAGGTGGCTTCGACGACCAGCAGGGCCGCCGTCCACCCCACGAGGATCCGGCCCCAGAGTCGCGGCGCGGTGCGTGCGGCCACGAAGCCCGGGTGCAGGGCGACCAGGTGGGTCACCGCCACCAATGCGAAGCCGGCCTTGCCCGCACCGTAGGTGTCGACGGGCAGCAGCAGGACCCCGAGCTTCTCGACCCAGAGCGCCAGGCCATCCAGGGCTCCCCGGTCGGAGGGCCCGCCGCCGAATCCTCCGGGCTCGGACAGCGCCAAGCGCCAGGCGCGCTCGACCCCCACCAACAGCGCGGCCAGCAGGAACGCGGTCGTCGCGGTGCGGATGCGTTGACTCTTCGGCCGGTGCCTCCGGGCGGACAGGAACTCCAGTCCGAATACGAGCGGCGGCAGGAACACCGCAACCCGTCCGGCGAAGGCCGCCACGGCGAACAGCAACCCTGAGGCCGCGACGAGCGCGTATTCCCGGTCCTGGCGGGCGCGCAAGAACATGTGCAGACCCCAGAGGCCGGCAGCCATGGCGATCAGTTCGCCCCGTTCCGTAGCGCGCGCCACGGAGCTGACCGCCAGGGGATGCAGCACGAAGAACAGGGCGGCTGCGACCGACGCACTCCGTGCCGAGTCCGGGCCCAGGAAGGGCACCAGGGAACGCGACAGTACCTTGCGCAGGCCAAAGGCGGCCAGCAGCAGAAGCCCCAGGTTCTCGAGACGAAAGAACGTGATCTCCGGTCCGTACCAAGCGCCCGTGGGCACCCAGAGCTTGCGCGACAGGATCAGGGATAGGGCCGCGAGCGGTCGGTCCTTGATTCCAGGCAGCGTATACAGGGCCTCGGGAGCATCGAGCTCGATCTCCGACAGAGCCGTGGCCAAGGCCAGATCCCTGCCAAAGGGCCCCACGCCCAACAGCGGCCCGTAGATGTACGCCAGCAGGCACGTCGTGACCGCGACGATAAAGGTCTTCCTCGCCCCCTCTCCCATGGCCGTACGTTAGCAGGGCCCAGGCCCAGGCCCTCACCCTTTGCGCGCAGCCTTCGCTGGATCCCTATCGATTGCAGAGGATCGCTGGGCTGGGGGGCGTGGCGTCGGTCTTGGCCTGCTAGATTGCGCCCATGCTTGAGACCTTCCAACCCCTGCTGGACGCCGCCAAGGGCGTCGACCTGTCCGATCCCGCCGCCGCCAAGGCCGAACTCGCGCGTCGCTTTGACCCCTCGGGCGCCCCCGCCCAAGCCCTCAATGCCCAGCTCAAGGAGCTCCTCGAAGCCGGCAAAATCGCGGAGCGCGGCGAGCTTCCGGTGCGCTGGGGCCGCGCGTCCAAGGCGTGCCCGGAGACCGGCGATCTCTCGATTGACGTCGTGTATATGACGGGTCCGGGTCCTCGACATCGGCATCCGAACGGAGAGATCGACTACTGCGTCAGCCTGGATGGC
>CAYWNK010000023.1:0-39640 GCA_964459495.1 uncultured Planctomycetaceae bacterium
GGGGGAGAGTGTGGCGGGTTTGAGCCGCGGAGTGGGCGGCGAGGGTGAGGGCGAGCGCGACTGGGAGGAGAGGTGTGATGTTCATTGGAGGAGAGAGGGCAGCAGCCCGGCGTCCGATACCCTGATGCTGGGCAACAACAGGGTACCGGAGACCGGATCGGCGTAGCGCGTTGAGCGAGAACCTCCGCCGCAAGTCCTACTGGGGCGGCGCCAGCTTCTGTACGTGGGTTCCCGCCCCGAGGAGGCCGCCAAGAAAGCCGATCGTGATGCTGGCGAAGCAGGCGATGACAATGAAGTCGATGCTGGCCGGATCGGGTCTTGCAAGCAAGACGAGGGACACGCCCACTGGACCAGCGATCGACATGCCTAGGGCGCTTGCTTTGTCGACGCGGTAGGGCGCGTGCAGCTTCGAGCCAAAGAGCATCATCAGGCCAAGAAGAGCAAAGCCCACCTGGAACAGGAGCTGGAAGAGGTTGCGTTCCCGGGACCAGGGGGCCGCGCCAGAGGCCACGGCTGCGAGAGCCACCACGATTCCCAGTACCACGATCCCGCGGGCCATCTGTCGATTCCATTGGAGGCCGATCGGATACAGGCTGGTGAGCGTCGCAAGGATGAAGGGGAGCATGAGCAGCCACACCAGCCCGTGGGGGAGGATCCCAAGGGCACCCATCCCGTCGGGCTGGATCGCACCCGAGTCGAGTGAAAAGCCGGCTAGAACCAAGACAAGGATGCCGAGGAAGGGCGGGGCTAGCCGCACGAAGGGCATTTGGATGGCGGTCGAGCTGGGCCGAAGCAGGGAGCCCACCATCGCCGGAACACCCATGGCAAGGGTCATGGCAAAGCCCACGCCGAGGGTCCACGTGCCGAGGCCATACAGGTGATCCATCGTCCCCCAAGCGCTGCCAAACAGAGCCAAGGTGAGGATCACGAGCCCGCGGTCGCACCGGCGGCCGAGCTTTGCCTGACCCCTTCGAGCGTCTCTCTCGTCGGGTTGGGCTTGCTGCTTGGCCACGAAGTCCGTTTGGGGCTTGCCTGGGTCATGGGGGGTCCCAGGCAATGGATCCCGCTCGATCTCGTCCATGCGCCGCGCAACCTCGCCGGCGGCCTGGTAGCGGTGCTCGGGTTCACGCTCCAGAGTCCGCAGCACGACCTCATCGACGCGCACGTCGACCTGAACCCGCCGGGATGGCGGCTCGATCACGCCCTGGGGCACCTTGCCCGTGAGCATCTCGTAGATCACGACGCCGGCCGAGAAGATGTCGGCTCGATGGTCGACCTCCTGCGGCGAATCGAGCTGCTCGGGGGCCATGTAGCGCAGGGTGCCGAGGATCTCCGAGCTGGACGTCATCCGGGTCCCGTCGGCTGCTTGCATCAGCTTGGCAAGGCCAAAGTCGACGAGCTTCACCTGGCCCTGACTGTTGACGAGAACGTTCTCCGGCTTGATGTCACGGTGGACTACGCCCTGATCGTGGGCGTACTGAATCGCGCGGCAGATCTCCGGCGCCAGGCCGAGGGCTTCGGCTGGAGTGAGCTGGCCCTGGGCCATGAGCTCACGCAGGCTGGTGCCATCCACGGACTCCATCACGATCCAGGCGAGTTGCTCGGTTTGTCCGAACGAATACACACCGACGATGCCGGGGTGGGAGAGTCCGGCGAGGGCCCTGGCTTCCCGCTGGAAGCGCTCGATCCAGACGGCCCTTGGAATGGAGCCCGAGGGTAGCATGACCTTGATCGCGACATCCCGATCGAGGGGGTCCTGTCGGGCGCGAAAGACAGCGCCCATCCCTCCGCGTCCGAGGCATTCCGCGAGGGTGAATTCCCTTCCGACGGCTGCCTGTAGTTCCTCCCGAAGGAGCTGGATGTCCGGGGTGTCGACGGCCGCGGCAGCGGTCTCCAGGTTGCGCTTGCCGGAAGGCGATTGCGCGGAATCGGGGCTGCTGGGGGGGGTGGTCATGGCGTTCGATGGAGTCGTTCAGGGCGGGTACTCCCCGCGACACGACCGATGGGCCCCGGTGTTACACGGGTTCCTGGGAATTATCCTAGAGCCCTTCTCAGCACCTCGAACTCCACCGCCTCGGCCTCCACGAATTCGACCCCAGAAGCCCCTAGGCCCAGGGACAGGGTGTCCCGGACCTCCGAGCGGATCAGCTGGGCGTAGCGCTGCCGGAGCCGGTGAATGGCGACCCGCAGGGCCACCGGCTGCATGCCGAGGCGCTTGGCCAGGGCGGCCCGATCCTCAGCCGTCGCCTCGCCGTCCAGGGTCATCTCCAGGCAGCGGAACAGGTCCCCCTTGCCGGTGGACAGAGACTCCTGGGCGAGGACGGTGCGGGCCGTTTCCAGCACCTGGAGAGCCCAGGCACGATCGAAGGCCTTTTCCGGAGTGTCGCCACCGATTGCCTCAGGCCCGAAGGCTTCGTCAGCCGCCTGGGCATCCAGGGATAGGATGATGACTCCGCCGCCGCGCTTCTCGGCCGTGCCCATTGCGTGAACGTCCCGTTCGTAGTTGCGCAGCGCCGTGAGAAGCCAGGAGCGAAAGCGGCTGCCACCGGATTCATCGCTGGTGCCCACGGACGCGAGTCCGTCTCGCTCAAGCAGCCCGCAGAGGAAGCCTTGAACCAGGTCCGCTGCCTGCTCTGCAGAGCGCCCGCGCCTGCGCAAGTAGGCGAAGAGCGGGGGCCAATAGGATTCGCAGAACTCTGTAAGCCCGCGGTCTTTGGCCGGGGCTTCGGCGCTCCTGGCGCGCTGGATCACGCTCCAGCGCGTGCTTTGAAACGAAGGGCCGACCATGTCTGGACGGGCCAGCTTACCCATACCTGCGACTTCGAAGTACGCGTTTCGCGAGCCGGGCTGCAAGCCGAGCTTGAGGGCTTCGCCGGCCTTCCCAGGGGGGGGCAGAGTCGCCCAAGTGCGGAGAACGCCCAACGGCCCGTTTCGCTAGAGGCCGCGGGTGCTAGTCCTTAGTCGCCTCCCCAGCATCAGCGGCCGCCGTCGATGACATGGTCGATGGTGATGTCGTCTCCGGCTCCGTTTTGGTTGACGCCGTCGGGTCCGGAACTCCAAAGAAGGGGCGAGCCATCTGCTTGGTAGAGGTAGGCGTTGCCCCAGGCGTCCTTGGGAATCTCCTCTGATCTCAGGTATCGCTGTCCATCGCTGTCCGGGTCCACAAGGGCCTGGAGAGCTTCGGGGTAGCGGCCGGCGTTGTTGATCGCGAACTGCGTGATCGCCATGTTCAACACCGACAGGTCTGCGTTGACCTTCTGGGTCTTCGCCTCAGCAAGCCGCAGCATGATGGACGGCACCGCATAGTAGGCGGCCAAGCCTGTGAGCAGCAGCACCGCAACGTTCGATTCCGGACCCACGCTCGAGCGTGACTCGTAGAGGTAGCCAAGCGGTGTGCTCCGATGGGTCTCGACGCTGGGCTGGAAGTGGCGCGCAACGAGCTCCGCAGGCGGGAGCAAGGAAATGTCGAACGGCGGTTCGGCGCTGTTCGCCGCGATGAGGGGGGCCATGCTCTTTCCGAGCTGGTAGACCCTGCTCAGGAGCCCCATCCAGTCGCCGAAACTGACCTGGCTGGATCCTTCCCAATGCTTGCTGCTTGCCAGGCTCGGGGGAAGAGCCCCTGCCTGATCGTCCAGTTCCCGGAGGCGCTTGACTTCCCGTTTGAGGTGTACGGACGACAAGGTGGCGATCAGTCGGTCCCCAACCACAGCAAAACTCGGCTGGATGGCACCTGCTAGCTGGGGGGGGATCCGTTCGTTTTCCTTGTTCGCTTTCAGCGTCAGGATGTCGATCTTCTTGTACGTACGCTGCACCACCTCGGCGCCAGGTACCTCCCCCGCTACCCACTTCGCCAGGACGGCAAGTGCTTCCTCGGCGGCCACGGGGTCGGATAGACCCCAGTTCACGACGATAGGCGGAGCGCCCAGACCGAAGTTACCGAGGACGCTCCAGCCCATCGCCCCGCCGACGGGGGTCAACAGGTGACGCTGACGATCGAGGCCGTAGAGGTCTTCCAGGCGCTGAAGCGAAGGTTGGATCTCGGGGTGCACGTAGAGGGACTTCATCCACTCGGCGAGTGCTTCCTGTTCGAATCCTATTACCCCGCCTAGCACCGCGTCGGGATGCAACAGCTCTATGTCCTTGGCGACAAGAGCTCGGTCGCCGAAGGCCTCATCCACGGCCGTGTTCGGTCGTCTGGGAGTCAGGCCAACCGTTCGGAACTCACCATCGTTGGCGGTGACTCTCCATGCTCCCCCATGGCTCAGCATTCGGAGTCCGGAGCCTGTCAGCGCGCTCAGAATGTGTCCAAACGGCCCATCCATTCCACTGTAGGGGATGAAACCTTCGAGTTGATCGATCACGACGGTCCCGCCTGCATTCCAAAAGGAAACGAGTGTTGTCCCCGCGGGGTCGCCAAGGCCGGCGCCAATGGGCCCCCAGCGCTTCGCTAGGGAGGGAGACTCCTTCCCATCCGGGTTGCCGGTCTCCAACGAACCAAAGCGCATGTCGAGGCGCCAGTTGTTGCCGGTCGTTTGAGTCACAGCACCTTCCATCGGTGAGTCGGCGGTCCAGCGCTCTACCCAATCGAGCGCGGCAGCGGCGGACTCTTCGCTCCCAAAGTCAAACAGAGCACGCAGGTGGGTCTCGGCCTGCAGACCTTTGAGGCCGGTCGACTCCGACCTGAGACTGCGAGCTATCCAAGCGCCGAGATCTCCTCCCTGGACCGTGAGCGAAACGGAGCTCCCCAGCAGGTCCTGTAGGAATTCCAACTCGAAAAGGGCGGGACTATTGGAGCGCATGCCATCGAGAAAGGCGGCCTGCATCTCGGACCAGCTGACTTCCGACGACGCCATCAGGGCGTCCATGGCATTCTGGATTTCCTCGTCTTGCAGGACTGCGGCCCATCCGCTGGAGCGATAGGCCGAAAGGATGTCAGCGGTCGAG
Source organism: uncultured Planctomycetaceae bacterium (assembly GCA_964459495.1). Classification (GTDB taxonomy): domain Bacteria; phylum Planctomycetota; class UBA1135; order UBA1135; genus CAYWNK01. Next base: position 4,945 of record CAYWNK010000023.1, read on the forward strand.
GCGATCTCCCAGTACAGAGAGGCTTCGGCGGGATGGCTGGTCGAATGGCGATCGAGCTGGGGGATAGCCGGCACGAGCAAGGTGGCGAGGGCTGTGAGCATGGGCCTCATTCTATTCTCTCCGTTCCCAATGGAAATGCCCGAGTGTTGGCACGCTGCGGAAGCCGAAAGATCGAGCTCCTAGGCTGTGCTGGGCCCTAAGGCCAGAACCTAGATCTATGGGCTGGGTGGCGCTGTTGCGGACCGACAAGCGCGGACGCGGCAACGTATGATGCGTCGGCCATGAGGAAATCCAACGCTCGAACACTGACGGCCTGGGCGCTGCTTGGAATCGGCTGGGCTGGGCATGCTGCCGCCCAGGGGGGGCTTGCTGTCCCGGGCTTGCCTGAGTCTGGTCCGCAGCGGCCGTTGAGCGAAGGGCTGTACTGGCTCGAGGTGCCCGTGGAAGGAGAGCCCTTGCCCGAGGTCGGTTTGCTCGGGATTCCGCCTGGTGGACAGGGCATGGGATCGAGACCGCTGCTGGTCTTCTATCACTCTTTCTCCGCCACTCCCAATCAGGTGACGGGGACCGGTTTCGCTGCGGAGGCGGCGAACCGCGGCTGGTACCTGTGGAGCGCTGGCTCCCGCTCACCGGGCAACTTCCGGGACGTGAACTACGGCTCGGTCGAGAGCCAGGTCTTCACGGCAGCCGGGATCGACTTCGTGCTGGACACCTACCCGATCGACAGGACGCGGATCTATGGCGTGGGCTTCTCGATGGGCAGTGCCCAGTGCATGTCCTATGCGGCCCGTCACATGGACCCAAGCAAGGGGATGTTCGCCGCGTTGGTCAACCACAGCGGGAGCATCGACCAGTCGGATACTTGGCGATCGCTAAGCAGCCCGCCGGTCCTGATGATCATCGAGAGTTTGTTTGGTGGGGTTCCGACCCAGGTGCCGTTCGCCTACCGGAGTGCGTCCATCCTCGAGCTGGACGAGATCACGGGCATCTGGGATCCGGGCGGGACACACCAGGCGATCAACCTGCTCCAAACGCCGACACAGATTTGGTGGGCCGAGTCCGACCCCAACGCCTACCTTGTGAATCAGACCGAGCAGCACGTGGATTTTCTGACGGCGAACCAGGCGCCCGCCTTTGAGGCATTCCCCGTGCCGGTGAGCAGCCACGAGTGGGACCTGCTGCCCTATGCGGAGGTGTGCGATTGGTTGGAACAGCAGGTGCTGGCCATTCCGTTGGATGGGACCGTGATCGCAGACCGCAATAGGCGCTGGCTGTGGTTCGACGTGACCGGAGTCCAGTCCGGATCATTCGGTACGTTCAGCTACTCGGTCGATCTTCCGAACCAGCTGATCGAGCTGCGGGATACCGAGGGCTTGGATGGGATTCGGACCAACCTGGCCCAGTGGAATGGAGGCAGCAGCCTTCCGCTGCCACTGACCGTCAAGGTGGGCGCACAGGATGTGGGCGACACGATCATTCTTCGGGGGGTGTCCAGCTTTCCCCTCATCGTCACCCGCGACGGAGCTCCCCAAGCAACTGGTTGGAGCTATGACTCCTTCACCCAAGAGCTCACGCTCACCGAGGTAGAAGCCGGCCCCCACTCGTGGGTGTTCCTGCCCTAGAGGCCCGGCCGAAAACCCCGCGCAGGCGAGGCACGGCTGATTCGACCCGACTCTGCGTTGCCAGAATCCGCGAATGGAGCCGACCATGCACGGATTCCGGCGCCTTGATTCGAGTCGAATCGCCCGCACCTCGCCCGCGCGGTGTTTTCGGCCGGACCTCTAGCCCGTGGTGGGGGGCGGGCCTGGCACCTGGCCCTCCACGAAAGCCAGCTGGTCAGGCGCAGCATGGGGCCGGGCTATTCCCAGAGCACTGACACGGCGCTCGTCACGTTGATCCCCGCGCCGCATGGGCCGGCCGGGTCCCGGTAGACCGCCTGGTAGTACCAGGTTTCTCCGGGGCTCGGCCCAAAGGCGGTCGTAGCCCCCTGGGCCAGCGAGACCACCTGTCCGGGTCCCAGCTGGATGCTCCCAGAAGCATTCGCCTGCTGGACGGGGTAGCGTTTCAATGCTCCCCCGATGCAGAAGTGGCCGTCGCCGATCGTGGCCGAACCCAGACTTTGGGATGCGAAGATCAGGCTGAACTGATTCGGCTCCAAGCCCGAGACCGTGATCGTGAGGTCGTCAACAGCTACAGAGGGGCTCCCCGAGCCCGTCATGCTGGCGCCCGTTGCGGGATCCCCATCGCTACCGCTGTTGCCACAGCCCGCGTTGGGGTCGTCGTTGGCGCAGGGGCAAAGCAGACCCTGGCAAACCACTTGCGCGGGGCCTAGCAGGACCACGTTCGTCATGATGTCGCTGCCTGTTGCAGGAGTCGTTGCCATGTAGCTTGGCAGGACTCGGCCGCCGCCCGCGGAAAGCCCGATGTAGTCGCCTAGATAGCCAAGGGTGAAACCGCCCCCAAGGAGCGCATCCTGGGAATCCCAGGAGTTTGGCGTCAGGCGAAACTCGGTCCAGGCCGCGCCATCCGAATCCGAGTACGCGTAGTAGGTGTCCAGCAGCGCACCCCCAGCCTCATCCAGCTGGGCGTTGTGTCGCGTGTCGTAGAAGATGACGTGCAGTCCTCCGTCGTCGTCGACCTCGATCCAGGGAAAGAACTGGTCTTGCTCGAACGATGAGTCTCCGTTGACGATGGTCGGTATGGACCAGGAGACGCCCTGGTCCGTGGACTTCGTGAGGTAGACGTCGACGTCTTTCTGGGTTCCCGTCTGGCTTGTCGTGTCGAAGTAGACGCAGTACAGATGGCAAGAACTCGGATCGACCGCAAAGCCCTGCAATGAGGGAGCTCGGAAGAATCCTGGAATCGCCGAGTTTTCCTGCAGGCCGTACACGTCCATCCGATCCACGATGGTGATGGGCGCTCCAAAAGTCACGCCGCCATCGAAGCTGCGCCGAAGAAGGTGCTTGCTGTCAAAGTCCCAGTAGGCCACGTAGAGTTCGCCGTTCGGCCCTGTCCTGGGCAGGAAGCCAACGCCGGATCCAAGCGTGACGGGGCCTTGCCACGTGTCCCCCAAATCCGTGGAGCGCGCCACACCGAAGTTGTAGGCCGCGTAGACGAGGGTTCTGTCGAGATCCGCTGGATCCGGCCCAGCCGCCATCCACCCCTTGTCCGCGCCCGCCGCGACCTGGATCATTTGGGCGGGTTCAAAGTCGGTCTGGCCCGGCTCAAGCCGGGCACAGTACACGCCGCCGTTGGGGCCGAAAGAGATCGCTCCGGCCCATAGGGTTCCAGTCCGTGGGTCGTACGCCGTCATCGGGTCGGCTTCCACGGCGCTTTGGAACGGCAGCGCAGGCCGCACAACGGACTCCTCCCAGGTCTCACCGCCGTCCCGTGTCACCCCGAAGGCCGAGCGCGATCCGCCCGGGATGAACTCGTTCCAGCCGCAGAGACCCACCAGCGGATTCGCCGTAGACGCGGCCTGGGTGACCTCGCTCGACGGGCTCTGGCCCGGCGTTTGGTCGATCCTGACTTGGCGGCCCACACGCAGCTGCTGAGCGGTCGCCAAGGCAGGTGTGGAGGCAAGCAGGGCTGCCGTAGAGACACGAAGGAAGGGAATACCCATGGCTAGCGGAGGGGCTCGGGGGAGCGTGCAGCGAGTCTCGCGCGCAGGAGGGCAGGGATCGTTTCGCCCAGCTCCTCTGCGCGCCAGGTCGCACGCCAGGCCTTGTCGTCGTCTTCTTCGAAATACGCCAGTCGCGCTAGGCGCCCCCAGGCTGCGGCGTGCTGGGGATCGAGTTGGACGGTGCGATCAAACAGCCTGCTCGCCCGCTCGTGATCACCCTTCCGGTACGCCATGTCGGCCACGTGGAAGGTGAGCTGTGCGTTCTCGGGGTCGAGCTCGTGCCCGGTTTCCCAGGCCGCACGGGCCTGGGCCTCGAGCTTGAAAGAGAGAAGTGCGCGCCCCAGCGGGATGTAGTGCTCAGCGACTGTTGGCTCCAGCAAGACAGCCTTCGTGAAGAGCGCAATTGCGTCCAGGGCACGGTTCTCGCCCAGGGCCGCGTGCCCTTCCTTCTGGAGCAAACGGATGGAGCCGGCTGGCTCTTCAACAGCTTCCTGGAGAGCCGCCGCTTCCGATGGAACCACCACGGCGCGTCCGCTGCCGTAGGCAAGCCCCAGCATGGAGCGGCGCTTGCGCTCGGACTTCCAGCTGGTGTCGGGCGCAAAGGCTCCCGCGCCGTCCCCGACGGAGCCAGTGGCAGCCTGGCTAGTTGACATGAATTCCTCGAGCCCACTTGTCTCGACACCTCCGCAGGCCCCGAAAATTGTGGCGACGAAGACCGAGAGGGTTGGCCTGAATTGCATAGAGCTGGTGGCGGAGGGAGCGTGGAATCCCTGGGCGGGGGCTGCGCAAAGCGCGGTTCGCGGCGCTACCGAACCCTGAATCACTCGTTTCCCGGCTTCACCGCATACCTGGCCAGCCAGGGACTGGGCACTGCGTGCTCTGACCCCAGCACCGCCAATGCGGGATGGAGCGGGCCACACGGCGGTTTCCAGTTTGCTCCGAATCGTCGGTGGCAACGTCACCACAACGGTGGTGTCCTGGGCGCCATTCGAGCTGCGCGGCCTCGCATCCCATTCAACGGCGCTTTTCGGGTGGGAGCCGAGCCGGAGTTGGCGCACGCACTAGGTCCGGGGCTGCATGCTATCCTGCGCTCCGATCTCTGATTCGTTCGCCTCTTTCCGGGCCGATCTATGCTTCTCGCCGCAGCAAGCCTCTGCCTTCTTCCTGTTGGGGACCTTCCGCTTCCGCCGAGCCAAACGGGACTCCTGTATGTGTCGGGCTTCTCGACCAACAACGTGGGGGAGTACGCTCCCGATGGGACCCTGCTGCGAACCATCAGCGTGCCGGGCATGCAGCAGCCGCGCGGGGTCGCCGTCGACGATGCAGGCAATCTCGTGGTCGTGAGCCAGGCATCCGATCGCATTCAGGTGATCGATCTGAACGGAGACTTGCTACAGGAGGTCGTGCACCCGGATCTGACGAACGGCACAGGGATCGCACGCTCCGCGGATTGGCGTTGGTACGTGGGGAACTTCTCGCCAGGCCGCATCCTGGTCTTTGATGTGCTGTGGAGCCACCAGGCCACAATCACCGACGCCAACCTGAACGGAGTCAACTGCGTGTCGTTTGATCCCGACGGGAGCTTCACCGTCACCGATGCCGTCAACCAGAGGCTCATGCGCTTCGATGCGCAGCACAACCTGATTGGTTTTACCGATCACGTCTCGCTCTTCTCGCCCATGTCCATCGCTATGGACAGCCACGGGGATCACTACGTTTCCAATGGATCCAGCGGCGTCGTGACCAAGTTCGACGCGAGCTGGAACTTCCTCATGACCTTCGGGGGCGGGACCCTTGCCGCGCCCCAGGGCATCGGGATCGATGAACACGATGTGCTCACGATTTCGAACTTCAGCTCCAGCACCGTTCATCGGTACGACGTTCAGGGCAATCTGCTGGGTTCGTTTCCGCTGGTGGGGGTGGCTGTCGGCCGGAACTTGGCCTGGCAGACGAGCCCCTTTGCGTTGGCGAGCCAAGGCGCGAGCGCCGACGCGAGCGGAGCTCCACTCCGCGTTCTGCGCGCGAACGGTTCCAGCGGTGACGCATTGGGCCACATCATCCTGGGCGCCGGCGCACCCCTGCAGCTTAGCCTGGCCAATGTCCAAGGGTGGCCGAGCCAGGTGGGGACGGTGCTCTACGGGCAATTCACGTCCCCTACCCTGGGGAGCGTGACGACCCTGCCCAACGGCATGGGTCTGTTCTCGTTCGCGCCGCCCTTTGCAGGCGGCTCATCCGCTGTTCTCGTCAACTCCCACGGCCGCGAGGGCATCTTGGGTGCAGGCCTGCGCTCGCAGGCAACTGGTTTGAGCGCCCTCTTGGACATTCCAGGCGGGCTGCCGGCCTCCATGACTCTGACCATTCAAGCACTGGTGGAAGATCCGAATGCGTCGAGCAGCGTTCTGCGCGCTTCCAACGCGCTGGTCATCCAGGTCCAGTAGCGGGCGTGGCGACTCGGTCGTGAGCCGCTTCACGGTGTCGAGCGGCGATCCGAATCTCGCGGACCCGAACTCGGAAGTGATCCTGTTGGGCCGGCTCGCGGCAACCAGCGTTGAGCACAAGGGGGGGGATCGGAAATTCGGACCCGACGGGATGCTCAACTACAGCCTCGGGGGCGGCTGGGGCGGTGGTGCGAACGTGGATCTGCGCGACCAAGACAGCGCCGGCCCGCGCGGTTCCGTTGCACCCTGGACTGTGCCGCCGACGAGGAGGATTCACCCGGCCTCGCGCAGCAACTAGGCCGATGTCCGAGCCTTCCGCCACTCAGGCAGCGGGTGCGGGTCGGCCGCCGCGGACCTCCCTGCACCCGTGTTTCCACTTCAGCCCTGGCGCGGATTCACCATGGCCGTCAGCACGTGGTCGCGCCAGGCGCCGTCGATGTAGAGGTACTCCCGCGAATAGCCCTCGCGCACGAAGCCGAGGCGCTCGAGGACGCGGGCGCTGCGTTCGTTTTGGGGCTGGTAGTTGGCCATGACGCGGTGGAGCTGGAGGTCGTCGAAGGCGAAGCTGACGACGCGCTGAAGGGCCTCGTGCATGTAGCTCTGGCCCTGGCACTCGGCGTCGAGGCTGTAGCCGAGATGGCAGGCCTGGAAGGCCCCTCGGACGATGTTGGAGAGGTTGGCAACGCCGATGTGGCGGTCGGGGTCGCTGCGGAGGCTGAGCAGGAAGCGGGCGCCCGAGTCGCGCTGGAACTCGGCGCGGGCGCCCTCGAGCTGGCGGGACCAGTAGGCCCGGGTGAAAAACTCGCGGCTGCGGCGGGGTTCCCAGGGCTCGAGGTGGGCGCGGTTGCGCAGGTAATAGTCGAGGACCGCGCTGGCGGCCGATGGGGCGGGCAGCGTGAGTCGCAGTCGGTCGGTCTCGAGCACCGGGATCGAACGGGCCATGGACGACCAAGGTACCCCCAGGTGGACCGGCTGTGACGCCGGTCGGGGGAGCGTCCGGGAATTTGTTGGGAATTCTGCGTCGAGACCTTTCGCGACGCTCGGATGATCGGAGAGACTCGCGCTTTCTCCGTACCGGGGCGCGACACATGCCCCTGTGAGGATGTCCAGGCACTTCAGTGCCTGCGCCCCCAGTCCGTATCCGCCCCAGCTCCTATTCCCATTTGCCATGAAGATCTGGTCCCTCGCCATCCTGCTCTGCGTCCCCATGTTCGGCACCGCCTGCCAGTCGTCGTCCTCGGCCAGCCAGATTGAGGAGAGCATCCCCAACCTGCCGCCCTATGACGGCCCGCGGGCGCGCATCGCCCTGCGCAATTTCGAGTGGAAAGCCCAGCAGGGCTACCGGACCTACGGCGAGAACATCATCGGCGGCCTCGAGGATCTGCTCACCGACTCCCTGGTGAACTCCGACCGCTACATCGTGCTCGAGCGCGCTCAGTTCGACGACATCAAGGATGAGGTCGGGATGATCGAAGACGGCTGGGTCGACGGTGAGACCGGACCGAAGAAGGGCAAGGCCATCGGAGCGGATCTGGCGATCTACGCCTCGATCAACGAGTGGAACCCCGACGCCTCCGGCTCGGACGTGTCGGGCAGCGCCGTCGGCTTCATCTCCGGCAAGCTTGGCCTGGGCGGCGGCTCGATGAGCACCAAGAAGGGCATCTGCGCTATCACTGTGCGGATCTTCGACATGAACACCTCTGAAACCCTGGTCTCGCGGCAGATCCGCGGTGAAGCCAAGTCCCGCACCTTCGGGGTCAACGGCTTCGGGATCACCAATGGTCTTGGCCTGGGCGGCGGCCTTTCGCAGTACGAGGACACGCCCATGGGGGCCGCGATCCGCAAGGCCATCGCCGAGGCGGTTGCCATGATCGCCGATGAAACACCCTCGAAATACATGAAGTACTAGGCTCCCCAGCTGTGTTCGCAGGCCGGGTTCGGTGCGGGGTTTCTCGCGCCGAGCCCGGCCTGCTCGTATAGGCTTGGCAGTGGACTCCTATGCACGCTCGCCCTCCCCTGTCCGTGCTCGCACACGTGACCAAGATCACGGCCCTAGTCATTCTCGGCGTGGTCCTGTTCTTCGAGACAGTGCCACGATTCGTCCCGCTTCCCGGGCTGAGCCTGGACGAGCTCAACCCTCCGCAGCTGCGCAGCGGGAGCAGGCGCCGGGCGCAACCGCACCCTTACCTCTCCTACGCTCTGCGCCCCGGTTGGACCTCGGCGGAGGACGCCATGGAGCAGGTGAGTCACAACCCTCTGGGTTTCCGTGGGCCCGAACCCCAGCTGCCTAAGCCCGCGGGCATCTTCCGAATCCTGTGCGTGGGCGGCTCGTCTACCTACGGCAGTGGGCCGACAAAGGACAAGAACACCTATCCGGCTGTCCTGCAAGAGCTACTGCACGAGCGCGGAGCGACTGCGGTGGAGACCGTGAACCTGGGGGTCAAGGGCTGGACGACCACCGAGAGCCTCATCAATCTCAGTCTGCGTGGCATGGAGCTTGAGCCAGATCTGGTGGTGGTCTATCAGGCGACCAACGATGCGCTCGCGACGATGTGGCCGGAGCCCAACTGGGACCAGACGCATTTCCGCACGACCTGGACGGAGTTCCAGCGCTCCGGCTTCGAGCTCGCCCTTGAGCACAGCCGCGTCTATCTGATGTTGCGGGAGTACCTGACCGACTACAGCGACAGTCTGCTCAACCAGGATCACTACACGATTCGAAATCAGACCTCCGACTACAGCGAGCCGGACATCGATCGGGAGGTGCCCGAACGCGGGGTACTGACCTACCTGCGCAACCTGCGCCAGATGGTGGCACTGACGCGCGCGTACGGTGCGCAGATCGCATTCGTTCGGCAGGCTTTTCATCCGGGCGAGGGCACGGGTCCGAACCCAAACTCGGGCGCCGTTCGCAAACGGGTCATGGGGAGATTGCTCGAGGCCCAGGAGGCACTGGGGGAGGAGCTGGGCGTTCCGGTGATCGACGTGGCCACGGAGCTCGAGGCCAAGGCGCGCGAGCAGCTCGAGTCGGGGGGCGAGCAGCGGGTGTTCACCAACAACGTGCACCTGACCAACGGCGGTGCACGCGAACTCGCCAAGGTCCTGTCCCGGGAACTGATCCGGCTCCAGCTCGTTCCGCGCTCCTAGAACGGGGGTTCCGGATGCCCTCCTTTGTCGACGAGCACCGCTCTTGGTTCCTCGTCCTGGGGGGGCTGGGGGCACTGCTCTCGGTGGCGAGCCTGCTGGCCCTGCCCTGGGTGGTGGGCCAGCTACCTGCGGACTATTTTGTCGGGCGCAAGCGCCCCCACTGGCACAAGCGTAGCTGGGGGGTGCTGGCCGTGCGCAACGTGGTGGGGACGATCGTTGTGCTGGCCGGAATCGCGATGCTGGTGCTTCCCGGGCAGGGGCTGCTCACGATTCTTGCAGGCCTCGTGATCATGGAGTTTCCGGGCAAGCGCCGGCTCGAGCGGGCCCTGGTGTCCAGGCCGCGGGTGCTCGGGGCGCTCAACTGGCTGCGGCGGCGGGCCGGGGTCGAGGCTCTGCTGCCCCCCCCGATGACTCCGAGACGTAGCGACCCGGGATTGAACTCGCCTTGATGAGGGCTTCAGGCCCCGCTGTACCCTACCGATGGCAGTTGGGGTGGGGCTGAAGGGTCCCGCGCGCACTACTCTTACGGGCAGTCTTCAGCCTACTAACGCCCATGCCTACGTATCTCGTCACCGGCGGAGCCGGCTTCATCGGTTCCCACCTCGTCAGCGCGCTGGCGGAGCGGGGCGACCGCGTCCACGTGCTCGACGATCTTTCCAGCGGCAAGGAGGAGAACCTCGCCCACCTCGACGTGGGGGCGCCCGGCAGCGGCTCGGCGGTGGAGCTTTACGTCGGCGACCTGGCCGATCCCGCGGTTTGCACCGCTGCAACCCGGGGTGTGCAGGGCGTTCTCCACGAGGCCGCCCAGGTGTCGGTGCCCCAGAGCCTGGCCGACCCCATGCGCTCGATCGAGGTCAACGTTTCGGGGACCACCCAGCTCCTGGAAGCCGCCCGTGAGGCCGGAGCCAAGCGCTTCCTGATGGCCGCCTCGTCGGCGGCCTACGGGGAGTCCGAAGAGCTGCCCAAGCACGAGGAAATGGCGGTTTCGCCCCTCTCCCCCTATGCGGTGGGGAAGGTGGCGGGCGAGAACCTGCTCTCGGCCTGGGCCCACTGCCACGGGATGGAGACGGTGGCGCTGCGCTACTTCAACGTCTTTGGGCCCCGTCAGGCCGACGATAGCCCCTACACGGGGGTGATTGCGATCTTCGCCCGGGCGCTGCTCGACGGGCGCGCCCCGACCATCTTCGGGGACGGGGAGCAGACTCGCGACTTCACCTATGTCGACAACGTCGTTGCCGCCAATCTGGCCGCCTTGGACGCCGATGTGCCGCCCGGGGCCGTCGTCAACGTAGGCGCGGGCGACAGTATCAGTTTGAACCAGCTCTTCGCGGCCATGGCGGAGTACCTGGGATCGGACCTCAAGCCCTCCTACGAGGCCCCCCGGGGCGGGGACGTCCGGCACAGCTTGGCAAGCCTGGAACGCGCCAAGCGCTGGCTCGGCTACGAGGCGGCCGTGGACTGGAAGACCGGCCTGGGGCGCACCCTGGACTGGTACAAAGCCAGGTCCGTGACCAGCTAGGACAGGGTGCCGCAGGTTCCCGGCCTGGACACATTTTGACCAGGCTGGATTCCGAATCTTGCCGCCCAGGGAGGGGGCGAGTACCCTCTTCCGCCTTCCTGTCCGGCCCCCAATCCCCGCCGAGGCCCCCCCCGTTATGGGTTTTGAACAAGACCTCGAGAGCCAATTCGGTCTCTCCGGCGTCACCTACGCCGCCGACCTCACCAAAGACCAGCTCTTCGACGAGGCCATCGCCAACGACCGTGGGCGGGTAACGCCCGACGGTCCCGATGACGCCCAGAAGGCCTTCCCGACCAAGCTCGGGAAGAAGGGTCCTTTGGTCTTCTACACCGACCCCTCCTGCACGGGCCGTCCGGTTCAGGACACCTTTGGCGTGGCGTGGCCGGAATTCGACGACAAGGTCTGGTGGAAGAACGACTTCCAGAAGTTTGATCCCGACCACTTCACCAAGCTCATGAAGCGCGTGGGTGAGCACCTCACCAAGCGCGCTGGCAAGCTGTACGTGAAGAACGTCTACGCCGGCTCGGACCCCGAGTACGCCGTGCCCTACCGCTTCGTCGGGGAGTACGCGACGCACGCGATGTTCGTCGACAACATGTTCCCCAAGGGGGTCAAGGGTGTTGCCGACGAGGACCGCAAGCGCTGGACGCTGCTCAACGTACCCAGTTTCCGCTGTGACCCCGAGCGTGACGGCACCCGCTCCAAGCGCGCGGTCATCATGGACTTCAAGAACCAGGTCTGCCTGGTGCTGGGTCGTTCGGACTACTGCGGCGTGAACAAGAAGACCATGTTCACGGTCATGAACTACCTGCTGCCCGAGCTCGGGCACATGTCGATGCATTGCTCGGCGAACGTGGGCAAGCGCAACGACGGCGCGATCCTGTTCGGGCTTTCGGGCACTGGCAAGACGACGCTGTCTGCCGACCCGAACCGGGAGCTTGTGGGTGACGACGAGACCGCGTGGACCCAGTCGGGCATCTCGAACCTGGAGGACGGCTGCTACGCCAAGCTGATCGATCTCAACAAGGAGGCCGAGCCCGTGATCGCCGCCGCGCTTTCCATGCCCGGCACCCTGATCGAGAACGTTCCAGCCCTGCCCGGCAAGAAGCTTGAGGACACCGATCCCCAGGACTTCGACCTCACCGACGACTCGATTACCGAGAACACGCGCTTCAGCTACCCGCTCAGCTGCAACCCCGGCGTCGCCGAGGGCGCGAAGGGGCCGCATCCCGAGACGATCGTGCTGCTGACCGCGGATGCGTTTGGCGTTCTCCCGCCCGTTTCGGTACTCGACGCCAAAGAGGTGATGTACCACTTCATCATGGGCTTCACCGCCAAGCTGGCCGGCACCGAGGTCGGTGTCACCGAGCCCAAGGCTGCGTTCAGCTCCTGCTTCGGCGCGCCCTTCATGGCGCAGAAGCCCAGCGTGTACGCCAAGGGTCTGGCCGAGAAGATGGCCAAGCATGAAGCGCGCTGCATCCTGCTCAACACGGGCTGGGGCGGTGGTCCCTACGGCGTCGGAAGCCGCATCTCGATCAAGGACACCCGCGCCCTGCTCGACGCGGCCCTCGCCGGTGATCTGCATGCCGACGGCATGGAGTACGAGTCTCACCCGCACTTCAATCTGAAGATGCCCAAGAGCTGCCCCGGCGTGGAGGATTCCATCCTGAACCCGCGCAACTCGTGGGCGGACAAAGACGCCTACGACGCGGCTGCTGCCAAGCTGAGCGAGCTCTTCCGGACCACGTTCGACGCCAAGGGCTTCGGCGAGCTCGGCATCGAGCCGGTGATGTAGCGAGCGGGCAGCGTTCGCCACACCCCGCAAGCAAGCCGGGCCTGGTCGCGCAAGCGATCAAGCCCGGCTTGCGTTCCGGTCCCGGGGCAGGGGCACGGCTACTCGGCGAGCTTGCGCAGGCGGCTGGCTCGCCTGCCGCGCAAGAGATCGGCGAGGGTCACGCCGTCAAGGGACGCGTAGAACGCCTCTTGGGCATCGCGCAGCGCGCCCTTCAGCCCGCAGGCCGGCGAGATGACGCAGGCGTCGGTCTCGGGCTGAAAGCACTCGATGAGAGTGCCTTGGTCATCCAGCGCGCGCATGACGGAGCCCGCGGTGATGTCAGCGGGGTCGACCACGAGTTCGATTCCTCCGCCGGCTCCGCGAACCAGGGCCAGCAGCCCAAGGTCGCCCAGCGCGCGTACCACCTTGTGCAGGTGGTTCAGCGAGATGCCGTGGGCGTCGGCGATGCTCTGGGTCGAAACCCGCTCCCCCGGGCGCACGGCGAGGAATAGCAGGACACGCAGGGCGTAGTCGGTGTGCTTGGTGATGCGCATGGCTCCCGGGATCGGGCTGGGCGTCCTTGCAAGGTGACGGCCACCCGGGCCTGGGGCCAGGGAAAAAGCTACGCCGGTGCTGGGAGAAAGGGGTCGGCCAGAATCTCGGCGGATGGGGCGCCGGCTAGGAAGAGGCTCCGCTGAAGCTGGCGCACCAGGCCGCCGTCCCCACAGAGGAAGCTGCGAGCATCCTGGAGCGACCCCGCCAGGCCGATCGCGACTTGATCCAGGGGGCCCTCATGCTCGCTTTCCGTGGAACCCCGCAGGACGCAGTGGTGGACTTCGAGCTGGGGCCAGCCTTCGGCCAGTCGGCGGAGCTCGTCACGCAGGTAGAGGCGGTCGGGCTGGAGTCCTCCATGGACAAGGATGACCTTGCCCCTGTGGCCCCGGCTGTGTGCGTCACGGGCGATTCCGAGCAATGGGGCGAGGCCCGTACCGGCGCCGACCAAAAGGTGTTTTTTGTCGAGGTCGTCGTCCACGTAGAAGCACTGGCCGAAGGGCCCTCGGATCCGAACCTCATCCCCCGGGGAGCGGCCGTGGAGCCACGTGCTCACCAGTCCGTTTGGTACCTGGCGAACGTGCAGCTCGAGCTCACCCGTGGCGGGCAGGCTGGCGATGGAATAGCTCCGCTCAGGCCCATCGGGGTGAGCAACGCCCAGGTACTGGCCGGGGGCGTAGTCGATCGGACTCTCGGGCCGCAGCAGGATTCGCGCGACCCCAGGGGCGACCCTGTCGATCTGGCGCACCACGGCCCCCAGGGCTGCCGGCGCCGCGTCGCCGATCAAGTGGAGATCCGAGGTCGGTCGCGCCTGGCAGGCCAGGAAGTAGCCCTGGGCCTGCAGGGTCGGCCGCAGACCGCGCTGGGCTTCGGCCGGGGGATCGTCGGCCTGGAGCATGCATTTGCAGCAGGTGCCGGCCCGACAGCCGCTGGCTACCTCGATACCGGCGTGTTCCAGGGCCTCGAGCACGGTCCCGCCGGGCTGGAGCGGAACGCTGGACCCACCACGGTGCAGCGTGATGGGCTGATCCGCCCCGGCGGGTCCTCGAGCGCTCATCGGCCCAGCACGTCCGCGCGAACGCTCTCGGCGAGGGCGGCCACCTCGGCCACATCCTCAGGCTTCGCGCCAAGGCCGGTCAGGGTACCTCCGAGGTGCTCGATCACCACGTCGACGTGTTCGTCGCCCAGGCCCCGGGCCTGGAGGGCAGCGTGGGCGGCGCGCATGTCCTTGCCGGTGTATTCAGCGGGACCGCCCGTGACGAAGGTAAGGAAAGCCCGCTGCTTGGCGATTTGGCCCTCCATGTCGACGCCGTCAAAGAAATCGGACACGCGGGGGTCGCTGAGCATGCGCCGGTAAAATTCGTCCGTAGCGGCCTGGAAGGCGGGGGCGCCGCCGAGTCGTTCGTAGAGGCTCATGGCTGGAGTCTGGGGTGGGGGGGATGTGAAGTGGTATTGCGTATGTGTGTTTACCCCGCTGCGGTATAAAGTGGCAACGTAAATATGAATTTGACCCAATCAGGGAGCCCTTGGAGCCGCTCTTACCCCAACCTCCTGTCGGGGCTGGTTGTGCTCGCAATCGGTCTCTTGGCTTGGGCGATCGATGCTCCAGCGCTGGCTCCGCCGCTGGGAGTGACGGCCCTGCTTTGCATGCAGAGCCCGGAGTCTCCGCTCACGCGGCCCCGTAGCATTCTGCTGGGGCACACCGTGGGGCTCGCAGCAGGCTGGCTCGCGCTGGCGCTTTGCGGAGGCCTTGAGCTTCCGAGCGCGCTCCCTGGTCCATTCTCGTTGCGCCACGCGGTAGCTGCGGGCCTGGCGATCGCGGCGACGGCCGGGGGGATGGACTGGCTGCGATGTCCCCACCCCCCCGCTGGAGCGACGACGCTCGTCGTAGCCCTGGGCATGATGACCACCTGGGTCCAGTTCGCTGCGTTCCTGCTGGGAGCTCTGGTGGTGACGGGCTGTTCTGAGGCACGAAAACGGCTGCAGGGCCGGCCCGTCCCCGAGGATCTGTAGCAGGCGAGGGCACCGTGGGATTCGGTGCCGGTTTCTTGGGGCAGGACTCCGGTGAGCAGCTCGTCCAACAAGGTGCCCAACGAGTCGACATCCGATGTCGCTTGGATCGTCTGGCCGCGCAGCTGCTCAGGGCTGGCGTAGGCCGGTGCCAGCGGCGTCTTGCCGGGTATGGTCTGGAGGGTTCTCAGCCAGTTGCGGGCACCGATGACCTTGGCGATCCCGGGTCTTGGAGAGTCTGTCCAAGATGGCCGTTGCGCCATTTTCGAGTGGGCCTAGGGGCCCTTGGAGGACGCCATGGCGATGGACTACGACTCTGCTGGCGGCTTAGTCGGGTGTTCCTGGGCGTTTTAGGGCTCGATTCGTCCCAGGAACCGCCGATCGAGCTACCCGACCTGGCAGGCCTGGATTCTGAATCGAGTTTGGGGGCAAGGGGCTTCGCTGGACCACCGATGACAGCCATATGACATCTCCCAGGCGATGTCGTGGAAACCTGTTGACCGTATAGGCGGTGGGGCATGAACTCCCCGCCAAGAGCGCGGCGGACGGCTGGAGATCCATGCGGATTGCAGCCCCCTGCCCTTCCTTCTCCAGACGGCCGCTGGCCACTCTCTCCCCATGAAACTGATCAATCGTTCGACTCTCCTCTCCCTCGCCGTGGCCGGTTCTCTCTGCGCCTGCGGAGCCCTCCCGACCGACATTGGCGCCCTCACCGGCGGTGGCGGCGGTGGCGGCGGATCCAGCATGGTCGACGCCATGAAGGATCAGCCCACCATGTACATGGTGAACCTCCCCCCGAACCCGGCCGTGGGGCAGTGGTGGGACTACTCGATGGCCGGCACCGAGCAGCACAATGCCATCGTCGCCGAGAAGGATGGCATGCTCGTCGTTGAGCAGTCGATGGACATGGGCGGTACGATTGTCGTCAACGCCTGGCTCGTCGACCCGAGCGTCGACATGATGGCGACCCCCCGCGCCGGCGAAAAGATGGCCGCCAACGTGTCCAAGGCGTGGATCGGTGCCGAGGGCGCCAAGCCCGTCGCGCGTCCCGTCATGGAGGTGATGGTCATGACCGAGGCAGCTGGTGATGCCCCCGAGGTCGACTTCACCGAGGGCACCGAGAGCCTTGCCATTGGCGGCAAGACCTGGAACGCCAAGTGGATGGAAGTCTCCGGCGCAAAGACCTGGACGGTCGACGAAACGGGCTTCCTGCTGAAGTCGGAAGCCGGCGGCAGCGTGAACGTAGAGCTCACTGGCTGGGGCACCGACGCCAAGCCGATGCTCGACTGGACCGAGTGATCTCGGTATCCGCTTCGGCGGATGGAAAAGGGGCCGGGTGGATCGCGCGAAGCGAACTACCCGGCCCCTTTCCGATTCGCGCAGCTTCGGCCGACTAGACAGGATTATTCATGAGGATTCGCACCAGAACGCCGGATCGGCTGCCTGCGGCAGCCTACAGGTCATTAGCGCCCGATCTCGTGCGCTGCGGGACTCGGGCCGGGCGAGACCCCGTCTCCGGGCGCAAGGCCCGAGATCGATGGAAGGGCTGTCATTCCCGAACACGAGTGACCTGTTCCGACGCCCTGGTGCGAATCCCCATGAATGACCCGGGTCGGCTCCATTCGCGGATTCTGGCAACGTAGAGTCGGGTCGAATCAGCCGTGCCTCGCCTGCGCGGGGTTTTCGGCCGGGCCTCTAGCGGACCGCTTCGATCGACTCGAGCAGCTGGGTGCAGCGGGCGATGTAGCCGAAGTCACCGGCGCGGCTTGCTTTGGCCAGCTCCAGCGCGCGCTCGGCCGAGGCCTTGGCCTTCGGTAGATCTCCCAGGGACAGCGCAATCTCGCCGGCCACGAAGATCTGCCAGAACGCCTCGGGGCGCATCTCGATGGCCTTGTCGACCCACTGGGCGGCGAGGGGGACCTCGCGCCTTTGTTCGAACAGGTATAGGCCGGCATCGAAGTAGCTCCTCGCGCTGATTTCGCCAGTGGCGTTGCGCACCTTCTCGTCGATGTCCTTCATCACGATCAGGTCGATCTCCGTCTCGATGGGAAAGCGCACCAGCGTGTGGTTCCACGCGATCACCACGTCGGCGCCCTCCGCGTGGAATTTGTCGAAGCCGATGTAGAGGCTCTCCCAGGGTTCGGTCAGCCTTTGAACGGGGACCTCAAAGCGCAGCAGATCGTTGACGGGGTCGTACCCGCCGGCGCCCCAGAGGTCGGTCTTCTTGTGGAGGATGATGGTCCAGGTCTTCTCTTCGGGGATCGAGTACAGGGCATAGGTGCCTGCCGCGACCGCCTCGCCGGCGACCTTCACGTCGCCGTTGAAGCTGATCTTCGTGGACGCGTTCGCGCCGGTCCGCCAGACCTTGCCGTAGGACTCGAGACCGCCGAAGATCTCGCGCCCTTTCACTCCTGGGCGTCCGTAATCGAGGGTCGCTTCGAAGAGGCTGAACTGCTGCGTGACCGAAGATCGAGGGCTCGCCGGTGGCTTGGTGATCTGGGCCTGGCCAAGACTTGCGGAAAGGATGAGGAGCGGAAGGTAGAGCAGGGCTCGCATTGGAAATAGGGGCGCCTTGCGCGGCGTCTAGGGTGAATGGGTTGCCCAGGACGCTATCGGTTCCGCCCTGGTTCGACCCCCGCTAGTCCACAACCCTTACGGTTTGAGGGCCCCATCGGCGGAATTCTCCCCCAGGGGATACAGAGGCAGGTATGCGTACATAGGTCCAGGCCCCGCCTGCCCTCTGTCTTCTGCCCCTGGCCCACGGCCAAATCTCAGAAGGGACCTTCGGCGGTCCCAGCGTGGACGACTGGGCATCGACCTCCTGCCGGGCGGTCAGGTGTTGACCACGGGCGGCAATCCTGGAGGCCGGCTGAAATTCGTGATGTCGAGTGCGACGGACAATCCTTGAGGGGACAACCTGATGAGGATTTTCGACCCTTGGAAAACGGTATCGGTCGACATCGACTCTGGTTCGGCAACCACGTGATCAGCTTCGACAACATGCGGCTGACCTATAGCGGTATCAGCGGCAACTACGGGACCCCCGCGGTCCCGAACACAAGCGGTTTCCCGGGCAGCACTACCGCCCTGGGGAGTCCAGTCGCTTCCCTGAACAGCCTGACCCTGCGGGGAAGAAACCTGCCCGAGATGAATTCGCCTACTTCCTAGCCAGCCGCACGCAGGGCTTTCTCGCCACCACCAACAACAGCGAGGGCTACCTGTGCGTGATCGGCAATATCGCGCGCTTCATCGCTCCAGTCGTTCAGGTGCTCGGCGGTCAGTTCCGCATTCAGGTCGACCTGACCAAGGTCCCCGAGCCGCCGGCGTTCGGTGTGACAGTCGTGGCTGGTGACACCTGGAAATTCCAGTGCAGGCACCGCGACTTCCTGCCCGGATCGGGGCCCACGTCGAACTTCACCGACGCGATCGAGATTCCTTTTCAGTAGGGCCTTCGGTCGCTGCGGCGCCGGATTCGTCGGCGGCGGCGGCTTCCTGTTCGGCGAACTCGACGGCCTCCCGCAGCCACTCCTGTGAACGCGCAGGGGGGGCCGGCAGGATCTTCTCCGCTTGGGCATTCCATGACCACAGGTCGAGCTGGAGCGCAGCGCTATCGTGGACGTAGATGGCCCCGTTCGCGATGCCGTGACGCTGCATGGGCCAGGTGTCGTTGAGGATGAGGCGTCCCTCGATCTCGTTGTTGTAGAGGTGGACTGCCTCCGTAGATGTGATGGCAGCAACATCCCGTTTGGCACGTCCGTTCTCGAAGTTGTTGCCATATACGTAGACGGGGCCGATCGGGAAACCGGACTCCCCCAGGTAGTCGAGACCAGGACCCTGGGCGGTGATCGCCAGACAGCCGTACTTGGCGTCGGTGATGCGATTGTTCACCACGTAGGTGGCCGCATTCGGGTTGGACCAAACGGTGATGCAGGAGCCGCCGTCGAAGCTGGACGGGTCCGAGCCGTTGTTCCATCCATAGCCGTCGGCGTAGTTGCCGGCGATGACCACTGCGCCCTTGGGCGCGTCGTTGTGGGCGGGCTCGGGGCGAATCTGGAAGCCGGTGCGGTTGCCGCCACGCAGGTCGTTGTTCACGATCCAGGTGCCGCCCGCGGCGCTCTTGAGGTAGGCGCTATGCTCGCGAAGGTTGATGCCGGGTGTGCCGGGCTGGGCGCCTCGCCACTTATGGTTGCGCCAGATCAGCTCACCCCATTTATCGATGTGCATGCCGGACGCGTGCCGCTCCTTCGTCGCGCTGAACTCCTTGGCCGGCAGCCACCAGCAGCCGTCCATGATCAACCGGCCGATCCCGCCGTTGGCGCGGATGATGAAGCTGTCTTTGCGTCCACGAACGCCGATATTGAAGAGGCCGATGTAGGCGGGTTTGCCCCAGCGTGAGTCCCAGGACACGCTCACCTCGCACGAGGTGCTGAGGCCGACGATCTCGATGTGAATGTCGTCGAAGCCGCCCGCCGCCGACTTGGAAAACACCGAGCGCGGGGAATGCAGGGACCAGCCGCCCCCCATGACGCCCTCTCCGGCGTCGTCGACTACGCCGATGGTCACGGGGCGATCAGAGGCCAGGTCGCTCCGGCCGCGGCGGGCCTCGGCGCTCGCGCGATAGGCGGGGCCGAGCACGTAGCCATCATGGTCAGCGGCGCGGATGGCAGCGAGGCCCCGGGTTGAGCGGGCGACGCCGCTTGACACGATCCAGTCGCAATCCTCGGCAGTGGGCACTCGGTAGGCCGGGATGGGCGGGACCTCGAAGGGGAGGCCTTCAAAGGGCGTGGGCATTCCGGCGGCGATGGGTGCGTAGGGCACGGCTTTGGGGGAATCGGTAACGGCTTCCGGAGCGGGCGTTTCGCTGCCCGCCGCCAGTGGGGCGGATGCTGCCGGGCCAGGTGCTGTCGGGTCAGCTGGCACCGGTTGGGGGGCCGTTGGTTCTGGCTCCTGTTGGGCACGCCGACCGGACGCCGGTCCTAGGGGGGCCTCCCCGGAGCCCGTCCCCTCCAGGGGGTCGCGGGCGGACTGGCGCGGATCGACTGGGCGCTCCTGGTACCAAACGGGCACCGTGCGCGGCTCTCCGTCATCCCTGACGACCGGATCGGGGTTGTTGCAGGCGCCTGTCCAGGCCAGGGCGGCACAGAACAACCCGCAGCGCAGGCCGTGTCGGAGTCTCAGGGATGTGCTCATGATCCCTGGTTTACTGGGCTCAGCAGCCCAGCGCTTCCCGCCCCGGGGCAAAATCCTTGCTGCGCGCGTCCTATACTCCCTCCTCCGCCCCCAAGCCCCGCCCCAGCCATGTCAGATCAATCCAACGCCCACTACATCGAGGGGCTCCAGCACTTCGGGAAAGACGAATACCCCGAAGCGATCGCCGCCTATGAAAAGGCCCTCGAGTTGCGCCCGGACTGGACGGACGCCATGCATGGCCTCGCGATGGCTCACATGAAAGCCGGCACCGTGGACGACGCGATCCGGATCGGCAATCGCATCGTGGAGCTGGACCCCAAGGATCCGTTTGCCCACACGAGCCTCTCGATGTTCTACCAGCGCAAGTCGCAGATGGCCGAGGAGGCCGGTGACGAGCAGGCGACCAAGGACCTCATCGAAATCGCTGAGAAAGAGGGCGCTGCGGCGCGGCTGCTTTCCTGGAAGGAAGAGCTCAAGACAAACCCGAATGCGGCCCCGCCCGGACCGGCGGGCTCCATGGACGTCATTCAATGATCGACGTCATCCATTAACGACGCATGGGAGCTTCGGCCGCGCCAAAGCTCCCATGCCTTACTCGGAGCGTGTCGGACTACTCGTCGTCTTCGTCTTCGTTGTCGATCCCAAGGACCTGACGACCCTCTTCGGAGATCAGGTGGGGGCCCCAGGTGGGCTGCCAGACGATCTCGACCTCGGTCTCTTCGATCCCGTTAAGCGTGTTGACGCGGCGCTTCATGACCTCGGGGATCGTGCGCGCTTCGGGGCAGGACTGGCTGGTCAAGGTCATCGTGATGAGGACCTTGGAGGTGTCGACCTTCACGTCGTAGATCAACCCGAGGTCGACGATGTTCACCGGGATCTCAGGGTCGAAGACCTGCTTCAGTTCGGCGTAGACGTCGTCGGGGGTGGTGGTGGCGGTCATCGAAAACGGGAGGCTTAGAGGAGGGGTAGGGGGCCGTGGGAGGATTCTTGGGCCCAGGTCCCCGCAGACTCTACCCGGGCTCCGCAGGTTTGTGGCGTGCGACCGCCGAGGTCGGCGCCGCGGATGGCCCTTCGAGGGGTCCCCAGGGCCCTTCCGGCGCCGTTGACAGGATGACTCCCAACAGGAACAGTAATCCGGATGCATGCTGATCCCGCCGATTTGGCCGAGAAGGTCGCGGAGGCCCGTCAGCGCTCGATGGAGCTGGTGGCCGACCTGGCCGATCATCAGCTGCGTGTGCCCCATCTCGCGACCCTGAACCCTCTCCTGTGGGAGGTGGGTCATGCAGCCTATTTCCAGGAGTATTGGGTGCTGCGCGAGGGCCTTGGGCACGCTCCCCTGCACCCTAAGGCGGACGAGCTGTTCGATTCCATCTCGATTGAGCACGAGTCGCGCTGGCGCTTGGCAATGCCGACTCGGGCCGAGGTCAGGGGCTACGTTCAGGCCGTCCAGGCCAGCATCCAGGAGGTTCTAGCCCGGGGGGAGCTCGAGGAGCGCGAGCTGCATCGACTGGAATTCAGCCTCTATCACGAGGATATGCACGCGGAGGCCCTCACCTACGCCCGCCAGACGCTGGGCTATCCCGCGCCCCGCGTCGATCTGCCCCAGGATTCGGTCCACGAGCAGGCAGGGCCGCGGGTCGACCGGCCGGTGCCTGGCGGAGCCTACCGGGTGGGTGCCAGGCCCGAGGATGGATTTTGCTTCGACAACGAGCGCTGGGCCCATGAGGTGATCCTGGAGCCCTTCGCGATCTCCTGCAGTGCGGTTTCCGAGGGCGAGTACCTGGCATTCGTGGAGGACGGCGGCTATCGCCGGCCGGAATTCTGGGGAGCGGATGGCTGGGGCTGGCGCCAGGCGCTCTCCGCAGAGCTACCGCTGTACTGGCGCAGGGATGCATCCGGCCAGATGGAGGTGCGCCGCTTTGACGCCTGGGAAACCCTCGATTCCCAGCGCAGCATGATGCACGTCAACTGGTACGAAGCGGATGCATTTGCCCGCTGGGGCGGCCGTCGCCTGCCGACGGAAGCGGAATGGGAGATCGCCGCCCGTGGGTCCCAGGTGGCGGCCGGCAACCTCGATTGGCGCGCCGGCGGCGCCGTTTCGACCCATGCCTTTCCCGGGGCCGACAGCGAGGTCGGCTGCCATCAGATGGTTGGCAACGTGTGGGAGTGGACGGCGACCACCTTCGACCCCTACCCTGGGTTCGAAGCGGATATGTATAGCCAGTACTCGACCTCGTCATTTCGAACCCGCAAGGTGCTGCGGGGCGGCTGCTGGGCCACCCGCTCGCGGGTGGTGCGGCCTACGCTGCGCAACTACTACACGCCCAATCGCCGGGATGTGTTCGCGGGTCTGCGCACCTGCGCCCTGTAGGTCTAGGGAAGCGATATGGCCCGCATTCTCGTCGTAACGCCCGATGCTCAGGGCGTGCGGACCGGCAATACGGTCACGGGGGAACGCATCGACCAGCTCCTCTCGGGGCTGGATCACAGGGTTGAGGTCACCAGCCAATACACGGGCCAGATCGCCGATGTGCTCATCGTCATGCACGCGAAGCGCGGCGCAGCGAGCCTGCAGGCCTTCCGTCAGGACCAACCCGATCGGCCGATCATCCTGATGCTGACGGGCACGGACCTCTACGGGGATATGCAGGAGGACTGTGTCTCGCTGGCGGCGCTGTGCGCGGCCACCCGCCTGGTCGTCTTGCAGCCGGCGGCGCTCGCGATGCTGGATCCCGAGCAGCGCTCCCGTGCGCGCGTGGTGCACCAATCGGTCGTGCCGCCCTCCGGGCTCGCTTCCGAGCCCGGGCCCGGCCTGCAGGTCTGCGTGGTTGGACATCTGCGCTCCGTCAAGGATCCCCTGCGCATGGCGGAGGCAGCACGTCTGCTTCCTCCCGAGTCCGAGGTTCGCGTCGTTCAGCTTGGCGCCGCCCTTTGCCCCGAACTCGAAGCCGCTGCGCGCGAGGAAGACGCGGGCAATCCGCGCTACACCTGGCGCGGTGAGGTCTCGTCCGACGAGGTCTTCGAGGTCATGGCCGCCAGTCGCCTCCACGTACTGACGTCCGAGAGCGAAGGGGGACCGAGCGCAATCTGCGAGGCCCTTGCGCTGGGCCTGCCCACGGTGACCTCGCGCATCGATGGGGCACTGGGAATGTTGGGCATGGACTACCCTGGCACCTTCCCCTTTGGCGATACGAAAGCACTCGCGGCGATGGTGGGCCGTTTTGAGCTCGACGCCAGCTTCCGAGACGACTTGGTCAGGCGCACCGACGGGCTTCGCAGCCTGGTCGATCCAGCTACCGAGCTTGCAGCCTGGCAGGTCATTCTGGATGAACTCGGAATCCCGAGTCCCAGTCTGGCGCCGACTGCCCCCACCGGCTAAGCGCCGATCCAATGACTGATCTTGACGAGTTCGCAGAAGACGTGCGCCAGGGCCTAGAGGCCAGCCCTAAGGCCCTATCCAGCCGGTGGCTCTACGACGAGATCGGCTCCCAGATCTTCGAGGAGATCTGCGCGGTACCCGAGTACTACCCGACCCTGGCCGAAGTGGAGATCCTGGAGACCATTGGGCCGGAGCTCGACTCGCTGCTGCCCAGCGAGTTCAGCCTGGTGGAGCTCGGCAGCGGAAGCGCAGTCAAGGCGCGGCTCGTGATCGGCGCGCTACGGGGACGTGGCGCGAAGCTGCACTACCAGCCGGTCGACATCTCCGCGACAGCATTGGATGAAGCCACGGCGGAGCTGCGGGCCGAGTTTCCGGAGGTTTCGATCGAGGGGATCGTGGGCGAGTACAGCTACGGGCTGCGCTGGGTCGCAGAGCACTCCGGTCACCCGAAGGTGGTCATGTGGCTCGGCTCGAACCTGGGGAACTTCAAACGCGATGAAGGCCAGGAGTTCGTGAAGGAACTGGCCTCCAACCTGGGCGAGGAAGATCGGCTGCTGATCGGCATCGATTTGCGTAAGGACGCCAAGACCCTCGAGTTGGCCTACGACGATCCTGCCGGGGTCACGCGGCGCTTCACCCTGAACCTCATCACGCGTATGAACCGTGAGCTCGACGCGAACTTCGACCTTGCGGGCTTCGATCACGACTCCCACTACGAGGTCGAAGAGGGCTGCATCGTGATTGGTCTGCGCAGCCTGAAGGACCAGGCTGTTCACGTCGGGAAGCTCGGGACGACATATACCTTTGCGAAGGGCGAGTTCATCCACACCGAGTACGCATTCAAGTATTCGCCGGAAGAGATCGCAGCACTGGCGGCAGGGGCGGGCATGCGCGTGGAACGCACCTGGCTCGATGACAAGCAGCAGTACTCGTTGCAGCTTCTCTCGCCGATTCGGGGCTAGAGCCGCAGCCCCTTGGGTACGTAGATCAGATCGATCATGGCGAACGCGGCCTGGGCGAGCAGCGCCAGGCCGGCCGCGGGCAGAGCGCCCTCCAGGATGAGGCCGGTGTCGTCGAGTCGAATGCCGGTGAGGATGGGCTGACCGTAACCGCCCGCCCCGATCAGCGCGCCGAGCGTCGCGAAGCCGATGTTTTGGATCACGGCGGTCTTGAGCCCCGCCAGGATCGTCCTGGAGGCCAGGGGCAATTCGATGCGCCACAGGCGGATGGCCGCGGGCAGGCCGAGGGCCCGCGCGGACTCGAGCAGCTCAGGGCGGACGCTGCGCAGGCCTTCGGCGGTGTTGCGGACGATCGGCAGTAGGCTGTAGAGGAACAGCGCGCCGATGGCTGCGGCCGACCCGGCTCCGACACTTGGCAGCCCCAGTGCGGCGGCGGGCCCGATCAGCAGTACGAGCAGCGCTAGGGAGGGGATCGTCTGCACGATGCCGACCAACCCGAGCAGCGCGCCGCCGATGCGTGGGACCTTGGCGGCGAGTACGCCCAGGGGAAGACCGACCAGGACTGCCAGCAGGAATGACAGGCGCACCAGCGCGAGGTGCTCTCGTGTGCGGCGCCAAAGCCGTCCCATGCGAGTTTCCTCGTGGGGTAGGGCGGCGACCTGCAGGGTGTCCCGCAGAAACCCCGCAGCGACCTGGGGCTCGGGCACCCGTTCGAGACGGGCGCGCGCATTGAGAGCCATCATGCTGGTCTCGTCGAGCGTCCCCTCCAGCCGCCCAAGCGCCTGGTGCAGCGCGGGAAGGCGGACTTGCAGGTCATCCGCCATGAGCAGAACTGCGTCGTAGCGCGAAAAGTGCTCGCGGTCATCCTCGAGCACGACGAGCCCAAAGGCTTCGATATCGGCGTCTGTTGTGTAGACCTCCATGACGTCGATGGTGCCCGCCGTGAGCTGGCGGTAGGCCACGTCGTGATCCATGCCGCGCACGTCCCTCTGGGCGAGGCCGTAGGCAGCCGCTAGCGCGGGCCAGCCGTCTCCCCGATCCAGGAACTCATTGCTGAACCCAAGGCGCAGCTCGGGGTGGCGCAGCAGGTCGGAGATGGTCGCGACACCGAGGTTCTCTGCTTTGGCCGGCAGCATGCCCAGACCGTAGCCGTTGTTGAAGCCCAGGCGTCCCGACATCGCGATGCCGCGCTCGGCGAGGGCGGCGCGGACGGCGGAGTCGCCTTCTAGCTCTTGTCCGGCGAAGATCTCGGCGGTGATCGTGCCGGTGTACTCGGGATAGGCTTCGATCTCGCCGGCGGCGAGGGCTTCAAATAGGACGCGGGTGCCGCCCATCTCGCGGGCGTGCTGCGCGTCAACACCGGCGTCGATGGCGAGCAGTGTGGCGATTTCGCCAAGGATGACGGACTCGGTGAACTTCTTGGATCCGATCCGTACGGCGAGCCGCTCCGATCCCAAGGGGACGAGGAGCAAAACCGCCGTGCCGGCCAGTGCGGTGAGGAGGCGCCAGCTCATGCGCTTACGGGACCCCGCTGCGCCCGGAGGAAGGCCCCTACGAAGTCGTCGGCGGGCCGCTCTTCGAGATCCGCATAGCCGCCGTCCTGCACGATGGAGCCGTCGCGCAGCAGCACGATGCGGTCCGCCAGGTAGGCCGCCTCCCCGAGGTCGTGGGTGACGAGCACGACCGTCTTGCCCAGCTTCCGAACGATGTCCCTGAGCTCTTCCTGCAGCTCCATCCGCACGAGCGGATCGAGTGCGCCCAGGGGCTCGTCCAGCAGCAGGACGTCGGGGTCGCTCATCAGGGCTCGCACGAGAGCGATCCGTTGGGCCTGGCCGCCGCTCAGCTGGGCGGGGTAGCGGGACCAGAGGCTGGGGTCGATGCGTGCCAAAGATCCCAGCTCGAGGCGTCGGTCCGCGATGCGCTGGCGCGTCCAGCCCAGGTGCCGGGGCAGCAGCTCGACGTTGTCCGCGGCGCAGAGGTGGGGGAAGAGCCCGCCGCCCTGGATGACGTAGCCCATGCGGCGTCGCAAGGCGGGGGCCGACCGCGGGGTGACCGGGTGGCCCTCGAAGGTGATGCTGCCGGCGGTGGGTGCCTGCAGGCCGAGCATCAGCCGGAGCAGGGTGGACTTGCCGCATCCACTGGGCCCGATCAACGCCACGGTCTGTCCGGCAGGGATCCGCAGGTTGAGATCCGCCACGGCCAGGGTGGATTCAAATGCGCAACGCACCTGCTGAAGCTCGAACATCGCGGCCTAGGGTACCCTGCGGGCCGCGCCTCGCGCCGACCAGTCCACGATCCAATCCAAAGGCATGATCCAATACGAAGGCACGCTCTACCGGCCGCCGTCCGAGGCGCGCAGTTTGATCCTCCAAGCTACGATCGGCTGCTCGTACAACGAGTGCAGCTTTTGCGGCATGTACCGGGACAAACGGTTCCGTGTCAGGTCCCTGGACGAGCTGAAAGCCGAGATCGCCTGGGCCGCCAACCACGCTGGGCCGGTGACCAAGGTCTTCCTCGGGGATGGGGATGCGCTGATGGCGAAAGAGCGCTTTCTGGGCAGTGTCCTCGACGAGCTGCGGGCCGCGTTCCCGGACCTGCGCCGCGTGTCGTGCTACGCGTCTCCCCAGAGCCTGCAGGTGCGGAGCGTGGAAGAGATGGCGCGCCTGCGGGAGAAGGGACTGAGCCTGTACTACTTGGGAATCGAGTCGGGCAGCGACCGAGTTCTCGAGCACCTGGTGAAAGGCGTGGATGGGGCGGAGATGGTTCGCGTGGCGAACAAGGCCAGCGAAGCTGGCGTCAAGCTATCGACGATGATCCTGCTCGGCGTCGGCGGCAGGGCGGGGTCCCGGGAACACGCTGAGGCCTCGGCCCGGGTCGTGAACGCGATCCAGCCGCGCTTCGTCAGCACCCTCGTCGTCACGCCAGTGCCGGGGACGCCGATGTTTGATCAGGCGGAGCGCGGCGAACTCGACGACCTAACGCCTGTGGAGTTGGCGGCCGAGCTGCGCACCTTTCTAGAGAAGCTTGAGCTTCGCGGCTCGATCTTCCGTTCCAATCACGCGAGCAACTTCCTCGCGCTCAAGGGCAACCTGCCCAGGGATCGCGCTGCGCTCGTCCGTATCCTGGACGAAGTGCTCGCCGATCCTTCGAATGCGCCCTTTGTGCCCGATTTCTTGAGGGCCCTCTAATGCCGCCGAAACTACAGGGAGCCGTGGTGCTGGGACTGGGAGTGATCGTTCTGCTGGGAGGCAGCATCGGTTCGATCGCCCTGCTCAGCGGTGCGGCGACAGGGTCGAACTATCACCATGTGCTGACGGGTTTCGGCCTCGCCTTGTCGATCGTCGGCTGGGTGGGCTTCAAGGAGCTACGGAAGGACTTCAATGCCATCCCCTGGTCGGGGGCGATCCTGTTCCTGTCGCTCGTGGCGCTTGGGATCTTCGCGCGAATCTAGACTTCCCTGCCCGACTCGTTCTCCGAGTCTCGGATCGAGAGGTTGCGCAACCTTTGCGGGGGCGTGGTGCAGTCCTCCGCTGTGCGCTGGCGTGCCGGGCCATCTGGTGCAGAATGGGGCCCCAAGCCCCCTTCTCCCCGCGGTTCTCCATGATTCGATTCGCATTGGCGGCGCGTTCAGCGCGTCGCAGTCTGCTCGTTCTGGCCCTGTGCTCACCGGCCTTCGGCCAGTCACGTGCCCCAGCTCCCGAGCCCTGCGCCCTCCTCCACGTGCGTCTCTTCGGGGCTCCCGATGACGCTCCCCTCAAGACGATCCTGCTGCGTGATGGCCGAATCGAATCGGTTGTCAATGACGGCGGCCAGGTTCCCGGGTCCTATCGCTCGATCGACGGCACCGGCTTGATCGCTGCTCCCGGGTTCTTGGACGCCTTCACCCAACGGGGTGTTGTCGCGCCGGACATTGAAGTCGATCGCGATCGTCCCGTGGACACCGGCGGCAGTGTGCTAACCGACATGCGGGCGGCGCGGCGCAAGGGCATTCGCCCCACCTTCCGGGCGGCGGACGGCCTGAAGTTGACCGACGATGCGGCGGAAGCCATGCGCAAGTCGGGCTTTGGTGCGCAGCTCGCCGCTCCGGCCAAGGAGATGATCGGAGGGCACAGTGCCGTGGTTCTAGCGCGCAACGCTGCGGCCCGCGACCAGGTGATCCAGGCGAAGGTCTTCCAGCACGCGGCATTCAACGCCAGCGGGAGCGGGTACCCGAGCACTCTGATGGGCTACATGGCTGCCCTGCGCCAGGTCTTCCTGGATGCCAGGCACCACGCCGGCATGAACGCGCGCCGGGCGGCGGGCGAGGCTGGTCCGCGGCCGCCCTACGACCCCGACTTGGACGCGCTGCTCCCGGTGCTCGAGGGCAAGCAGCTCTTGGTCTGTGAGGCCGAGTCCGACCGGGACGTGCGGCGCTGGTTGCGCTTGGCCGAAGAGTTTGGCCTGCAGACGGCCATTGCCGGAGGGCGCGACGCGTGGCAAGCGGCCGACCGTCTGCTCGCTGCGAAGGTCCCCGTGGTGCTGACGCTCAACTGGGGCGACGAGGTCAAGGATCCCGAAGCGGACCAGAGCGAAGAAGCCGTGGATGAGGAGCCGGAAGGCGGCGCCGATGCCGACGAGGCCACCGACCAAGGGTCGAGCGAGGCCGGTGCTGGCGACGGATCGGAAACACCCGAGGACGAGGACGAAGCAGGGGAAACCGAAGCGGAGGATGCGGAATCCGAGCCTGCTGCGCCGCCCCTCGATTTTGACTACTCCGAGCCGATGGCGGTCCAGCTGGAGAAGCGTGCGGAATGGCTGCGGAGCAGGGATTGCGCCATGCGGCTTGCCGAGGCGGGCGTCCCCTTCGTCTTTGGCAGCGGCGGCGAGTCGAGCAAGGACCTGCTGAAGAAGGTGCGCACCCTGGTGGCGGAGGGGCTTCCTAAGACCACCGCGATCGCGGCTCTCACCTCGGCGAGCGCCGCATGGATGGGCGTTGAAGACGAGCTGGGAAGCCTGGAGCCGGGTCGCAGTGCAACCCTTTGCCTGTGGACGGCCGACCCGTTCGAGGACAAGAGTCAGGTTCGCTGGGCCTTCGTCGACGGCTATCACTACGAGTACGAGGCCGAACAGGTAGGAAACGGGGAGGGGCCCGGCGAGGGCGTCGACTTGACGGGAACCTGGTCGGTCAAGGATCCGGACTCGGACGATGACGAACCGATGGCGTTCGTGCTGGAGATGGACAAGGCTGGAGCGGTGACCGGGAGCGTCAAGACCGCCAATCCGATGGACGGCAGCCCCCTCGAGTCGACGGTGACCGGGACGGTGTCCGGCAAGGACTTCGAGCTGGAGATGACCTTTGCCGTCGACAGCATGCAGGTCGACGTGAAGCTGAAAGGCAAGTGGATGCAGGGCAAGCTGAAAGGCACCCGCACGCTGCGCTTTGGTGGGCAGGAGCAGGAGTCGAAGTTCGTGGGCACGCAGCCCGATGGTGGAGTGAACCAAGAGGTGCAGCGATGAGCTTTCAAGAGATGAGAAACGTCCCCCGGACGAGCGACCGTTCCCATGGCCTGCGTGCAGCCCTCTGCCTTGCCGCTCTTTGGGCGGCCGGTGCGGCGCCCGCGCTAGGCGCGGAAGACCACCCCGTCGAAACCGATGCGAGCCGGGAACCGCGGATGGAGGTCGGGAACATCTGCTTGATCCGCGGTGCGCTGGTGCACACGGCCATCGATCCGGCGGCGCGCGTGGACGTGCTGGTACGGGACGGCAAGATCGCAGCCGTCGGTGAGGACCTCGAGCTGCCCGAAGGCGGCACGCTGATCGAGGGCGAGGGCATGCACCTCGCGCCTGGCGTCGTGGACTGTCACTCCCACATGGCCACCGAGCGGGGGGTCAACGAGGGTACGCTCTCGATCACCGCCGAGGTGCGCATGCGCGACGTGGTCAACGTGGATGACGTTGGCCTCTATCGTGCGCTGGCCGGCGGCGTGACCACGATTCGCACGCTGCATGGATCTGCCAATGCGATCGGCGGGCAGGACGCTGTACTCAAGCTGCGCTGGGGCGGGGAGCGTACGGCGGAAGATCTGCTGCTCGCCGGAGCCCAAACCGGGATCAAGTTCGCCCTGGGCGAGAACCCCAAGCGTTCGAACTGGGGGGCGGGTGGCCGCTTTCCGGCCAGTCGCATGGGCGTCGAGGCGATCTACTACCGCGCGTTCGAACGGGCGCGGGAGTACGCCGCGGACTGGGCGGCCTACGATACGGCAGTCGAGGCAGGGCAGAACCCTCCGATGCCGCGGCGAGATCTGCGCTTGGACACGCTAGCGGGCATTCTCGCCGGCGACGTCAAGGTTCACAGCCACTGCTACCGCGCGGATGAAATCCTCATGCTGGTGCGTGCTTCGGAGGCCTTCGGCTTTCGCATCGCCACCCTGCAGCACGTGCTCGAGGGCTACAAGGTTGCGAAGGAGCTCGCCGACGCGGGCGTGGGCGGGTCCACCTTCAGCGATTGGTGGGCCTACAAGATCGAAGCCTACGACGCGATTCCCCAGTGTGCGGCGATCATGGCCAAGGCCGGCGTGCTGACGTCGATCAACTCCGACAGCAGTGAAATGGTCCGCCGGCTCTACGAGGAGGCGGCGAAGTCGGTGCGCTATGGCGGGATGGATCGCGTAAGCGCGCTTCAGCTCGTGACTTTGAATCCGGCGAAGCAGCTCGGTCTGGGCGACCGAATCGGATCGATCGAGGTGGGCAAGGATGCTGACTTGGCGCTGCTCAACGGGGATCCCCTTTCGAGCCTGAGCCGCGTGGTTTGGACCATGGTGGATGGGCGCATCGAATTCGAGCGCCTGGACGCTTTCGGCCTAGACGCCGATGGGCCCCAAGTCGCTGCGATCGAGGAGCCGGCGCCCGAGGGGGCGGCAGCTGGTGATGCGGACGGCCAGGTCATCGCCCTCGTTGGCGGCACGGTTCACACGGTCACCGGCGGCGTACACGAGAACGGCGTGGTGTTGATGCAGGGCGAGCGGATCGCCGCCGTTGGGACGGACGTGGATGTGCCCGAGGGCGCTGAGGTCATCGACGTAACTGGCCAGCACGTCTGGCCGGGCCTGATCGCCCTCGACAGCTCGCTCGGTCTCTACGAGATCGGCGCGGTGCGGGCTACGGTGGACTCGGCCGAGGGTGGGGGCAATCAGCCCGACCTGCGCGTCACCGCCTCGATCCACGCGGACTCCGCCCACATCGGAGTGGCGCGCTGGAACGGAATCACGCGTGCCCAGGTGACGCCCCAGGGCGGTGGGCCAATCCGCGGACAGTCGTCGGTGATCGACCTAGAGGGCGACACCTGGGAGGAGCTGCTGACGGTGGACCGGGACATGCTGCACGTGAGCTTCCCGCGCTACCCCAACGTGGAGCGCAGCGAGCACACCGATAGCGAAGACCATGAAAACCACCTGACCTTTGACTGCTGCGGGCACGGGGCTTCGGACTTTGGCTGGATCACGGCTGGCCGCCTTGCCGATGGCGAGGTCGAGCCTGAGGCCCGGGACGAGAACGAGACCACCAAGGAACTCGGGCGCCTGTTCGCACAGGCGCGCGAGTACGGCCGGCGCAGGGACCTGGCGGGGGCTGAGCCACCGTTCGATCCGAGGATGGACGCGCTGGCGGACTTTGCGGCCGGGAAGAAACGCGTGGCACTGCATGCGGGCGGGGCCCAGACAATCCTGATGGCGGCGAAGTTCGCGCACGATGAGAAGCTGGACGCGGTGATCTACGGCGGACTCGAGGCCTGGAAGGTGGCGCCGACTCTGGCCCGCCTGCAGATCCCGGTCGTCGTCAGTCGTGTTTGGTCGACACCGCGCTCGCGCTTTGATCCCTACGACTCCGTTTTTGCCAATGCGGCGGTGCTGGCCCGTGCGGGTGTTCCGTTTGCGATTTCGTGTTCGGATGAAGAGAACGAGCGCAACCTGCCTTTCCAGGCAGCGACCGCGGCGGCCTTCGGTTTGCCGGCGGAAGAAGCGGTGCGAGCGATCACCTACTATCCGGCCCAGATCCTCGGTCTCGACGACCAGCTCGGCAGCCTGGTCCCGGGCAAGCTGGCAGACGTCATCGTGACCCGCGGACACGTGTTGGAGATCGACGCCCCGGCGACCCACGTGTTCGTCGCCGGAAGGCGTGTTGAGCACGACGACAACCACCACACGCGACTGAACGACCGGTATGCAGCGCGCTTGGAACGGCTGCAGGGCGAGTAGGCTGGCCGACCCGCCAACGCAGCGACCCCCGCCCTGCTACAGCAGGGCGGGGGTCGCTGCATTTCCGGCCCCTACGCTGTGGACCGGCGATCGATTTTGGTTTCGCTACGCGCCGCCTCGCCAGGTGAGCACGACCGCAAGCGCCAGCCAGAGCACGACGCCCAGGGCTCGATGCAGGGTGTAGGGGTTGCGCAAAGCGCGCGTCAGACGACCTTGGATGGCGTCCATAGGGGGCGCGGCCAGGTCGGTGGTGGGGGGGGCGTGATTCATGATTTCGGTCTGTACGAGCGGGGCGCTGGGCTGGGCAGAGTGGTAGTGAACCTTGTCCGATGGGTTACGCAGGGGAGGTCGGTTCTCTTCTACTCAACTCCTCAAACGAGTTGAGCACTCGCTCCGTGCCTAGAAAGCGGGGCTTTTGACAAGATCGAACGCAAATGGTCCAGAAGCAAATCGAAGTCGACTGCCCTTGCTGCGACTCACGTCTCGTGATCGACGTCCTCACGGCCAAGGTTTTGAAGCATGTTCCGCCAACCAAGCTCGACGAAACCGGGCGTCCTGTGCTGGATGGTGGCCGCTGGGACGCTGCCTCCAAGCGGGTGAAAGGCCGCGAAAGCCGTGGAACGGCCAGTTTTGACGCCGCGGTTGGCAAGGAGCGCAGCCGCGAGGATGAGCTTGACGATCTGTTCAGGAAGGCCCAGGACAAGCTGAAGCGTCGCCGTGAAGACGACCTGCTATAGCCAGTCCAGGTCGTGGTCGGCGGGCAGACGGCGCATTTCAAAAATGGCGGCAACGAGCTCATCGCGTCGGCCGGCGCGCCGGGGGTTCAGGTATTCCCAAACAATCTCCCCGGAGGGCGTGACCTCGAACGCCCGGCCACGGGTGGACTCGGTAAGCAGGGTGTTGCCCGACTCCAGTCGGCGCGCTGCGCCGCAGAAGAGGGAGCTGAACGCGGCTGGGGGATTGCCGCTGTAGGTCCAGCTGACGTCGCCCGTCCGCATGTCGAACTCGACCGCGCGGCTATGTCCCATGTGGCCAAGGTTGTCGAACAGGAGCAGGCCCTGCTCGGTGACGGTCGGATCGTGCGGGGCACGCCAGGGGCCCTGGGTGCCGTAGGTCATCTGGCCCGTCAAAGGGTCGAGTACGCAGACGAGGTCCAGCTCGCGGACGCACAAGAGAAGGCTCCCGGCAGCAAAGGCGACGTGGAGTTCACTGAGTCGTCCGTCCAGGGCACGGATGGAGTTGGTGTGCAGGATGTCGCCTGCGATGCCTCGGCCGGCCGGGACCAGCGATGCCCAGGGCGAGCGGAGAAGCGCGTCGAGGATCGAGTGCCGCTCGAGTTCGCGCCCGGCCGGGGAGAGCCGGACCGCGTAGTCGTCGTAGATGGGCTCGGTGGCGTGGATGCCCGGGACCAGGCGCTCCGCCCGGATCAGAGTCCACAGGTCCCCGCTGGGGAGCAGTTCGATGTCATGGTGGGCGCGTTCGTGGTAGCTCCAGACCACCTCGCTACGGGAGTTGAGGCGGACCAATCCGCGGCCGCCATAGACGGCGAGCAGGTCGCCGCCCGGCAGCAGCTCGACGCGTCGGAAGGTGTCCTGCCCGGGTCTATCGAGGGGCGGGGCGCCGGGCACCTCGCCCCAGCTGCGCCGCCAGCTGTGTTGGACCCTGCCCTCCATGTCCATCAGGAAGGCCTCAGGCCCGTGGCCCGAGCTATACAGGTTCCAGCCGGGGGTCGCTCGGGATCGATCGTGGTGGATCAGGCCACTGGCTAGGCCCGGGGCCTCATAGCCGCCGGCGTAGCCGATCGCCTCGATGCCGCCGACCTCCGCCACCCGCGGATCGGCTGCGCGCGCCAGCCCCCAGGCCCCGTCAATGCCC
>CAYWNK010000024.1:0-39276 GCA_964459495.1 uncultured Planctomycetaceae bacterium
GCAACAAGTTGCGGCTAGGCCACCACCGCGGCAATCGCTTCACCCTGCGCCTGAGGGGGATCGAAGCGGGGCGGCGGGCGGATGTCGAGCGGGTGCTCGACCGGCTGGCAAGCCATGGTCTGCCCAACTACTTCGGTTCCCAGCGCTTCGGGCGCACAGGCCACGCGGCGGAGCTTGGTCGGCTGCTGGTGGCGGGGGATGGGGACGGGTACATCCGCGCGTTGGTGCACCCCGACCACGCGGGCGAGGGCGGAGCGGCGGCGGAGTTGGCCCGGGTGATCGAGGCCGGAGAGCGCGGCGCCTACCGGGGCCTCGGGCGCCTGGCCGGGGCCCTGGATGCGGACCTCGCGGCGTTGGCGCGCCAGCTCGCGCGGCGTCCCGGCAGCCTGAATTCCGCCGTTCGAGCCGTGCCCAAGGCCACCCGTCGCTTCCACGTCAACGCGCTGCAGAGCTTGGCCTTCAACGCCGTCCTGGGGCGGCGCCTGGCCCTGTCCGGGGATCTGGCCCTGCTTCCGGGGGACCTGGCACAGAAGCACGACTCCCTGGGCTGCTTCCACGTGGAGGATCTACCCGTTGAGACCGCCCGGGCCGAGCGCCTGGAGATCAGCCCCACCGGACCCCTACCGGGTCCCAAGATGGACGTGCCACTTGGGCCTGCGGGGGAGCTGGAGGCCGAGGTTCTGGGCCAGCTGGACCTGGAATCGAGTTCGTTTGGGGGCTTGGCGGGCGGAATCGGAGCCCGCGGCGCCCGGCGGGCGCTGCGCGTGCCCCTGGGCTCACTGTGCAGGGAATGGGCTTCTCAGGACCTGATTTTGAGCTTTGGGCTGCCCAAGGGCAGCTACGCGACCGCCCTGGTGGAGGAGCTGGCCAAGCGCTGGGGAGGGTTCTCCCCATGACTCCCGCCCAGAACGGCCAGCAGGGCTCCACTTCCGGGGTGCCCCCTGCCGAAGAGCACCCTGTCCCCATGACTACGACCGTCTTTGTTCCCGGTGCAGCGATCCGGCGTGGGCCTGATCGCCGTGTGAGCCCGACCCCGCGGATCTCCCGCTACACCCTGCTGGGCGGGCGCCGCAAGAGCGTGCGCCGTGATGCGGAGCGGGAAGGGACCTACGTGGACGTCTACGGGCTAGCGGCCGTCCTTGCCGTGGTATGGGTGGCTCTCATGAATATGGGGGACTCCTACTTCACGATGGTCCACCTGCAGTCGGGGGGCATCGAGCTGAACCCGGTGGCCGCCTTCCTCCTGACCACGGGCCGCGTTGGGTTCGTCTTGGCCAAGGGCCTGATGATCACCATCGCTCTAGCGGTGCTGGTGCTGCACAAGAACTTCTGGCTCGCCCGCGTGGGCCTGTGGGTGGCGGCGGGCTCCTACACCCTCCTGAACATCTACCACCTGAGCTTGTTCTAGGCCGGCGATGCGGTGGTAATCTGTTGGGAAGACGGGGCCCCGAGCGTCGTCTACCACCTGATGATCCAAGCGTCGAGCAGGGGAGCGGCTGAGCAGGCCTGTGTGGTCACCGGCGGAGCGGGCTTCGTGGGCAGCGCGGTTGTGCGCTGGGCCCTGCGGCAGGGCTACCGAGTGCTCGTGGTCGACGATCTGTCCTCGGGGAAACTCGAGCGCCTGCCCATGGCTCACGGGCACCTGGAGCTCCGCCGCCAGGATGCGGCAGGGGCCGGGGTGTTGGCCGCGGCGCTGACGGACAGCGGTGCGACGCGGCTGTTGCACCTCGCCGGGCCGGTCGGGGTGCGCCGGGTGCTGAGCGACCCGGGGGCGGCAGAGGCCCAAATTCTGGCCTTGGGCCGGGCCGTGATCGCTGAGCTCGCCTCGCTGCCGTCCCCGCGGCCCAGACTCTTCGCTGCCTCGACCTCCGAGGTCTACGCCGAGCAGCTGGGGCCCATGGGGGAGGATTCTCCCCTGCGGGCGCCGGGCGGCGCGGCGCGTTGGTGCTACGCGCTCGCCAAGCGGGCCTGCGAGGAGCGCTTCGACCGCAGCGGGCTGTGGCCGGAGGCCAGGGGGCCCGTGCACCTGCGCCTGTTCAACGTGGTGGGTCCGGGCCAGGACGCGGATGGCGGCATGGTGCTGCCCACCTTCTTGACCCACGCCCTTGCGGGCCGTCCGCTGCCGGTGCATGGGGATGGAAGGCAAGAGCGGACCTACGGCTACATCGACGATGTGGCCGCGGACATCGGCCGCCTGGTGTTCGAGCTGGATGCTCCTCCCGGAGCCCTGAACCTGGGCGGCAGCGCGGCGGCGAGTGCGACGGAGCTGGCGGAGCTCGTGCTGCGCACGGTTGCAGCGGAGGGCGGGCCGCGAGGGCAGCTGCGACGCGTGGACCCGGCCGCACTGATGGAGGGTTTCGCGGAGGTTCAGCGACGCGAGCCCAACCTGGCGCGCGCGCGCGCGCTCGGCCTGGGCGAGTCTTGCCGCAGTCTGAATGCGATCGTGGAAGGCACCCTGGCGGCCCTCTTGCCGGGGCGCAAGCTGCCGTGCGCATCGCCCGGATCCTGA
The DNA here is from genome assembly GCA_964459495.1 of uncultured Planctomycetaceae bacterium. Lineage (GTDB taxonomy): Bacteria > Planctomycetota > UBA1135 > UBA1135 > CAYWNK01. Next base: position 2,510 of record CAYWNK010000024.1, read on the forward strand.
CGCGCATGAACCTGGGAGGACCCGCGCGGCAGGTCCTCGCCAGCGACCCCTGGCTCCAGGCCAAGGGGCACGAGGTGCTGGTGTTGGCCGGCGAGCCTGAGCCAGGGGAAGGGGACCTACGGGCAGAGCTGAGCTCGGCGGGGGTGCGCGTGGAGGGGGTCCCAAGCTTGGGTCGACGCATGCGTCCGATCGCCGACCGGCGGGCGGGGCGCGAGATCCGGCGGGCCCTTGAGGACTTCGGGCCGGACGTCGTGCACACCCACGCTTCCAAGGCCGGTGCGCTCGGAAGGCGGGCCGCCTGGGCGCTGGGCATTCCCACCCTACACACCTTCCATGGGCATGTCCTGGAGGGCTACTTTCCGGCACCGGTGAACCTGGTGCTGCGCGCACTAGAGCGGGGGATGGCACGGCGCACCCAGCGTGTACTCGCGGTGTCCCACGCGACGGCGGCGGATCTCATGCGGCTGCGTATCGTGGCCCCGGAAAACCTGCATGTGCAGCTCGCGGGACTCGTGCTCGAGCCTTTCCTGGAGCCAGCGGCCTTCGAGGGCGCCCTGCGGGGCCGGCTGGGCCTAGGGCCCGAGGACATCCTGGCGGGCGTGGTCGGGCGGTTGGCGGAGGTCAAGCGCCCCCTGTTGGCCCTGCGCGCATTCGCCCGTGCCGCGGAACGGGACTCCCGGCTGCACCTGGCCTTCGTGGGGGACGGGGAGCGGAGGCCGGCCCTGGAGGCGCTGCTCGGCTCGATTTCGGAAGACTTGGCCTCGCGCGTGCACCTCGTCGGTGCGCACACCAGAATGGCGCCGGTGATGCAGGACCTCGATCTCGTGCTCGGTGCCTCGCGCTCGGAGGGACTGCCCCTGGCTTTTGTCGAAGCCGGGGCGGCCGCCCTGCCCGTGGTGTCGACTCCGGTCGGCGGGGTTCCCGAGCTCGTCGAGCACGGACGAACGGGCCTACTGATGGACGGGGAGGTCGGACTCGCGGCGGGTCTCCTGGAGCTGGCTGGCGACATGGACCTGCGCCTGCGCCTTGGCGCTGCAGCCCGCGAACGGGTGCTGGAACGGCACTCAGCCGAGGCCCTCGGTCGTGGTCTCGAAGGTCACTATCGGGCGGTGTTGGGCGGCGGACCCACGGGCGGTTCCCAATGAACCTGCTCATGGTCAGCGGCGACCGCCAGGTGGCCATCGGCGAGAAGGGCCCCTTCTTCTCGATGCAAGCCGAGTTCAGCCGCTACTTCGATCGGATCGACGTGCTCTGTCCGCGGCCGGATGCGGAGCCCACGGTTCGCGTGATCCACGACAACGTTCACTTCCATACCGCCCCTTGCAGCAGGCGGGGGATGCCTACCTGGATCGCCGACCAGGGCGAGCGCCTGCAGCGCGAGCACGGCCATCGACTGATCGTGAGCCACGACTACGGCTTCTTCTACAACGGCATGGGGTCGGCGCACCTGTCCCGGCGTTGCCGGATTCCCTATCTCTCCGAGATTCACCACGTGCCCGGTTATCCCATCGCGGTCGGCGTGCGGGAGCGCATCGATCGCTTGGCGGCCCGTGTCTATGTGCGCTGGGCCCGTGGGCGGGCGGCCGCCTTTCGCGTCGTCAACACCGAGCAGATGCCGGAACTCCTACGCCGCTGGGGCGTGCCGGCCCACAAGATCCTCGTATTGCCCAGCCAGTACATCGACTTCTCGGTTTTCCACCCTGGCGCCGGCGGAACCGGAGACTCGGCGAAGTACGACCTGTGCTTCGTCGGCCGTATGGTGGCCAACAAGCGCGTCGACGTCATTCTGGAGGCGATGGCGATTTGCGGCCGGAGCGGCGCGCCCCTGCGCGGGGTCTTCGTGGGCAAGGGACCGCTGCGGGACAAGCTCCAGCAAAAAGCCAAGGAGCTGGGCGTGGATGCGACCTGGATCGAGTGGGTCGATGAACCCTCCGATCTGGCGGCGATCTATGCGCAGAGCCGCACGGTGGTGTGCGCGTCCACCTGTGAGGGCGGTCCGCGCTACACCGTGGAAGCGATGGCCTGCGAAGTCCCGGCGGTTTCGACCCCCGTCGGGGTCATGGGCGATCTGCTCAGCGACGGTAGCTGCGGCGCGCTTGCGGGCTTCAGCGCCCACGAGCTGAGCGTCAGCCTGAGCGGCGTGCTCGAGAACGAAGAGCTGCGCGTGCGGCTCGGTAAGAAAGCAGCCGCTGCTGTGCAGCCCTATGAATATGCCCGTGCGTTGGGCATCTATGCCAACGGCCTGCGCCTGCTTGCTGGCGAACCTGAAACGCAGCCATGCGCCTAGTCTTCGTTACACAGGTGCTCGACCGCGGGGACGCGGTGCTGGGTTTCGTCTGCCGCTGGATCGAGGGCCTGGCCCGGCATGTCGAAGAGCTGCGCATCGTCGCGCTCGAGGTGGGGGACACGACGGGGCTGCCCGCCAACGTGAGCGTGCGCGAGCTGGGCCGGCGGGGAACCCTCAAGCGCCTATTGCGCTACCGCGGCCTGCTGTCGGAGGCGTTCGGCCGCGATGGTTTTGACCAACTGCTCACGCACATGGTGCCGCGCTATTCGACGCTCGGTGACGGGGTGGCCCGCCGCCACGGCGCGGGACACGCCCTCTGGTACACGCACAAGGGGGTCGATAGGCGTCTGATTCAGGCCGTAAAAAAGGTCGATCTGGTGTTTACCGCCAGCGCGGAATCGATGCGCGTGGAGACCTCGAAGAGGCGCGTGACCGGCCACGGGATCGACCTGCGGCACTTCCCGGCGCGGGCCGACGGGACGGCCTTCGAGCGGGGCGAAGGACCGGCGCGCGTGCTGTCGGTCGGTCGCATGACGCCGGCGAAGGATCCGCTCTGCGTCGTTGGGGCGGTGCACGGACTCGTGGACCAGGGGATCGACGTCGAGCTGCACTGGGCTGGCGGCGGGTTGGCGGCAGGGGACACGACCTTTGCCGATGAGGTACGCGCCAAAGTGGCGAGCCTGGGGCTCGGGGGACGCGTGCAGCTGCTTGGGGATGTGCCTCACGGACGCATTCCCCAGGTGATCGGGGAAGCGGATCTCATGCTCTCGGCCAGTCGCACGGGAAGCGTGGACAAGGCGGTGCTGGAGGCGATGGCATGCGGTGTGCCAGCAATCACCTGCAACGAGTCCTTCCCCGCGATTTTTGCCGAACTTGGCCAGTCGGTCGCCAGCGGGTTGCTGTTCGAGTCCGGCAACGGCGAGCAGCTACGGGATCGGGCCTCCGTGCTACTGGGCAAGACTGCCGCCGAGCGAAGGGAGCTGGGATCGAAGCTGCGCGCGATTGTCGAGCGCGACCACGAGGTCGATGCCTTGATGGGCGAGCTCGTGCGGCAGATGGCGGAGCTGCGGCCTTGAGCGGCGCGGCGGCGTCGTCGTCCCCGGCTACGGTGGTTCGGTCCGAGCTCTGCACGCCCCTTCGGGCGGTTTTGAGCTGGATGCTGGCCACCGAGCGCGGACCGGGGGAGTTGATTTGCCCCTTTCACGGCATCGAACACACCGGCAAGAGCGCAGGGGCGGTCGTGATCGCCTGCGCACTCGCGCGGCACGATCCGGCAGCGGACGGCGATGAGCTGTTCGAGGTCGCCCGCCGCGTGGGCCTGCGCATTGCGAGCCGCCTGGAGCGCGAGGGCGACAGCACCTGCTTCACCTTCCGGCCGGGACGCCACGACCCCTACAATTGCTCGAACAACGTGATCGACGGGGGAGCCTGCTCGGACGCTTTGGCGGAGGTCGTGCAGACATTCGGCGATCGACTGAGCGCCGAGGATCGGGAAGCGCTCGTGCACGCATCTGTGCACCACGCGCAGACCTACCTGCGCTATGCGATCATGGACAAGGGCATCCCAGCGCAGAAGGCGTGGGCGATGACGGGGGCGGCGCAGGCCTACGACCTGGTCGGGCACGAAGTGCTCAAGCTGGCGGTGACCGAGGGAGCACGGCTGCTGTCCGGGCTCCAACACAGCGACGGTAGCTTCCCGTATCACCCGGTGGATGCGTCCCCCGGGCATCGGGGCGCCTCGGACGTGAGCGCCTTCTACCAATCACGGGTGACCGCATTCGCCCACTTTGCCCTGGAGCGGGCGGGACTCGATGCGGCCGCTAAGCCCCACGGGGAGTCCCTGCGGCGCGGGCTGGGTTTTCTGCTGGCCCTGCAGGGGCCCAAGGGCCGCAAGGTCGGAGGAATCGAGGCCAAGCCCTGGTACTGGCAGGGTCCCTATGAGGTGGCGAGCCACCCCTTCGACGTCTACGCGCTGGCTGCGGGCTGGCGGGTCTTCCGGCGGCGCGAGCTTGCGCAGGGGGCGCGCGCAGCGTGGACCAGCTGGCGCGCGCACCTGGATGTTGAGGGGCAGATTCAAGACCACCTGCCCTCCCAGGGGCGCAGCTACCAGTGCCCGTTCTTCTGGGCGGGGCATGCCTCGTGGATGGCCCGCGCCCTGCCGGAGCTGGACTCGATCTGGAACCTGGAGGATGACCCGCCGAGCGGAGCGGCGGGGATGCTGCTGGCCTGTGAACACTACCCCGACGCCAACCTGGTCCGACTGGAAGACGACGTCATCGTCGCCTGGGTGCGCGGGGGGCGACCGCCGTTCAATCTGCACCATGGCAGCCCACGGGGGGCGGGGCTGCTGCAGGTGGTGCGGCGTTCGGACGGCGAGCTGCTCATTCCGCGCGGGCCCTTTGGGGGCCGCGAGGAGGGCGAGTGGCGCGGCGCCTGGGGCCTGCCCTCCCCGCGCCGTGGCTGGAACGCCGCGGGCGGGGAGCTGCGCTTCGGCCTGTGGCTCGCCCGCAACGCGTGGCGCGGCAAACGCCCACTGGAGGCGGCGCTCAGCGTGCCGCGCATCCTGTGGCGCGGGGTCGGCCGGGCCACGAGCCCGCGGGTCTCGAGCGCCTTCGACCGTTCGCCGTCGGTCCAGATGCTGGGGGACGGGGTGATGCTGGAAAGCCGCCTGGCCCTCGCCGACGGATCGCCGATTCCCGGGACGGGACTCCTGCGCCAGTTCCGGATCGACGGGGACGGTCTGGTGGTGGAGGAGCACGCCCAGGCCGCGGCCCGTGTCCGGCGCCTGGGCTACAACATGCCTGCCGCGGCCCGGGACGTGGTGCGCTCCAACGGACGTCTGTCCTACCGGCTGGGGTAAGCTCTTCTACCTATGGTGAGTGAAGGTGCAAGCACGGATCGTTCCGCGCAGCCGGCCCTGGCGCCCGGCCTGCTGTCCCGGCTGGTCGCTGGTGCGCAGGGTGGAGCCGTCGGCGGGCTGATCGTGGGTCTGCTCGATGGGGGCCTGAGGGTCCTGGGGATCGACCCTGGCGTCTTTTACTTCCAGGCCAGCAAGATGGGGCTTGGCAAGGCCATCGAGCAGGGTCTTCCTGGATCCCACGAGCTACCCAATCTCCTCGGCTGCTGGGCCTGGACCGGCGGGTTGGGCTTGCTGATCGGTGCTGCGCTTGGGGGCGTGATCGGCGCCATCATGGGGCGTGTCTTCGGTCAGCGACCCCGCCTGGTGGCCCTGGCTGGCGGCCTGGTTGCAGGCCTGTGGCTTGGTATTGCCCTGTTTTGGTGGTCCCGGCCCATCGTCTTGCCGGGCTTGCCGATGGACGATCCCAAGCGGCTCGCGGCCGCCGCCGCGATGGTCGGGGCGGGTCTAGTGATGGGACCGCTGATCGCCCTTATGGCGGGCAAGCTCGCGAAGGGCTCGGGCCGGATCGCCCTTGTTGCCGGTCTGCTCCTTGCCCTGGGGGGCGGTCTGTTCGTGCAGCTGGGCTTCGATTCCTCCGATGCTCGCGGGGCGACCAATGAGCGCAACCAGGACCTGCCCAACGTCGTGGTCTTCATCGTGGACGCCCTGCGTCAGGACTCCCTGGGCTGCTACGGCAACACCGAGATCACCACGCCGAACATCGACGCGCTGGCTGAGCAAGGAGTGGTCTTCGAGGAGGCCTTCGCCCAGGCCCCGTACACCTGGCCGAGCTTTGGGTCCTTCCTGACCGCCAAGTACCCGCGACGACATGGGTTGATCCAGATGGACCTGCGGATGCCGCAGAACGTCACCCTGCCCTACTACCTGGCGGGGGCAGAGCGGGAGGATGGCACGCGTCTAGAGGACGGCGACTTCGTCACGTCCGCGATCATGACCGGCACCGTGTCCCACGGGTCGGGTTTGCTGCGCGGCTTCGACTACTACTACGAGGCCCTGGTCGGGCATGACCTAGTGGACGTGCGCAACACCTGGAGCCGCTTCCGCTCGGGTCTTTTGCCGGCGCTGATCAAGAACAAGATCACCCAGCGCTTCGATGACGGCGTGGTCTCGCAGATCGCGAAGGACTGGATTCTCGAGCGGAAGGACCAGCGCTTCCTTTCGATGGTGCACCTGTACTCCACGCACACGACCTACGCGCCTGCCGAGAAGTATCTGGAGCCCTACGCTGATCCCAGCTACGAGGGGCCCATTCAGAGTTTCTCCTCGGCGCATGTCCACGCCATCAATTTGGGCGACTACGAGCCCTCGCCGGAAGATGTCGCGCGGGTGCGGGCTCTCTACGCTGGTGGTGTATCCCAGGCCGATGCACACATCGGTGTCGTGGTGGACGCGATGCGCGAAGCGGGCGTTCTCGACAATACCATCGTGGTCGTGACATCCGATCACGGCGAGTCCCTCGGTGAGGCGGGCTTCTGGGAACACAACTGGATGCTGCAGTCGAACCTCAGAATTCCGCTGATCATGCGTTTTCCGGCGGCGCTGCCCGCCGGTCAGCGCGTTACTGCGCGGGCGGATTCGATCGACATGATGCCGACGCTCTTGGACATCATGGGCTTGCAGCCGCTGCCCGCGGCATCCGAGCTCCCCGAGGATTTGGACCCGCGCGGGGACGGCATGGAACGGGCCCAAGAAGCCGTGGACGGGGTGAGCCTGATGCCGGTGGTCCACGGAGAGGCGCAGCAGGTGCGGCCCTACTCGTTCGCGGAAAATGGCCCGTATCGAAGCATCCAGGACGATCGTTGGAAGCTGGTGATCGAGCGGACGCTCCTGGAGAAGGGGAAGTTCAAGTCCGCCTTGGTCTTGCCCCCGGTTGAGCAAGGGGAGCATCTGCGACTCTACGACCTGCAGGCCGATCCCGACGAGACCAACGATCTGGCCCGGGAGCAGCCCAAGATCGCGATCGAGTACGTCCAGGCACTCCGTGAGTACGATGCCAAGCTGCCGATCCGCAGCGATCAAGGGAAGATTGGTGTTCGAGACCTCGACCAGGAAGAGCGACTCAAGAGCCTGGGATACTCGGATTTCCTCGATGGCGATCAGGCTGCGATCAAGGAATCGAATGAGAGCGAGCCAAGCGATCCTGCGGCCGCCGAAGACGGCTCGAAATGACCGCGACACGTGCTCCGCTGCTCCTGGTGGCGAACGCCCGGATGCCCTCCCAGCGGGCCCAATCCCTACAGGTGGCCCAGTGCGCGGCCGCCTATGAACGCGCGGGTGCGCCGACGACGCTGTTGCACGCGCGCCGGCGGGACACCGCGCCCATGGAGGCGGGCGCGCTGATGGACCTGTACGCCGTGCCCCCCGGTGCGCGTCCGGCGGTTGAGGCGATCCCCTGCATCGACCAAATCGACAGCGTGCCGCGGCGCATGCAGTACCTGCCGGCGCGGATGCAGGAACTCACCTTTGCGCGGGCCGCTGCCCGGCGCGTGCGGAAGGCGCCGCCCGAGGCGCGCGTGCTGTGCCGCGAGATCGACGCCGCCTACCAGCTGCGCGGCCGGCGCGGGGTGTTCTTGGAAATTCATCGGGTGCCTGGCGGTCGCAAGCGCCGCCAGTGGCTGACTCGCGTGGCGCGCGATGCGGCAGGCTTCGTGGCGATCTCGTCTGGCGTGGCCGAGGACCTGATGGAGGCCGGGGTTGAGGAGGAGTCGATCCTGGTGGAGCACGACGGCTTCCAGCCGGAGCGCTTCGCGGGCTTGCCCAGCAAGGCCGATGCGCGGGCCGAGCTCGGGATTGCGCCGGACGACTTCGTGGTCGTGTACACCGGCGGGCTCCTGCACTGGAAGGGGGTCGACGTGCTGGTGGACGCGGCGCGTCTGCTGCCTAAGCTGAGGTTCGTGATCGCTGGCGGCATGGACGCGGACGTGGAGGCCCTGCGCAGCTACGCCGGCGGCCTCGAACACGTGCGCATCGATGGGTTCCAGCCGCCGGGGCGGGTTCCCCTGTATCTGGCGGCGGGCGACCTGGGAGTGGTCCCCAACCGTGCCAAGCCGGCGATCAGCTCGCGCTACACCTCGCCGCTCAAGGTCTTCGAGTCCATGGCGGCGGGCCTGCCCATGGTGGTGAGCGATCTGCTCAGCCTGCGGGATGTGCTGGGGCCCAAGGAGGCGCGCTTCGCTACGGCCGAGGACCCGACCGCCCTGGCGCGGGTCCTGATGGAGCTGGCGCAGGACGAGCCCGCCCGCAGCGCGATGTCGGAGCGCTTGCTCAAGCGTTCCCTGGATCACACGTGGGACGCCCGCGCGGCCCGCATTCTCGACTGGATGGAGGAGCGCGCATGAGGGTCTGCTTTCTGACCGATTCCCTGTCGGACCTCGACGGGGTCGGGCGCTATTCGGTGCGCCTGTTGAGCGCGCTGCAGACCATGCGGCCGGGTCTGGAGGTGCACGTGCTGCTGGCGCGCAAGCACCGCCCGACCTCGGACGAGGTGCCCGCGGACTGGACGGTCGAGGTCGCGTTGCCGCCCGACTACTACTACTACATGAGCCCGTCGCGCTTTTGGGTGAGCCGGGCGACCTGCACCTGGCGCACCTACGGGGCTGCCCGCAAGGCCGATATCGTGCATGCGATCAAGGACTTTCCCCACAGCCAGATCGCACTGGACGCGGCGCGGGCCGCGGGCAAGCCCTGCGTGGCAACCGCCCACGGCACCTACACGATTCAGCCACTGCTCGCCGATCGCCACAAGGCCCGGGCGCGGCGGGTGTACGGCAAGCTGGATCACATGATCTCGGTCAGCAACTACACGCGCAGCCGGCTGCTGGATCTGGTGCCGCCCAGCGTGCTGGATCCCGCGCGCGTGAGTGTGATCCCCAACTGCGTGAACGTCGATCACTATGTCGATCCGCGCGAGATCGGCGAGCGGCCCTGGCACGGCAAGCGCTTCACCCTCGCTATCGGTGAGGTGAAGGAACGCAAGGGACACCACCTCTCCCTAGCGGGCTTCCTGGCCGTGGCCGATCGCTACCCGGACTGGCACCACTTCCTGGTGGGGAGGCTATCGGGCGATGACTACGAGGCCCAGCTGCGGGGCATGGCGGCGGAGGCCGGTTGCGGCGAGCGAGTGCACTTCCTCGGCAACATCGACGAAGCGGAAAAGGTCGACTTGCTCCAGCGGGCCGAGGTGTTTGTGCACACGCCCGTTACCGCGGCCGATGGGGGCTTCGAAGGCTTTGGGATCGTGTATCTCGAGGCTTCGGCCTCGGCGACGCCGGCGCTGGGAACCTTGGACTGTGGGGCAGAGGATGCAATTGTCGATGGCGTCACAGGCCGTTTGGTTGCGCAGAACGTACCCGCGGTGACAGCCGCCCTGGATGAGCTGTTGGGGGACGCCGAGCTGCGCGGGCGCATGGGGGCGGCGGGCCGCGAGCACGCCCGTTCGACCCGCTGGGAGGACAACGCGGCCGAGGTGCTGGCGATCTACGACTCCCTGCTGAAGGCCAAGGCGTGAGGGTTCTCTTCCTCACCGAGATCCCCGATCCTGGGGTCGGTTCCAGCGTGCGCCAGATGTACAGCGAGGCCGCCGAGCTGCGCCGGCTGGGCCACGAGGCAATCGTGGTGTCGACGGTTCGCAAAGCGGCGGATGCCACCCCAACCGAGATTTTGGGGACGCCGGTGTTTCGCATTCACTCCGACTACAACGTGCGCTGGCGCGGCTGGGTGAGCCTGCACAACAAGGCGATTGACGGGCCCTTGCGAGCGATTCTCGACGAGTTCCGGCCGGACGTCGTGCACGCCCACCTGGTGCACACCCATCTGGGCTACCACGCGCTGACCCAGGCGCGGCAGGCGGGGGCCGGCGTGGTGTTCACCGCGCACGACGTCATGACCTTCTGCTACCAAAAGCTCACCTGTTTCCACGGGGGAGAAGCGACCGGCGGAACCGATTTCGACGTCGTGGCCCGGGCCTCCAAGTGCATCCCGTGCCAGCGGTTTCGCTTTCGACCTGGCCGCAACCGCGCGATCGCGAACGTGCTGGATCGGGACGTGCAGCGTTTCACCGTGGTGTCGGACGCCCTCGGCGAGATCATCCGCGCCAACGGGATCGATGTGCACGCCACTGTGCACAACGCGATCGAGGTGCGCCCGCCCCAGACCGAGCAGGCGGTCGCCGGGTTTCGCCGCAAGCACGGGCTCGAGGGGCGGCAGGTGCTCGCGATGGGCGGGCGGCTGCACGAGCAAAAAGGCGTGGTCAAGCTCTTCGAGATGATGGCCAAGCTGCGGGGCGAGTTTCCGGGGCTAGCCCTGATCGTCATGGGCAAGCGCGAGCTCTACGACTCCGAGTTCCGGGCGAAGGCCGAGGCCGCCGGGGTCGCGGACCTCGTGGTGCCCACCGGCTGGTTGTCGGGGGAGGAGCTGGCCCAGGCCTATGGGGCGGCCGATGTGTTCGTCACGCCCTCGATCTGCTTCGACACGTTTGGCCTCGTGAACCTCGAGGCGATGGAGCAGGCACGGCCCGTCGTGGCCACAACCTTCGGTGGTTCCGCCGAGGTCGTCCTGGATGGGGTCACCGGCTACATCGCCAATCCCTTTGATGTGGATGGCTATGCGTCTCGGATTGCGACAGTCCTGGGGGACCCTGAACTGGCCCGAACCATGGGGGAACGGGGCCGAGAGCGGCTGGAGGAACACTTTACGATCGCAAGATTGACCAAGGAATTCCTTATTCAATACGCCGCGGCTGCTGATGGGGCCCGGGCCTCTTGAAAACGGCCCCACAGCTTGGGCTAGCCGGTGGTCGATAGCTCCCGAACCCCAGCTCTTGCAACGGCTTGGGGCCCCGATCCCAGGGGCGTGAATGTCCTTCGATTGGCGCTTCAGGGGCCCCGAGTTCGGGGTATCCTGTTTGCAGGACCCTAGGGTCTCTCGTCTGCCAGTCTGACTCTCCAACCGACACCTTCGATGCGCAAAACCCTGCTGACCTACGTCAAGCCCCATGTCCAAGAGGATCCGCTCTCCATGATCCTGGGCATTGGCTACCTCGGCGCGATGCTCGAGAAAGAGGGCCTCCCCGTGGAGTGCCACGACGAGCGCATTGGCACCGACCAGGAGATGAAGGCCGTCATCGAGAAGAATGACATCATCGGCTTCAGCGCCCTGACCCCGAACATTCGGCGCGCCATCGCGTGGGCGAAGTACGCCAAGGAGAAGGGCAAGACCACCATCATGGGCGGTCCCCACGCTTCCGTGGACCAGGGCGTGTTCCTGGATTCCGGCCACTTCGACTACGTGCTGAAGGGTGAGGCCGAGTTCACGCTTCCCCAGCTGGTCAAGGCCATCGAGGGCGGCAAGGACTCCGATCTGGAAGACGTCGCCGGCCTGGCCGCCATGCGCGACGGAGAGCTATGGGTCGACAACCCCGCGCCGCCGCTGATCAAGAAGTTGGACGAGCTGCCGATTCCGGCCCGGCATCTGCTGCCGATGGACTCGTACTTCAAGAACAACCCGGAGCACCTGATCTACATGTTCACGACGCGGGGATGCCCCTTCAAGTGCATCTTCTGCCAGAAGGAACTCACGGGTCGAGGCTTCCGCGTGCAGTCGACCGAGAAAATCGTCGACGAGCTTGAGCACGTGATCAAGACCTACGATCCGGGCGTCATCCTGTTCGTGGACGAGATCCTGACCCTGCGCAAGAAACGCATCCACGAGATGTGTGACGAGATCCTGCGCCGCGGCCTGAAGTTCGAGTGGGTGGCCAACACGCGCGCGGACTGCGTGGACTACCCGCTGCTGAAGCACATGCACCGGGCCGGCTGTCGCCGGATCTACTACGGCTGGGAGTCCGGCAGCCAGCGCATGCTGGACGTGCTGAAGAAGGACCTCACGCCGGAGGTGATCATCAACGCCGCCAAGATGACCCGCCGCGCGGGCATCTGGGCCAAGGTCTACCTGATCGTCGGTTCGCCGGGCGAGACGCCCCAGGACATCGAGGAAACCGAGAAGGTGCTGCGTCTTGCAGGGCCCGACCTGATCCGAATCTCGGTGTTCAATCCTCTGATCGGCACGGAGTCCTGGGACAACTACCAGGCCTCGATCGACATCTCCGATCTGTCTGAGAACTACGTGTCCTCGAACCGATCGGGTTACAAGCACGAGCACTTCACCCAGGTGGAGCTCGAGGAGCTGCGCAAGAACATGGTGCGCAGCTACGAGCGCTGGTACTACTCGATGCCCCAGCGGGCGAAGCGCTTCTATGAGCGTGGCCTTTACTACATGGAGAACCCCCAGCACGGCCGCAAGCGCCTTGGCCGGGCCATGCGCCTGGTGCCCGCGCCCCAGCGCCACGTGGTGACGTCCCACCACTAGGGTGGCACCAAGAGGGGCTTCCCCCCAGGGGAGGCCCTCAAATCAGATCAGCCGGGGCAGCCCGGGCACGGAGCGCAACGGTGCGCGTCCGATCTCCACCGCAGGGGGAGGCGCAGAGCAGGTGCTCTTCGCCTCCCCCTGCTCGCTTGGGGCCTATCCCAGGTACGGGTTTAGGCAGCATGCAAAGGGAGAAGTTTCGGGGTCTGCTGTGGACTGGGGCTAGGAGGTGGGCCTAGCGGAGTCCTAAGGTGTATCGACATGGGGTTCCCGATGACGGCCGCTCCAACACTGATATGAACCTTCTGACCCGCACAACCGTCCTTCAACGCACGCTTCTCGCTTCCCTCACGCTAGCTATCGCTGCCTGCGGCGGTGGAGGCGGGGGAGGCGGCACACCCACGCCCCCTGCTTCTCTCATCGCGCCCCTGGCCGGAGCGGCGATCGGGGGAACAGCCCAGGTGACCTGGGTGGTTGGGCCGAACCCCGCGAGCATGGCCGTGCTTCTGTCGGAGGACGACGGGGCGACCTTCCCCAACGTACTCTCGGCGGCGACCCCGGACAACGGCAGCTTCTCGTTTGACACCACGCCCTTCGCCGACGGGGACACCTATCGGCTGCGCCTGATTCCAACGGACAGCGGCGGCGACGAGCTCGCGGCGTTCGGCAACGTGGACAGCATCAGTGTCGACAACACCGATCCGACGATCGAGCTGCTCTCGCCCGACGGCGGTGAACTCGTGGGCGGCATGGTGGAGATCACCTGGACGACCACCGACGTCAATCCGGGCAGCGTTGCGATCAACCTGTCGATCGACAGCGGCGGCGTTTTCGATACCGTGATCGCAGCGAACGCGCCCGATACAGGAATGTACCTGTGGGATTCGAGCGGGCTGCCCGACGACAACGTCTACCGCATCCAGGTGATCCCCACCGATGCCGCTGGCAACCGCGGCCTAGCGGACAGCAGCAGCGGGGACTTTGAGCTCGACAACACGATCCCCACGATCGAACTCACGGCCCCGGCGGGCGGCGAGGTTCTGAGCGCGACGACCGAGGTGACTTGGACGTCGATGGACTCGAACATCGGCACCGTCGAGCTGCTCGCGTCGATGGATGGTGGTGCGACGTTCAACCAGACGATCGTGGAATCGACGCCTGACGACGGTAGCTTCGACTGGAACACCGCGATGTTCCCCGACGGAACGATGTACCAGGTGCGGGCGCGCGCCATCGATCTCGCCGGCAACATCTCGCTGCCTTCGGACTCCGGCAGCTTCACGATCGAGAACCTGGTTCTTGTGCCGCCGGCCGTGCTGCGCGACGCCAACGCGAACGGCAGCATTGAGGCGGGCGACCAGATCTTCCTTCGCTTCAACAAGCCGGTTCAATTGAACGACCCCGCCGGAACGGGCATCGTCGCCCTCGGGGGCGTGAGCAGCCTTGGCGCTGGGGCCACCCTGTCCACGACGACGCAGGGTGACGTCTTGATCCTGACCCTGGGCACCAGTCCAAGCGTCAAGGCACGCGGCACCTTCGCCTCGGGCCAGGACGCAGCGCTCTTTGAGACGGGCATCGACATCTCCGACATGCTGCCCGCTGACGCGATCGAAACCGCCGTCGGCGGCCTGGACGCGGCGCCCAACGGAGGCGTCGATTTAGCACCCGGATTCGTGGAGACCTTCGCTCCCCCAGGGAGCCTTGAGGGAACCTCGGCGGCGGCAGGTGACCTGGACGGAGACGGGGACATCGATGTGGTGGTGGGCGAGACCGCCGGCGAGGGCGGGGCGATTCGGCTCAACGACGGCTCGGGCGACTTCAGTGCAGAGACGGCGGTCTTGGCGGGTTCGAACACCCTGTCGGTTGCTGTCGCCGACGTTGATGGGGATGGAGATCTGGACGCAATCTTTGGGCTTGAGGCGGCGAGCAACCGCGTGCTGACCAACGATGGCGATGGGAACTTCATTGACTCTGGGCAGCTGCTTGGCGGCGCTGTGGACACCAACCGTGTTGTCGCCGCAGACTTCGATCGAGACGGGGACATTGACTTGGCCTTCGCCAACGGTGGCGGCGCGGTTGATGTGGTCTTCACCAACGATGGAGACGGCATTTTCGTCAGCAGCACCAACGCGCTCGGGACCGAGGACACCACTGGGATGGCCGCGGGGGACGTCGACAATGATGGAGACCTCGATCTACTGGCGGCCTACGGGGCAACCGGTGGCGCCAACCAGGTGTTCCTCAACGATGGTGCTGGCCTCTTCACTGCCGGTGCCACCGTGCTGCTGACGAACTCGCGAGCAGTCTCGCTCGGCGACCTCAACGGGGACGGCGCGCTCGATGCGTTTTTCGCCGTCAACGGCCAGATCCAGGTGGCCTTGGGGGACGGATCGGGCGGCTTTGCTGCTTCCGGCCAGTTCTTCAGCAACAACGACAACCGCGACGCGCTGCTGGCCGACCTCGATGGAGACGGCGACCTCGACGCAATCGTGCCCAAGTTCCTGGACGGGGATCGCCAATGGCTGAACGACGGGGGCGCCATGTTCCAGGAGTTCACCCAGACCCTGGGTGGTCAGTCCACGCGCGGTGCGGCCCTGGGCGACTTCGACGGGGATGGTGATTTCGACTTCTACGCTCCGGGGGAGGCCAGCGGAGATGATCGCGCCTGGTCGATTTCCCTCGCAGGGGCCTACGGTCCGTCGGTGCCCACCGACAGCGGCGCGGCGCTTGGCGACGTGAGCTCGACCCATCGCGACGTGCGAGCGGCGGACTTTGACAACGACGGCGACGTGGACGTCTTCGTTGGCACCAGTGCGGCGGCCAACACCCTCTTCTTGAATGACGGCAGCGGGATTCTCGTCAATTCCGGTGCGCCGGGATCGGTGCAGTCCACGCGTCACGTCTTCGTGGACGTGGACCGCGACGGAGACCTGGATCTGCTCGAAGGACTGACGACGATGGGGCTCGGCGGAGGCGGTGTCCGCGTGTTGCTTCAGGACAACGCGGGGGACTTCGTTTCTTCCGGCGTTACCTTCGGGGGGGCCGTGGAGGTGACGGCGCTCGTGACTGGCGACCTGAACAAGGACGGAATTCAGGATGTGGTCTTTGGCAGCGACGCGGCTGGACCGCGGGTCTTCCTTGGCAACAGTTCGGGGGCCTTTGCGCAGACGGCGCAGACTCTGGCCTCCGGTCCCAGTGCGGATCTCGTGCTGGGCGACTTTGACAGCGACGGCAACCTGGACCTGCTCGAGGCCCAGGCGGCCGGCGATCAGGTCCTCTACCTCGGTCTGGGGGACGGCGACTTCGCGCTGCCGGGAACCACCCTGGTCACCGGGCCTGCTGGAGCGTTGCGTGCTGCCGATTTCAATCGGGACGGGGACCTCGACGTGCTGCTGATCAGCAGTGAGGCCGGTGCTGCTGGGCAGGAACAGGTGCTGCTGGGGAACGGAGACGGTTCCTTTTCCTCCCTGCCAGGCTTTGACGGCGGCGACCTGGCCGCAGTGGAGCTGGTGGACTGGAACGGCGACGGCAGTCTGGACGCCCTATTCGGTGGAGCCGGCGGCTTTGCCGTTTGGCTCGGTGGGGGGGACGGCACGTTCACGGACGCGGGCCACACGACCGTGGCCGAGAGCGTGTCTGGACTCGTAGCCGCTGACCTGGACCGGGATGGTGACCTCGACGCGTTCACAGCGGTCGATTCTGCGCCGGATCGCATCTGGCTGAGCCGCTAGCGGCTGGCCCCAGGCGGGGAAGCCTGCGAACATAGGGCCCGCGGAGCATTTCGCTCCGCGGGCCCTTTGCATGTTCCCATGAAGTCCGCCTTTCGCTTGTCCGAACCCCAGAAGAGCGGGATCTACCAGGTCGTCATGCTCATCCTCAGTATCGCCGTGCTGGCGTCGCTGGGGGCCGAGCTCGTGCTTGACTTGGATCCCGAGGTGCAGCGGCTGCTCGCACTGTTCGACAACCTTGTCTGCATCCCGTTCTTCGCCGATTTCCTCCTCAGCCTGCACGGGGCCAAGGATCGCTGGAAGTACATGCGCACCTGGGGCTGGATCGATTTCCTGTCGTCCCTTCCCACGATCGGCTACGTCCGCTGGGCCAGGACTGCCCGGGTGATGCGGATCCTGCGTCTGCTGCGTGCGGTGCGCGCAGCCCATGGACTGGGCCGCTTTCTACTCGGCCGGCGGCAGGAGGGCGCGGTATGGATCGGGGGGCTGGTCGCGCTACTGCTCATGTTTCTCTCGAGCCTGCTGATGCTGCATCTCGAGCGCGGATCGGAAAGCACGATCCAAAGCGCATCTGGCGCGCTTTGGTGGGCGTTCGTGACGATTACGACGGTGGGCTACGGAGACCAGGTTCCGGTCACGCCTGAGGGGCGCGTCGTGGCGATCGTGCTGATGACGGCAGGGGTGGGGCTTTTTGGCACCTACACAGCCTGGCTGGCCGCCTGGATGACCGCACCCGGGGACGCGCGCCGGGAGGAGGACCTGCTCGAGCTCAGCCGGGAGGTCCGCAGCTTGCACCGTGCGGTGGAATCGCTGGAGAAGCGCTTGGAAAGAGACGCTTGAGTCCGTGTGGGGATCCAGGGCACGATAGCCGCGCTATGACCTTCACCCTGGAACGCACATTGGCCCACGGCGTGTGGGCGACCGCCCAATGGTGGGATCGGCTCGACGATCCGTTGCTCAGCCCTGAGGCTCGGCAGGGGGCGTTGGCGGAGCTGGCCCACATGGTCTGCGCCGAGGAGGTTTGGCTCTCTCGGATCCAGGGGGAGGCGTTGCCGGTGAGCGGGTCCATCGAAGAGGCCTCGACCTTTTGGCCAGGCTGGGACCTGGACGAGGCCCGGCAGCGACACTCCCAGGTCTCGGCGGTGCTGCTCGGCCTAGCCCGGCGACCCGATGCGGAGGTGAGCTACACGGACACCGCTGGCGTGGCCCATCGCACGATGCTGGAGGACATCCTGCTGCATGTCTCGATCCATGGACAGTTCCACCGGGGCCGGGCCTCGGAACGACTGCGGGCGGCGGGGCAGATTGCCCCGGTCGGCGACTACATCCAATTTGTGCGCGCAGGCGGCGGGCAGACGCCGGACGCCGAGTCCAGGGAGCGCCAGGATCAGGCGACCTGGGGCAGGGGGACGCTCGACAACCAGGCCGCAGAGACCTGGCTCGAGCAATTTGTGGCAGCCCCTTCGGATGGGAAAATTGCCGCGGCGTTCGCGGATGCGAGCGTCGGCTCCAGCGCGGACGACGAAGCACGGGCAGTCGCCGCCGCCGAAGTCGTGGCTGCGCGCGCGGGTCGTGGCAAGCCAGGGCTTCCACCCCGGCTGCTGGCCTGGAGCTTGGGTCACTCCGCTGCCCTTGAGCCGGATCTCGTGCGGGCTGCTCTCAAGGCGCTGATTCGCATCGAGCGCGAGGGAGCTCTGGCGAACTATTGGAAAGACGAGGAGGAACTCGTCCCCTGGCGCCGCGGGCTGGAAGCCCTGCGGGAGCGCCTTGGGGGATGAGCAGCAAGCGGCCGGATCCAAGGCCGGACCCCAGCCGGGGATGCGGATCCGGTCGCCGGCTACGCCAGCTTGGCCTGCAGGGCGTCGAGGAGAAGCCGTTCGGCGTTTTCTGCCTGTTGCTCAAGGCCCGCCGCCTGCTCCAGGTAGCGACTGCGCTCGGAGCTATCGCTGAGGTCCTTGGCGTTGATGGCAACGTTGAGCCCTGCACCCCGCACGGCGGCGCGGGCACAGAGCGCTCCGACGCCCGCGTCGGAGAGTGAGGCTTCGAGACCTTCCTTCACCATGTGGTCGCAGAGCTGCAGAGCTTCGAGTGAGGCCTGCATCACCTGCAGTGGAACCTCGATCGCGTAGCGGGTTGCGGCCTGCACCGCGGCGTCCTTCTCAGCGGGATCCACCTTCCAGGCGGCGACGATCCTGTCGAAAGCCCGGGTGTCCTCGTCCACCAGGTGCAGAAGGCGCGAATGCAGGTTCTTGCCCTGCTCGGCCACCTTGCTGAATTCTTCCCAGCGCGCGTCCCAGCCGCGCTTATGCCCCGAGAGGTTGGCGACCATGGTGCCCAGCGCCGCGCCAAGGCTGCCCAGCAGGGCGGCGACGGATCCGCCGCCGGGGGCCATCGCTTCCGAAGCGGTCGTCTCGACGAATGCGCAGAGGCTGAGATCAGCCAGGGGGCTCTCGCCGCTGGCTCGAATCGCGTACTCGATGATCTTTTTGTCGGGGTCGAAGGGGCTCAGCTCGTCCAAGCCCATCGAGCGCACCGCGATCTTGATCAGCTCGGCGTCGGGGACGCCGAGGGATCGCTGCTGGAGCTTGAGGTAGTGGCGCCCCGCATCGAGCAGGCACTTGAGGGGCAAAAGGCCTACGACCTCTGAGCCGGTGACACGTACGCCGCGGGCATCCGCCTTCGCGCGGCATTCGTCGAATGCGACATGGATCGGGGTCACATCGAGATCGACCAGGTTCATCGAGATCTGCCCGATGCCGTATTCCTCGATGTACCAGCCGATGGCCTTGCAGGCCTTGAGGCTGCCCGGGGTCCAGGTCGGATTGCCCTCCGCATCGCGGACGATCTCGCCGGTGACGGGATCGGGACGGCGGGTCACGCGTCCCTTCTCGCGGACGTCGAAGGCGATGGCGTTGGCCCGGCGCGTGGAGGTGGTGTTGAGGTTCACGTTGTAGGCGACGAGGAAGCCGCGCGCCCCGACGGCGGTGGCTCCGGTCTCGGGCCGCAGCTTCGTAGGTCCAAAGTCGGGGCGGTGCTCGGGGGCCGTTGCATCGCCCTTCAAGCGCTCGGCCAGGCCCTCGTACTCGCCAGCGCGGACGACGGCCAGGTTCTTGTGCTCGGGGCGGGAGGCAGCAGCTTCGTAGAGGTAGATGGACAGGCCGACCTCGTCGCCCAGACGCTTGCCCAGCTGGCGGGCGTACTCCGCCGCTTCCTCGAGGGTGATTCCCGCGACCGGAACCAGGGGGCAGACATCCATGCCACCAAAGCGCGGATGCTCGCCCTGGTGGCTGCTCATATCGATGCGCTCAGCGCCCACTCGGGCGGCGCGAACCGCAGCCTCGATCACGGGCTCTGGTTCCCCGACGAAGGTGAAGACCGTGCGGTTGGTGGCCTTGCCGGGGTCGACGTCGAGCAATGTCACGCCCTCCACGGAGCGGACGGCGGATGCGATGGCGTCGAGGACCGACTGGTCGCGGCCCTCGCTGAAGTTGGGCACGCACTCGATGAGTCTTTGCATGGCGCTGATAAGCCTTGGGGCGGGACCGGGGAATCCGGGCCTGGGTCGCACAGACTAGCGTCAGGCGTAGCCGATGTCGGCGTTCAAAGGCACTCGGCTGGGCATGAAGGTGCCGCTGCCGGTCGCCAGGAGCCGGCCTTCGGCGTCGTGCAGCTCCGATTCGGCCCAGAGCAGGCGCTTGGAGCGGTTGGTGACCCGGCCGGTGCCGACCATGGGGCCCTCAGCGACGGGCCGCATGAATTGGACCGTGAAGCTCGCAGTCAGGACGAAGACGTCCTCGACCAGCGAGTTCGCGGCGAAGAAGGCCGAGTCGTCCAGCAGCTTGAAGTAGTGGGAGCCGTGGACGGCGAAGGCCGCGTGGTGAAGGTGCTTGGCCGCCTGAATCTCGATCCTAGCCCGGCCGTCCTCGATGAGGATGGTAGGCCTGTAGTAGTCGTTGGTGGGCGAGCCGAGGTAGACGCGCTGGAGCTTATCGTAGTGGCCCTGGTCCATGGCCTCCACTTCACTCGGTGACGGGCACGCCGTCTAGCACGGAGCCGGGATGGCGCGCCTCGGGGTCGCCGGACCGGGCGCTTTGGCGCAGGAGGGGACTGGGGACATAGCGGGGATCTTGGCGCTCCCATTCGTCGGCGCAGGTCTGGTTGCCCAGCGCGGCGCGGGACAGCAACAGGCCGCCGCGGTAGTACCCGAAGGGAACCACATGGGCGCCGTCTTGGATCAGGTCCTCTTTGATTTCCTCGTGCAGTTTCGGGAGCTCGCTCCAGTGCACGTGGGGGTAGGTGTGGTGTTCGGCGTGGAAGCCGATGTTGAACATGGTCAGATTGAACAGCTTCGAGCGGAAGCAGTTCGAGTGCCGGTAGGTGTGCTCATCATTGGGGATCTCGCGGCCAGCGTGCTGGGCGACCATGCCCGGGGCTACGACCAGCGCGTTGGCGAGGTAAGCAGGTAGCACCCACAGACAAATGGCCATGACCGGGTCGATCCAGAAGGGGATCGAGAACAGGACGGCGAAGATCGCGAGTTCCTTGGCCGCGCGCTGGGACACCGCGCGGCTCGCCACAGGGCGGCGCAGCTCGCGCCACAGGTGGGGCACATAGCGGAAGGGCCAGTGGAGCAGGCAGTAGCGGAAGAAGTTCTCCCAGCGTCCGTCCGGCCGGCGCTGGGGGAGCGTCCAGTCCCGCTCCTCCAGTAGATTGCGGTGGTGGACTACGACGTGGCTGTACTGCCAAAAGTAGGCGGGCCAGCCAGCTGATACGGTCCAGGTGCGCGAGAACCAGCGGTTCCAGGCGGGAACGGTGAAGATCCGGCGGTGGGCGTGGTTGTGAAAGTTGACGCCGAGCTCGATGCCCGAGCACCAGCCCAGCATCAGCGCTGCGCCGAGGTCGAAGGCGAGCAGCTCGGGCCAGGTGGTGATTCCGATGGCCTTGGCCCGCAGGTGGAGCGTGAAGGCCGCGGCGTACAAGGCCAGGGTCACCAGGTGAAAGACCACGCAGTGGATGTCCTGGGGGTGGGCCAGGAGCCTTTGGCGCGCGGGGGACTGCTCCGTCCCGTGCGTGGCGAGCTGCGTCCCAGCCATCAAAGCAGAACACCCGCAGAGCGCCAGAGAAGGATGGCGAGGGCCAGGGTGGCATAGCCCCCGTACAACGGGGTACCCAACAGGATGGCGAGCATGATCAGCGGCAGGGCGGAGCGACCGAGCAGCTGAGCCGGGGAAATGGATTCGGTGGCCATAGACGAGCGGGACCAAACGGACGAATGAGCGGGGCAGACCGCGTCCCGAGTGATGGAGATCGCGGCCCTCGTTTCATTTCTAGCGAGGGTAGAAAAAACGTTAGGGAACGCTGGAAATCGTATCCGAGGAGGCAAATTAGGGTGACGCATGTCGCTTCCCGAGCCCCCTACCTTCGATCCTTGGCCGCTGGGCCGTGGGGGCAACCGCCAAACCCTGTGGGCCTTCCTCTTGCCGGCGGGTGCGCCGAAGGTCGGTGAACAGCGCGGCTTCGAACGCGTCTCCGTGCCATACCGCGACGACGGACGCGGGGGCAGCGGTGTGTACGTGGAAGGTTGGTACCACCATGGAAGCGTCGAGCCCGCTGTGCTGCTGCTGCACGGCCTCGGCGGCAGCGTCGACTCGGGCTACATGCGGCGGGCGGCCATGGTGGCGGCGCGCGCAGGACACTCCGTCCTTGCACTCAACCACCGCGGTTCGGGCGAGGTCGAGCGCACGGATCTGCCTTATATGGCAGGTCGCACCGAGGACATCGGGGATGCACTGGAGTGGCTGCGGGAGCGCGCGGGCACGGAACGAGCTCTGGCTGTTGGGTTCTCCTTGAGCGGCAATACGCTGCTGAAAATGGTGGGGGAGCGCGCCGAGCGCCCGCCCGAACTGGCCCTGGCGATCTGCTGCCCGGTCTCCCTCAACGATGCCTCGAACGACCTGCTGCGCTGGCCTGCGCACGCCTACGACTGGTGGCTGCTGCACAGCTGCCGGCGCTGGGTGCCGGAGCTGCGGGGGCCGGGGCCAGATCCGCCCAAGTACTCCGTTCCGCGCTTCTCCAGCATGCGCGAGTTCGACAAACGCTACATCACGCACGTTTGGGGCTTCGACAGCCGCGAGCACTATTACCGCGAGGCCTCGTGCGCTCCTCTTCTTCCCCAGATCCGGACCCCAGCGGTCCTGATCTCCGCGATGGATGATCCCATCGTGGATGGGGCCAGGGTGGCTGCGGCGGAGCGCTCGGCCTCTGTTCAGCACGTGGCAGTGCCGCGCGGTGGGCATTTGGGATTTCTCGCGAAAAACCCAGGCGGGCGGGGTCCCTTGCGCTGGTTGGACGTGTGCCTCGACCACTACCTCTCCTTGGCCCGGGAGGGCGCGATGACGCCCCCAGGGGGGATTCCAGCGCAACTTCCCCCCTTGCCCTAGAGTCCTAGATCTCGCTCATCTTCCCCCTAGCTCGCCATGCGCAAGACCCTGATCACCTACGTCAAGCCCCACGTTCAGGAGGATCCTCTGTCGATGATCCTCGGCATCAGCTACCTGGGGGCCATGTTCGAGCGGGAGAAACTGCCCGTGGCGCTGCACGACGAGCGGGTGGGGAGTGACAACGACATGCGGGCGGCGATTGGCGACGCTGACATCATCGGCTTCAGCCCTCTGACCCCGAACATTCGGCGCGCGATCGCCTGGGCCAAGTACGCCAAAGAACAGGGCAAGACGACCATTGTGGGGGGGCCGCACGCGTCGGTCGACCAGGGCGTGTTTCTGGACTCGGGCCACTTCGACTATGTGCTCAAGGGGGAGGGCGACTACACCTTCCCCCAGTTCACCAAGGCCCTCGAAGGGGGCCGAGACGCGGATCTCGAGGAGGTCCCGGGACTGGCGGCCATGCGCGACGGGGAGATCTGGATCGACAACCCCGCGCCGCCGCTGATCAAGAAGCTGGACGAGATCCCGAACCCTGCGCGGCACCTGCTGCCGATGGAGTCGTACTTCAAGAACAACCCCGAGCACCTCGTCTACATGCTGTCGACGCGGGGTTGCCCCTTCAAATGCATCTTCTGCCAGAAGGAGCTCACCGGCCGCGGATTCCGCGTGCGCTCGACGAAGATGATCGTCGACGAACTGGAGGAGGTCGTGCGGACCTACGACCCGGGCATCATGGCCTTCGTCGACGAGATCCTGACCCTGCGCAAGAAGCGTATTCATGAGCTCTGCGACGAGATCCTGCGCCGTGGCCTGAAGTTCGAGTGGATCGCGAACACGCGCGCGGACTGCGTGGACTACCCGTTGCTGAAGCACATGCACCGGGCCGGCTGTCGCCGGATCTACTACGGCTGGGAATCCGGCAGTCAGCGCATGCTGGACGTGCTGAAGAAGGACCTCACGCCGGAGGTGATCATCAACGCCGCCAAGATGACCCGCCGCGCGGGCATCTGGGCCAAGGTCTACCTGATCGTCGGTTCGCCGGGCGAGACGCCCCAGGACATCGAGGAAACCGAGAAGGTGCTGCGTCTTGCAGGGCCCGACCTGATCCGAATCTCGGTGTTCAATCCTCTGATCGGCACGGAGTCCTGGGACAACTACCAGGCCTCGATCGACATCTCCGATCTGTCTGAGAACTACGTGTCCTCGAACCGATCGGGTTACAAGCACGAGCACTTCACCCAGGTGGAGCTCGAGGAGCTGCGCAAGAACATGGTGCGCAGCTACGAGCGCTGGTACTACGCGATGCCCCAGCGGGTACGCCGCGCCTGGGAGCGGGGGATGTACTACCTGGAGAACCCCGTGCACGGCCGCAAGCGGGTGGGCCGCGCGCTCGGGCTGGTTCCCGCGCCCAACCGCCACGTCGTAACCTCGCACCACTAGTTCCCGCGATGAGCGAATCCAAGGTGTCCGCGTCCCTGCCGCCGCTGCCCTTCGCTCCGGACGGAGGCGCGCCCGGACGCATCGGCGTCGCCCAGTTGGAGCTCTGTCTCTCCAACGCCGAACGGCGCCTGGAGCAGGGGCGTTTGTACGACCTATGCTTCGGAAAGGACGACGGTACACGCGTCCTGCCGTGGCGTTACGATCGCTGTCCCCACGGGACGACGCTGGCGCCGACGGCCCTCGATGAGGGGGGCCAGATGGTGGCCAGCTATGCCTGCCAGCCGCGGCGCGTGCGCTACCGGGCTGAGGATGCCGGCGTGGGCCGCGTTGGCCAAACCGGCGACGTGATGACCCACCCCGAGCTGCGCAGCAAGGGGGTGTTCACCGACCTCCACTGGAACGCGATGGAGCGGGCGCAGGCGGCGGGCTGGCCGGCGGCCTGGGGCCTGCCAAACAAGTTCTCAGGGCACATCTTCTTCAACAAGCTGGGCTGGCACCACGCGGGCCACATCGGTCCGTGGAACTTCGTTTTGACCACGGGCGAGCGTGCCCGCGAGATTCGCATTCACAACGGTCGGCTGGCGGCCTGGGGGGCTCCTTGGGCGGCGTGGCGCGGAGCATCCGCCCGCAAACGTCTCGCCCGCCGTGGCTATGCGATCGAGCGGCTAGCGACAATCCCGGCCGAGGTCGGAGAGCTCTCCAGTCACGTGGAGCGCGGATTCGACTGGATGGTGCATCGCGATGCCCCGTATCTGACCTGGCGCTTTCTCGAGGCGCCCTCCCAGCGTTTCCGTGTCTGGGGGGTGCGCGACCATGGGGGCTCCCTGGTGGGCTACGCAGTGAGCCAGTTGCCCCTGCCCGGCGAAGCCTTGGGCTTCGTGGTCGACATGGTCGGCGCGGACAAGGACGCTGAGGACGCCGCCTTGGGGGCGGCGCTGGAGTCCCTCGCGGCCGAGGGCTGCGCGGTGGTCCGCGCGTACGGTATGCGAGGTTCCCATTGGGAGGGAGTCCTGGAGCGCGGGGGCTTCCGCCGGCCCCGTGGCTACAAGGAAGTGGGGGCGTATCCGCTTCTACCCGATCACCCCCTGGCATCGTCGACGCTGGACACCTCATCCTGGTACTTCCTCGACGGAGATCGGGACGACGAGTTCGCGCGCTGAGACTCGCTGCAGACGGAAAGGCGTCCCGGCCTGGAACGGCTCGGGTGCCCAAGCTTGCCGCTCGGCGGGGTGGGGGTCATGATTTGACCTCCATGACCTCAGCCTCCGAAGCGCGCATCCGGGCCTGTGGGCCCGAGGACCGTCCGAGTCAGATCGATCTCTACCAGCGCTGCTTTGGGCAGGACGGAACCGAGGTGCTTCCCTGGCGCTACGACCGATCGCCCCACGGCGAGGCGGTGGCTCTCGTGGCCGACGACGAAAACGGCAAGCCTGTGTCGGGCTATGCGTCGATGCCGCGCCAGGTGGTACCCGGCGGCGACGAATCGCAGGCCTGCCTGGTCGGCCAAACCGGCGATGTGATGACCGACGCGAGCGCCCGGGGCAAGGGGCTCTTCAGCGAGCTCGACGAACAGGTGCGCCAGACGATCGCCGCCAAGGGCTGGGTCGCCCAGTTCGGCCTGCCGAACAGCACATCCTCGGAGATCTTTGTGGGCAAGCTGGGCTGGACTGGAGCCGCCCGCATTCGCCCCTACACCTTCGTTCTGACCGGCGGAGCCGATGCGCGCGCCGAGCGCATGAAGGCAGGCCGGCTAGCGTCCGCGCTGGTTCCGTGGGCCCTGTGGCGCGGCACGATGAGCCGCGGCAAGTTGCGGAAATCCTTCTTCGAGAAGGTCAACGTTGTCGCGATCCCGCGCTTCCGCGAAGAGGTCGACGAGGTCTGGAGGCACGTCGCCAAGGACTGGCCCTGGATGGTGCGACGGGACGCGACCTATCTCAATTGGCGTTTCCTCGAAGCGCCCTCGGGGCGATTCCGAGCCCATGGAGTGTTTGCGCCCTCGGGCGAGATGCGCGGCTACTGCGTGGTCCAGCTGCCGACCAAGGATGACCGCGTGGGCTACATCATGGACGTGCTGGCCTACGACGACGTGGCCCTGGCGGCCGCGATCGAAGCTGGTCTCGGGCACCTCCTGAAGGCGGGGGCGTCGGTGGCTAGGGCGAACGCGATCGAGGGTTCGTGGTGGGAGCGCAAGCTGCTCTGGGCGGGTTTCCAGGCGCCCAAGAAGGAAGACCACAAGCGGGTGATCGTGCGCGTCTTGGATGAGGCGCACCCCGCCGGCAAGGCGGCCAAGGATCCAGCGAGCTGGTACTTCACCGACGCAGACCGCGAAGACGAGCTGGTGCGGTGAAGCATCAGTTGAAGCTGGCGGCGCGGGAGATCTACGCGCGGCTGTTGTGGCACACAGGCCTCTGGCGCTTGATCGATCGCATCGCGCCCCAGCGACTGACGATCCTGGCTGGCCACTGCGTTGCAGAAGAGACCAGCAACGGGGCATTGCCGCCGGACATGAAGATCGACGGAGCTCGCCTCGAGAGCTGGCTCCGCACTCTGGGCAAACGCTTTCCCCTGGTGAGCGTCCAGGATGGGGTGCAGCGGCTAGGCGCAGGCAACAGCCGCTCGATGGTTGCTCTCAGCATGGACGATGGCTACCGGGATAACCTCACAAGCCTGCTTCCGATTCTGAATCGGGTGGGTGCATCGGCAACGGTTTACCTGGAGAGCCGGCCCCTGCTGGAGCGCAAGGTGAGCTGGAGCCACAAGTACTTCTGGCTGCTCTCGGAGGGGGGCTATGACGCCGATCGGCTAGCTCGCCAGTACCTGGCAGAAGCCACCGACGCAGACGTCGCCGAGAAGCTTCGTCGGGTGCTGGAGGAGGAGGGCGACATGGCCTATCTCGTCAAGCGTGTCTTCAAGTACGAGTCCCCTGCGGAGGAGCGAGACGCGGTCATGGACCGACTCTTCGTGGGCGCCGGGGGCGACGAGCGCGCCCTCTGTGAGCGCATCTACATGGATGCGGCTGACGTGCTGGAGTTGGCCAGCGCGGGGGTGGAGCTCGGTGGCCATACGGCACGGCACGAGGTTCAGAGCACGCTGGACGCCGAAGGCCAGCACCGTGACGTCCATGAAGGCCGAGACGGCTTGGCGCAAGTGCTCGGACACCACCTAGGAAAGACCTTCGCCTATCCCTTCGGGCGCCATTGGGACTGGGATGAGCACACCATCGCGGCCGTGCAGGGCGCCGGCTTTGAGGCAGCGGTGACGACCCACGCAGGCACCAACCTGGCGGGCGAGGACCCGATGCGCTTGAAGCGCTGGATGGTGGACGACGACACCAAGATCCATCACCTGGTGGCGGAAGCCTGCGGCGGCTTTGCCCTGTTGCGCCGGCTTGGAATCGAGCTGGCGGAGTAGGCCCGGGGGGGGGAGGGATGCGGTGCCGCGCTCGCGTTTGCTGAGCCTCTGTGGCTTAGCAGCCTGGAGCGCGGCACCGGCAACCGGAGTGCAACACATCCTTGTGAGTGGACCGGTTGTGCAGCACCGCGCGGTGGAATGCCTGCCTTCGCAGGCTCTCAGTCGGTACGAAGATTCGAAAGGCAGCGATGCTTGTCGACCCGGAGTGGCCGCATGTTCGGCCTTGGAGTCAGCTCAGCAGATTCCAGTCCGTGTAGCTGTAGGTGGAGTCAGGGAAGATCGCGTTGGGACTGGCGCCTAAGCACTTCTGCAGGACTTCGGCCTGGATGTCACGAATGTCCACCGTCTGCTTGAGGTCACCTGTCATCGGCGGGTCCAGATGGGCACTTTGCAAGCCCCTCCAGTCCGTCGGGTGCGTAAAGACCTGCTTGGTGCGCACATCGTTTCCCATGACCATGGCGATTCCCCCGCGGCCGTGATCCGTCCCCTCGCCATCGTTCTCATCCAGCGTCCGCCCAAACTCGGAATACACGATGACGACGACGCGCTTCTCCTCAAGGGTGTCGACGTCCGCCTGGAATGCCACCAGGGTGTTGGAGAGGTCCGCCATCAGGTTGGCCATGGTGCCGGAGAAGACACCCTGCGCCGAATGGCTGTCCCACCGCTGTCCACTGATGTTGTCGTAGTCGATTGTGATGAGCTCGATGTGGGCATCGTCGCGAATCACGCGGAACGCCCTGTCAAATTGGCTGCCGAGCGTAGAGCTCGGGTAGTTTGGGCTGGGGGGGCCCCAGGCCACGTTCTTCAGCTTGTCAATCGCGCCTAAGTCGTCGGACAGTGCATCGCTGACAGCATTGCTTGTCGAGCCGTAGAGGGCTGTCAAGTGAGCCCTCACATCGGCCCCCCCCGGCATGTCGAAGGTTTGCGGCTCCAAGGTGGGGGTGATGCCGCGGGCTGGAGTCGATGCAGCCGCCGAGTTGAACGATGTGATCTTGAAGTTGTTGAAGGCCAAGGCCCGAAGGGAGCCATCCCCGCGCGCGTTGGTGCTCGACAAGTACCGTCCGAGCCAACCGTCACCATCGCGGGGAGACGCCTGGTCATGTTCCCCGGTCTCCGAATTGCTCTGCTGGGTGAAGTGGGAACGATTGGAATCCACACACCCGACGCCATGCACGAAGGCTAGCTTGCCCGCGTCGTACAGACTCTTGATTGGCAAAAAGGCCGGTGGAACACTGAATCCGGTACGCAGGATCGTGCTGTTGTTGGGAGGGCCCATTTGGGCTGGCTCGATCAGGATCCCCTTCCCGTTCCCCGCAGGAACGCTGCTGCTGCTCGCCGCATGGTGATAGACGCGGGTCTTGTTGCGTTTCGCGTGGTAGTTGGGCTCGTCCTCAGGGACGCATAGGGTCAAGGCGTCAGCACCGCCGCGCAGGTACAGGGCAACCACGACTGTTGGGTTGCTATCCTGCGCAGAAGCACTAGCTGTATTCGCCAGATGAGTGGCCGCAGCAGCAACTGCACCGACCCGGGCAATACCGACTAGGTTGGGGGCGGAGCTGGGCATGGCTTGTTTGTCTTGTTGTGTCATCGAAGTGGCCTCCTGGACTAGCAGAGGAATTGATAGGCTGGAGAGGTCAGAACGAAGAACAGGGCCCAGCGGCGCTTGTCGCCAAGCAGGGTTGTCGAAAGCAGGATGTCCTGAATCTCTGCTTCTTCAAGAGGCGGTAGGCACCCTCCCATCAAGTACTCAGCTGCTCTTGCTGCGTAGTCCGACACGGGAGTCCCGGTGGGAAGGGCATCGGCCAAGGTTGTGCTCGGGATGCGGAACCCGTTGCCCGGCACTGCCTGCCCGGTAGATGGATCCACGTAGCCGGTCCCGCCCCAGATGGCGTCGTAGTAGAAGCGGACCATCGGCTGGACCGTGGCGGTCCACTTGGGATTCTCGGGTTGGTAGCCGTTGGGAGCCGGCCACCATCCGGAGACCTGACCCATCTGGTACTGCTGGATGAACCACTGGTAGGAGTCCGGGGCGTTGTAGGCGATCGTCGCGCTGAGTGCCCGCTTGAACGCCATGACCTTGTTGAGCGGTCTACGAACCTTGTTGTCCCGTGTACCGGGAGGGCAGATCTCGTCGATAAAGGTGTAGTTGAATAGTTCGCGGACAGCGGCCTTCAGGTCTCCCCCTGTGTTGAGGAAAGCCACGGCCGTTCGCAACCAAGGCCCCTGGAACTGGCCTTCGAAATCGTCGCCAAGGAACCACTGCACGAGCCTACGGCTGATGTGAAGTGCGCACAGGGGATGGGCTACAAGATCAGCGATCAGCTCCTCCCCTTCCTGTAGGTTGGGTCCAAGGGGCCCGGGGTAGTTCTTCGGCCCGTAGTTCGACCCGGTCATGCTGACCGTCTTCTGTAGCGTGTCGTGCTCGGACTGCGTGAAGATGAAATCACCCCAGTTGGGTCCGGGGGGCTGGATCCCACTGAATGCGCCCCAATCCACCATGTCCCAGCCGGTCAGGATGCGCGCGAACTCGGCGATATCGGTTTCGGTGTAGGTGTTGAGGACATTGCTGCCGATGGTGTAGGACTTGACCCCAACCGTGTGGAGTTCTGCCAGTTCGCGACCGTAGTTCTCATTGGGCACCAACTTGTTGGAGTCCGGCTGGCCGAGGTAATAGAGCATCGAAGCTCCCTTTCCACTGGCGAGTACAAGGTCCTTGTAGCTGCCAAGGGCATTGGCGTAGATGACATCCCGTACGAATGGCGTCCACATGAGGTAGGCATGATCCTGCGTCAGGAGCGTGTTGTGCACGTTCTGGAGGAAGTCAGTCATGACCCAACGCAGCTGATGCTGGCCGAATTCGGCGCCCAGCATCATCGCATGTGGCCCGTGGAACCACATCTTGACGCCGTTGGGAGGCGCGTAGGTGAACGTGCCATTGAGCGGATCCGGGTAGGCAACATCCAAGGCGATGGTGTAGGGATCGGCGAGTCTCCAGGCGTGCGCGACCTCTTTGTTGTCTTGCCAACCCAGGCCACCGGGAAATCCGCTAGGGGCATCGTCAGGGTCAAAGAGCCGACTGTCGTCGATCGGGGCTGTGCCAGGATCCTGGAGCTGCCAACTCAAGAATTCCTCGTAGCCGAGCTGCTGCATCTTGGCAGTCATTTCTGGGCTCCGACCAAACGTGATGCGATCGAGGAGGAACTGCTCTTGGGTGCTCAGCGAGGTCTGACTGGCACCGGCGGTCGATGCGGTCGCGCTGGCGGCAGCAATCGCTGCTGCTCCACTCGAGGCGGATTTCAAAAAGGTGCGGCGAGAAACTGCGGGTTTCCGGCTGGTGCTGTCCGGAGCCGACGAAGGATTGTCGGACATGATGGTTCCTTTGGTGGTGGAAGTGGACAGGGCTTGCGCTCTACCACCCAAGGCGGTATCCACAGGGAGCCGGCCCGCTGATTCCCAAGGAACCGCGGAATCCGGTCCCGGGTGTCGCGCACCCTGTTGCGGCGGATTCGCATGGTCATGCCCGGGTGTTGCGTTCAGCTCATCCAGCCGGGCCTTCCCCAATTGGAGGAGGGAACGCCAAGACGCGCCCCTAACCCGGGGAAGGGGGATGATTGCGTAGAGTGCGCCGTCTGCTTGGGCGATCGTTTCCGCGTTTCCTCGAGGTAGCTTCCCCCGCAGAGCGCCGGTGGTGCGCTGACGCCGGCGACGATCAGGGCGATGGGGATGACGATGTAGAGCCAGTATTCCTTGAAGCAGTGAGCCACGGGGCCTTGTCGAGAATTCGGGGGACGGATAGGTGACCAGGATCAGCTTGGTCCTCTTGCCGCTGCCTTCGACTGTCTGCTACCCCGCGGCAGAAGCAGGCGCTGCGGCGATCGTCAGAACCCGCAAGGGCTCGCCTATCTGGGCGGGCGAGCCAGTCGCGCCTCCCCACGCACAGGGCGGGGAAACGGAAACGCCTCCCGTGGCCGATGCCGCGGGAGGCGTTGAGCCTCGGGGCCTGTCTTGCCCAGCTTGGAATCAGAGGAGCGCCATGGCCCCGGGGGGGGGGGCGGCCCCTGCGGGCTCTACAGGTTGTACGTAAACCCGCTCGCCGGATCGCTTTCCGCCATGTACACGAGGACGATGACGCCGACGACGACCAGGACGATGGGGACGACGATGTAGAGCCAGTTTTCCTTGAAGAAGTTGGCCATGGGGCTTGGGCTCCTAGAAGAGGGTGTAGATGAAGGGTGCCACGAGAGGCGAGGAGGCGGCGACGACAAGCAGTGAGCCGACCGTGAGGAGGATCACCACCAGGGGCATCAGGTACCAATGGCCGCGGCCGACGAATGCCACGATCAGCTCGGTAATGGTGCCGATTCGGTCTCCCAGCTTGTACGCGACGAAACCCAGGATCGCTACCACGATCCCCAGCAGGGCCCAGCGGGACACCGCGGGGGGCAGCATTCCCAGGAGGGTCGTGCCGCCGATGGCGATGGTGAAAACCGTACCGAGCAGGGCGCCTACTTTGAGGAAGGCCAAGGGGGCCTTCTCATCCTTGTAGTAGCTGCTGTAAAGACCGCCGACGCCGAGCCAGAGGCCCAGGAACCAGGGCAGCCAGCCGGGCAGACCGCCCGGTTCCTTTTCCTGGCCGGCGGCGAGCTCGGCGAGGGCAACCGGCTGGGCGGGAGCCGCCACGACGCCCATGCTCTGCAGCTCGTCGTGGACGATGCTCGCAAGGGCACGGTTGCCGGCCGGGTTGAGATGGAAGTCCACGTCGTAGTACAGCGGCTTGTCGTCGCTGTGCTGGGCCTTCAGCTGGGCACGGGGATCGATCGCCGGAACGCCGGCCGCGGCCGCAGCAGCCAAGAGGAATTCCACAGGTTGATTCGGATCCCAGGCGCTGCGCTCGGCGCCAAGCACCTTCTCGCCGAAGGACGCGGCGTAGGTCTCGTCGACCACGCTGTGGGAGGGAATGGTCACGACCACGGCCTTCGCCCCAAGCTGGTCGCACTTGGCCTTCAGGGCCTTGAGTGCGCCGGCGGTGCGGGCCAAGGGGTCGGCCAGCGCCTCCGCTTCTCCGAGGAACAGGGGGGCGAAGTCGGCGAGCACCTGACGGCCGCCGTTCGAAGGCGTGAACAGGGCCGGCTTGGGCTTGGACGACACCAGGTTGCCGATGGCGGTGCGCTGGAAGAAGCTGCGCTCGCCGGGGTCGGTCAAGGTTCCGGGCTCCAGCTCGCCGCCGGGCGTGAAGCGCGGCTTGGGGAACTGGCCGTAGGAGTCCTGGCCGTTGTAGTAGATGTCGTTTTCGTAGGCGAAGAGCAGCACCACATCTGGCTTCCACTCGTCACCGTGGGCGAGCAACCACGCGACCTCCTGATCGGTGGAGTAGCCCTCGGTGCCGGTGTTCACGACGTCGACGTTGCTGCCTTCGGCCTGCCACCACGCCTCGAGCTGGTCGACGAACAGGTCGTCCCGCTCCACGGCAAAGCCGAGGGTGAAGGAGTCGCCCAGGGCCACGACGCGTGTCGTGCCATCGGGCTTGGCTGCGCTTTGGTCCGCGTCGTCCCGGAATCCGTGCTCGTTGAGCTCGAACTTTGCGCGATATTCGCCGGTCTTGCGGGAAACGCTGAGTCCCGGTTGCTTGGACCAACCGAGGGCGGAATCGAACTGGTTGAGAACCTTGGGCGGGCCCATCCCGAGCAGCCGCAGGCCGCCTTCGAAAACGCCGACGGCGATCAATGCGCTGACCAGCAGCGCAAGCAGTACGTTGAGTGCCTTCATCGGATCAGCTCACCAGGGCGGTGACGGAGTCGCCTTCGTGGCGCAGGTGGAAGCGCGTGTCGGCGATCTTCTTCTTGGCGTCGGCGTGGACGATGTAGTTGCCGAGCAAAAGGATGTCCATGCCAGAGAGGCTGAACGTGTTGAACGCGTGGGCCGGCGACTCGACGATCGGCTCGCCCTTCAGGTTGAAGGACGTGTTCATGACCACGGGGACGCCCGTGAGCTTGCCGAACTCCTCGATGATGCCGTGGTAGGCGGGATTGGTGTCCTTGAACACGGTCTGCAGGCGGCCCGACCCATCTTCGTGCGTGATCGCGGGCAGCACCGAGCGCTTCTCCTCGCGCACTGGCGCGACGTAGAGCATGAAGCGCGCAGGGTAGTGCTTCTCCGCCTCCGGGATCTCGAAGAACTCGTCGGCACGCTCCTCCAAGACAGAGGGCGCAAAGGGGCGGAACGCCTCGCGGAACTTGATCTTGCTGTTGAGCTTCTCCTTCATTTCCTCCCGGCGGGGATCGGCGATGATGGACCGCGCACCAAGGGCGCGCGGGCCCCACTCAAAGCGCCCGCGGTACCAGCCGCAGACGTTGCCGTCGGCCAGGGCCTTGGCCACGTAGCGGTAGAACTCTTGATCGTCTTCGATCTTCTCGAAGGCGATGTCGTTCTTGGTGAGGAACTCCTCAATCTGGGTGTCGGAGTACTCCGAGCCCAGATAGGCGTGATTGAGCTCGGGGCCGCGGGGCTGCTCGAGCACGTGGTTGTAGGCCCAGTAGGCCGCACCCACCGACGCTCCATCGTCCCCGGGGGCCGGGTGGATGTAGACGTTCTCGAACGGGCCGTTCCGCATGATCTTGTAGTTGGCCACCGAGTTCAGCGCGACGCCGCCGGACAGGCAGAGGTTCTTCATGCCCCCCGAAAGCTCGTGCAGGTGGTGCACCATCTTCAGCAGGATCTCCTCGGTGACCTTCTGGATCGAGGCCGCCATGTCGCAGTAGTACGGGTCAAGCGACTTGTCCTGCAGCTTCGGGTCCCGGCGCGGGCGCCCAAAGTGATTCTCGAACTCTTCGGTGAGCGTATCGTTGGTCGAGTAGTGGTACTGGAAGTACCGCATGTCGTGCCAGATCGACCCGTCGTCGGCGACCTTCAGGATCTCGTAGATCTTGTCGCAGTACTTGGGCTCGCCGTAGGGGTGCATGCCCATGAGCTTGTACTCGCCCTCGTTGATCTCGAAGCCGCAGTAAGCCGTGAACGCCGAGTAGAGCAGGCCGAGGCTGTGGGGGAAGCGGATCTCCTTCTTGATCTCGATCTTCTTGCCGCGGCCGATGCCCATCGTGGACGTAGTCCATTCGCCAGCCCCGTCGACCGTCAGGATGGCGGAGTCTTCGAAGGGCGAGGTGTAGAAGCTCGCCGCCGCATGGGACATGTGGTGGTCGGCGAAGAGCAGCTTGGAGCGCGGGACCTTCATGCGCCGCGACATCATGGACTTGATCCAGAGCTTGTCGCTAATCCAGCGCTGCATGGACTCACGGAAGACCGGACCCGATTTGGGGAAGGTCGCCATGGCGGTCAGCAGCATCCGTTCGAACTTGACGAAAGGCTTCTCGTAGAAGACCACGTAGTCCACGTCGTCCATGGTGATGCCGCCCGTGTTCAGGACGAAGTCGATGGCGAGCTGTGGGAAGCCTGAGTCGTGCTTCACGCGGCTGAAGCGCTCCTCTTCGGCTGCGGCTACCAGGACGCCGTCCTTGACCAGGGCAGCGGCGGAATCGTGGTAGTAGAACGAGAGTCCTAGGACGTTCATGGGTCTGTGTGCGTGGGCTCGAAAGTGCTGGGCAGCTCGGTGCGACCGGCGGGGGCGCCGAAGACGGGATCGGTCCGGTGGGGTCAGTCCTGGCGACGGGCTGCGCCCAGGGTCTCGTTGGGGTGATCCCAAACCGTCCAGTTGCCCTGCTCAGGCCTGCGCAGGCGTAGGGGGTCAGCGAAGAGCTGATACAAGAGCGCAAACGGGCCCAGTACGACGTAGTACAGCACCGTGAGCAGCACGCGAGAGAGGAGTTCACCGAAGCGTTCGGTGAACTGGATCAGACCTTTCATGTGGCGGCTCCGGGGAGAGCGGGGAGGAGATGGGCAGGCATCGGGCACACAAGATTATCCCAATCAGCCCCCCCGAGCCGAGAAGTATAGGATTCCTGCTCAGCGGATCCGCAGCTCGCCCTCCAGAGCCTCTTCGGGGCTGTACGTTCCGTCCTGATTGAGATCTCGAAAGACATTCAGCTCGAGCAGCGATCCTGGCTCCAATTGGGCCACGACACGGGCGAGGTCCTGCTTGCCGAGGATGCGCAGGGAAGTGCTGCGATAACGCTTCATTTTGGGCCTTAACGCCGGGAGGAGGTCTCCTGGCTCCAGGCCGATGTCGGCGGCAGGGCCCGTCCCGGCGATGTAGGTCACCACCGCCATGCCGTTGCCACCCACCTGGTAGGGCTCGAAGGTCGCCCCGGTCCGTTGGAACAACAGGCCGTTCAGCTTGTCCCATGCCTGCAACTTGACGGTGCGCTCTTCGCCATTTTGGGCCAGCCGCAGAGCTACGGTCGCCCCTGGAACGACCTGAAGCTCGGAGTGCACCCAGTCCCTGGGGCTGTCCACCACGGCGCCGTCGATCGAGACCAAACGGTCCCCTTCACAGACCCCGGCCATGGCGGCGGGGCCGTCGGGCCACACTCGGGTCACCAGCAGGGGGCTCTGTTCGGTGACGTCCATGCCCAGCCAGCTTGTGCCGGCGTTGGGGTAGAGCTCGTCGGCCAGGACCTCGGCCACCTGGTCCACGGGGATCGCGAACCCGATGTTCTCTGCCGTGCTGTTCATCACGGTGTTGATGCCAATCAGTTCCCCGCGCACGTTGAGCAGCGGCCCACCGGAATTGCCAGGGTTGATCGAGGCGTCGGTTTGGATCAATCCCTCAAAGCGCAGGTTGTGGGGGGCAGGAACCTCCACATCGCGGTGCAGCCCGCTCACGATCCCGGTGGACACCGTGTGGGTTTGCCCGTGCGGGTTGCCGATGGCTATCACGGTCTCGCCGGGCATCAGGTCGACGCTCGTGCCCATCCGCACCGCCTGAAAGACGCGCCGGTTGTGCTGCAAAGCGGCCTGGGGCGTGAGGCGTGAATCCGCCGGGCCGATGGAATTGGGGCGCCGAGAGCCCTTGGCTCCGTCGGGGATTTTGATCCGCAGCAGGGCCAGGTCCGCTTCGCGCTTGTAGGACAGAACCTCTGCGCTGTAGGGGATCGGATCGTCGGCAAAGCTGATCTCGATCCTGCGGGCATCTTGCACCACGTGATAGTTGGTGACGACATAGCCGTCCTCATGGACGACGACGCCGGTTCCGCCGCCGCGTCCAATGGCCTGGCGTCCGAGCC
>CAYWNK010000025.1:0-39060 GCA_964459495.1 uncultured Planctomycetaceae bacterium
GAGGGTGAGATGGGGGCGGAGGATGGGGAGGGGGACTACACCCGCTGTTCGGTTCTTCCCGACCTGCAGTTGGAGGTGGGGGATATGGGCGACCTCCGTGCCCGCCTAGTTGAGGCCTGTCGCGAACTGAGGAGTGCATCCAGTGGACAGCTTGCTCAGCCTCGCTCCAGGGAAGTGCGTCCGCATGCGCCGGTCGTACGTAGGGATCCACCCGCGCCGCTTCCTACCGATCACCGAGCGATTGATCCGAGCGAGGTGGTAGCACGCAACGGGCCTTTTGATCTGCTCGTGATCGGGTCTTCGACAGGCGGGCCGGATGCTCTGGCCACAGTCCTCTCCGGGTTGCCCGCTGGCTTTCGCATTCCGTTTGTCATCGCTCAGCACATCCCGGAGGACTTTGCCGGTCCACTTGCCAAGCGCCTTGCCGACTGCGGACCCCTCAAGATCGAGCTTGCCCGCAACCACGAGACGATGGTCCCCGGACGGGGCTACCTAGCGCCGGGGAACATGCATCTCAAACTGCTCCGAAGGAGGAGCGAGTTGCGGCTTGTTCACGACCACGGTCCCCCGGAGCATTCCTGCCGCCCCGCCGCCGACCCTCTCTTTCGGTCAGCGTCCGATGCACTAGGACCGCGTGTTCTTTGCCTCGTGCTGACGGGGATGGGGTTCGATGGAGCCGCAGGTGCACGTCAAATTCACGATGCTGGAGGGCGCGTCCTGATCCAGGACGAAGCCACGAGCGTCGTTTGGGGAATGCCCGGGGCGGCATTCGATGCCGGTGCTGCCGACGAAGTCCTGCCCCTTTCCGAGATCGCACAGGCGATTCAACGTGCGGTTGAGTACGCGCACCGCAATCCTCAAGCCTGATCTCACCGCGACCATGAACCTCGATCAATCTACGTTTCAGACCATTCGGCAGATCGTTCTCGATGAGTCAGCCATCGCCTTGGCCGACGGTAAGGAGTATCTGGTGGAATCACGGTTGAGGCCAGTCCTGAAGTCGGAGGGCTTCGGGTCGATGCAGGATCTTGCTCTGGCGCTCAAGGATCGACCGCGGTCGCTCACGACCAAGGTCGTGGAGGCGCTTACGACCAACGAAACCTCGTTCTTCCGGGATGTGCACCCCTTCGATGCTCTGCGCGATGAGGTGCTTCCTGAGCTGCTTGAACGCAATGCAGAACTGCGTTCGATCAATCTCTGGAGCGCGGCGAGTTCCAGTGGGCAAGAGCCGATCAGCCTCGCGGTCACGTTGCTCGAGCACTTTCCAGAATGTGCGGCCTGGGACGTGAAGATCCTCGCGACGGATATCAACGAGATCATGCTCGAGCGTTGCCGGCTTGGGCGCTACAGCGACCTAGAGGTCTCGCGGGGCTTGCCACCGTCTCTCAGGGACAAGTACTTCCGCAGGGACGGGGCCCATTGGCAAGTCTCTGAGGAGGTCCTCGACATGATCGAGTACAAGCAACTCAATTTGGCCGGCGCCTTTCCATCGATGCCTCCGATGGACGTGATCTTCATGCGCAACGTGCTGATCTACTTCGAACCAGAGGCGAAGGCTCGAATCTTGGCCAGGGCCTACTCTCAGCTCAGGCCCGATTGCGTGCTGTTTTTAGGGACGGCGGAGAATGTCGCAGGCCTGCACGACGATTTCCGCCCTTGTCCCTTCAGGAAGGCGACCGCTTTTCGGACGGCCGCCTAGCCCGTGCTTCCCCGGGGCGAGAGGCTTGGGGCCCCCTATTGGACAAGAAGCCGCGCGATGCTGTCCGAGCCGGTCGCGACCAGCATCAGCTCGCTTTGGTCGGGCCGGAAAAGCGCCGCCGTGAACGCGTCGTGGAATCCAACGAGGTCGGTGGAATCGGTGATCCCAAGCAGGGTGCCGTCGAAGGCACTCATCCTGCTGAGTTCTCCGGTGAAGAAGTCCGCGACCACCAGGAGACCGTCATCCGAGAGGGCCATGCACTGGAACTTGCCCAGGGGCTGGTTGGTGAAGGTGGGGAAGGGGCTGAGTTGTGTCCGCGAGGCCAAGTGCACGACGTAGACCAACGGTCCCATGTCGAAGCCAGCGATGAGAGCTCTCCCGTCCGGGGTGATGACCACCTCCTGGGGGGCGGGAAAAGCGCCGGTCGAGCTAGCCTGGGCCAGAAGCAGCGCGTCGGTGGGGGTTCCGCGGTCGGGGTCGACGATGAGGAGCTCTGCAATCGAGCCCGTGAAGCCGGGGGTGAAGCGGAAGGTCGGAATGATGAGCTGTCCCTGGTGCAGCGCGAAGCGGGCGACGCCGCGGTCTAGGCCCAGCTGCAGCGTCCGGGCTGGATCGAGGGTCAGCGTCGAAAGATCGATGCCGAAGATCCGACCCGAGCCATCGTTCGTGGCGACCCAGACCGTGTTCCTCGCCTCGTCGATCACGATGCCGAAAGGGAACACCGTGGGGAAGGAGCCGCCAACCTGGGGAGGCAGAGCGATGGAGGCGATCGTCTGATCCTGTGCGTTGAAGACGTCGACGGAGCTGCCGGAAGAGCACGTGACAAAGCCCCGCAGGAGTTGACCGCCTGGTCCCACCTGCAGCGCGATGTCCTCCGGTGTCTCGCCCACCGGGATGCTGCCTAGGACAGCACCGCTGATGCCGTCCAGGTGCAGGACGGTGCAGCCGCCGCTGCCGAGGAAGCCCCCGAAGAGGGACACGTACAGATGGCGCCCATCCGGCGTGAAGGTCGCCGACCAGGGTCGCACTGCCGCCCCGCAATTCGGGTGTCCGGACAGATCGATGGACCCGCTGGGCACCACGTCGGTGCTCGGGCTGCCGATGGGGAGGGCGATGCGCTGCTGGGAGGTGGGGGCGCCCACGACGGTCG
This sequence comes from uncultured Planctomycetaceae bacterium, assembly GCA_964459495.1. Lineage (GTDB taxonomy): Bacteria > Planctomycetota > UBA1135 > UBA1135 > CAYWNK01. The sequence continues at coordinate 2,850 of CAYWNK010000025.1, forward strand.
TCGACTGGCCAAGTGCCTGCGGAGCGCTGGCGATGGTCGTGAGGAGTGCGGCGTGCAGGGCGCCACATAGGGCGCGGCGGAGTGTGCTGGCCATCATGCGGGAACCTCCCCGTTGGCGATCCCAAGGTCCGCTGCGGCGGCGGGCAGGATGTCGATGAATTGGAAGCCGCCGCGCAGGACCGACTCTCCGGTGGCGACCTCGATCGCATCGGTGAACATGGGGCCCGCGGTGACGAAGGTATGGAACTCGCCATTCTCGCCGCAGGGGTCGACGCCCTCGGGTAGATCCGCGAGCAGCGCCGCGTCGTAGGTCCGACCGACGAATGAGGGGTCCAGCTGGGCCGGGTCGACACAGGACAGAATTGCGGAGAGGCCCGCGGTGGTCATGCGCCTGGACAGGTCACGCGTCGGCTGGCCCCAGATGGGGAAGAGGGGCTCGAGGTCCGTGCCCTGCATCAGCTTGATCCGGTAGTCGCGCACGTCTTCCAGGAACAGGTCGCCGTAGGCGATGGCCTCGACGCCGTCGGCCTTGGCCCGCTGGAGCGCTGTGCCCATGCGTTCCTGGTACTGCTCGTCCGTGCAGCCTTCAGGCAGGTCGATCTCGATCACGGGGAGCCCTGCGGCTCGGCCCTGGGCCCGGAGCAGCTCGCGCCGCACGCCGTGCATGGCGACGCGCTCGGCGCTCTCATTCAGGGTGGTGAGAAGTCCGGCGACTTCGATGCTCGGGTTGGCCTGCAGGGTGTGCAGGGCCCATGCGGAGTCTTTCCCGCTGCTCCACGAAAGGAGCGTTTTTTGGGTGCGCATTGACGCAACCTCCTTGTCCACGAGGGGGTTTGACGAACGGTTTGTTTCCCTGGGCCGTCTTCTGGCTTGCGACGAATGGCCTCGGGGGCGCCGCCTTCCCATTCCCCTGGAGCAGGGCGGGCTTTGGGAGCCCGGCCTACCCCGAAACAGTGGCTGCAAGGCACGGGGCCCTGCTCGGCGCCTGAGTCGTCGCTTACAGCGGCGGGACCGCGGAGGAATTTCACCTCGCTTCCGGTACCCAGGTCCCAGACAGTCTACAGCATTCCAGCGCGGGGGCGAGGCCGAAGGGGGACCCCGCGGGCCCCTGCTGCTAAGATCCGGTCCAGCACCGTTAGGAGGAGCCTCCTGCTCCTCCTCAAAGCGCCACCCCCATGCAGCAGAACATCGTTTTCAGCGACAAGGCTCGCGAACTCCAGGGAATCGCCCGCGAGATCGCAGAGAAGTACGTCCGTCCCGGCGCCGCCAAGCACGACAAGGCCCAGGAATACAACCATGAGGCAGCGCAGGCCGTCGCCAAGGCTGGCCTGTTCCGGACCTTCATCCCCGAGCAATATGGCGGACACGGAGCGGGCATCCTCGCCCTCGCGCTCGTAGCTGAGGAGCTGGCCAAAGCCGACTCGGGCTTCGGCGTTGCATTCGCGGTCAACGCCCTCGGTTCGTTCCCGATCATCCTGGGCGGCACCGAGGAGCAGAAGCAGCGCTTCCTCCCGAAGATCGCGGCGGGTGACACCTTCGTCGCCTTCTGTCTTTCGGAGAAGTTCGCCGGATCCGATGCCTCGGGACTCTCGGTGCGGGCCTTCGACGAAGGCGATCACTACCGCATCTGTGGCGAGAAGAAGTGGACCACCAACGGTGGTGTGGCCGATCTCTACTCGGTCTTCGCCGTGACGGACCCCGAATCGAAGTCGCGGCGCATCAGCGCCTTCGCTGTCGAGAAAGGCACCCCCGGCTTCGAGGTGAAGAAGGTCGAGGACAAGATGGGCATCCGCTGTGTCCCCGTCGTCGAGACCCACTTCGACAACGTCAAGGTGCCCAAGGAGAACCTCATCGGCGGGCGCGCGGGGGCGGGCTTCAAGCACGCGATGATGACCCTGGACCACGCGCGTCCGGGCGTGGCCGCCCAGGCGGTCGGAGCCTCCCAGGGAGCGATGGATCTGGCCAACGTCTATGCCAACCGGCGCAAGCAGTTCGGCAAGCCGATCTCAGGGCATCAGATGGTTCAGCGGATGCTGGCCGACATGTCGATGAAGACCGAGGCCTCGCGCCAGCTGGTCTACGCCGCAGCGGCCACGATCGATGAGAAGGGCCCCACTCCCCAGGGCAGCAAGCTCGCCGCGATGGCCAAGTGCTACGCAACGGATGTGGCCATGGAGGTCGCCACCGACGCGGTGCAGGTGTTTGGCGGCTACGGCTTCATGGAGGACTACCCCATCGCCAAGTTCTTCCGCGACGCCAAGATCCTCCAGATCTACGAGGGGACGAACCAAATCCAGCGCATGGTGATCGCCAGGCATATGGTGCGTGAGGCCAACGAACTCGAGCACCTCCAGGAGTACATCCCGGTCGAGGTCCAGGAGGCTTACGACTCGGGTCTGGTGTCGCAGAACGTCTGAGCAGCTCGGATTCCGACACTGCGACGACCCGCGCTGGCTTCGGCTGGCGCGGGTCGTGTCTTTGGTTGGGGTGTGCTCCGGTGTCGCAGACCCGGACCCCCCGGGGCTTTCGGCCGATCCGAATCGAAGAAGGGACGGAATCCAACGAATCAGACTGATAGCCAGCCCCTATCAGCAATGCGGGTTTCCTAGGCCAACGCTTTGTCCCCTGGCGGCGTAACAGAGATAGAACCCAGTGAGGACAGGTGCCATCCCGGTTTGGTTGGTCTTCCCGCATCTTCGCTTTACGTCTGAACGAACCGTAATGCGTGCTTCACGGGAGGCATGCGAATGGTTCCTTGGATCCGGGATCACTGGGTTCCATCGCCCTGGAGGGCCCCCTGGGGGTGTTTTGGGACGGATTGAAATCTCACCCCACGTAAAGGTTGGCCCAGCCGGCTCACAGAACAGGTTCGCCATTCGTTCTAGAGCTTGAGGCGGCTTTCTCACTGGTATCCGCAAGTGCCAGAGAAAAAGCCCCAACCACCCCAATGCCCGACAGTTCCGGGTGCGGGGGGCCGAACGAAGGGGCCTGGACAGAAGGACAGACATATGAAGAACACGCTCATCAGCCAAAGTGACCTGGACGCCAAGTTGGACGTCCTGGCCCAGGACCTCGATTCCTTCGAGGCCAAGGCGCGTGCCTTGGCTAAGAAATGGAGTCAGGATGGAAAGGAGCTCGAAATCCGCGTGGCCGAGTCCTGGCATCAACCCGTCACTCCGCGCAGCGGAACCGGTGTAGCCACGATTGAGGATCAGCTGCGGTCGGAGATCGACAGCATCACGATCATGGGGCGCGAGGAAGAAGCACGGCACGCTCGACGTATCGAGTTCGCCGGCTACCTCCTGGAGCTAGCGCTGGCCTCCCATGATCTGACCGACGAGGATCTGGAGGGAGCCGTCAGCTACAACCCCTCGACCTTCCGGGATATGGAGCTGACATCGTGCTCGCTGCCGCCCGAGGTCTGCCGTCGCTGGGTCGAGCTGCACGCCCTGCGCACCGAGCTCGTCGAGCGCAACCTCTACCTGGCCTTGATCAACGTGGAGCGCTATGCCCATCTGGGGCTGTCGCGACTAGATCTGGTCCAGGAGGGGTCAGCGGCCCTGTTCCGCGCGGTGGACGGGTTCGACTGGCGCCGCGGGCTCCTGTTCCGCACCTACGCCGTGCACTGGCTCAACCAGGCCTTCCGCAGCCACCTCTACAACTTCGGTCAAACCGTGCGGGTACCCGTGTACCTGCAGAAGGCGATGAAGCACGTGAAGGCGGCGAAGAGTCGCCTCGGCGATCCCGACGCCAGCGCGGAAGCGATCGCGGAGGAAGCGGGCCTTGGTGTCCACCTCGTGGAGAGCGCCCTGGCTGCCAGTCGTAGCACGCTTTCCATGGACGTTCCCATGGCCGGCGGTGAAGAGGGCGGAGGCCTGGCCGAAGTGCTCGGTGAGGAGGAGCCCGACGGGCTGTACACCACCGACATGGAGGAGTTCTCGCTCAACGATGGCCTCGAGGAAGCCCTCGGACGCCTGTCCGAACGGGAGCGCTACGTGGTCGAGATGAGATTCGGGCTCGGTGGCAAGCGGGAGCACACCCTGGCCGAGGTGGCCAAGGAGCTGAAGGTCAGCCTTGAACGCATCCGTCAGATCCAGGTGCGCGCCATCAAAAAGATGCGCACCCCGTGGCTGCGCAAGGCCATCGATCCTTTCCTGTAAGAGCCCTGCTGGAGGGGCCGCTTGCCCCACAGCCGCCCCTTCCCGTGATTTTCGCCTGCCCCGTACCCGCACACTGCGGGTACGGGGCAGGTTCCGTTTTCAACTCCCTGCTGTAGTCTGGAAGCAATGGCCAAACTTCACCCCCTCGCTGCTCAAGAGCCTGAGTCTTCGGAGTCTGGCCCGGATGCGATGGACCCTGGCGTCCTGCGCTCCGTCTTCAGCGACCTGATCGGGCGCCCACCGCTGGCTACAGAGCGCGAGGAATGGTCGGGCCGTTCCCTAGCCGATCTCCTAGGGGCGTGGATCGGCTCGGAGGCGTTCTGGAGGCATTGGTGGGAGGAGCAGCTCTACTACCTGCTGCTGGTGGACTCATTCCGCCCGGAGACGGATCGGATCCTGGCCGTACCCGGAGACCTGAAGTCGGGCCGCATCCACGTGCGTGACGCCCTGCATCGGGCCGCTCTTACCCCAACCTTCGACCTGCGCAACCCCGGTGCGGACACCTTCGTCACCGTGATGATGGAGCAGTTCTGCGGGCTGCAGGTCGACCGGGAACGGGGGGAGCTGGAGGCTGGCAAGCGTGCCTACGACGGGAACAAGGTGCGCTTTCTCGGTGAGGCTGCCGCCAACCAGTCGGATCTCATTCGAGTCTGCGTCGAGCATCAGGATGCGGCACGACATCTCCTTGGCCGGGAGCACGAGAGGATGTTGCGCGCGCCGCTCGAGCGCCGCGATCTGGTTCGTCAGGCGCGCAAGCTGCTGGACGACCCCTATGCATTCCTGGACATCATCCGAGGCTGGCTCGGCGGTCCCGGTTACGCGGCGCGCCTCCTCGCGCGCTACCCCAAGTCCAATCGGCTTTTCGTGCGCGGGCTCTTTGTCGATCTGATGGGGCGTCTGCCGGAGGACGTCGAGCTGGAGTCGATGCGCACCGCGCTAGACGGTCTCGCGGACTCTAGGCCGCTGCGGAGCGTGCTCAGCCGCATGCTTTTGGATTCAGGGGACGCCAATTTGCCGGCCAAGGGGTCCATTGAAGATGCGACGGCTTGGGTCCGGGGCCAATTCGAGCGCCTGCTCGGGCGCAGCCCCACCCAGGACGAACTCAAGGCCTTCGTCACCGCCTTTCACAAGCCCGAATGCGAGCCGCGGACCATCCTGTACGCGCTCGTCTCCCACCCCGAATACCACCTCAGCTAGCCTGACCACACCATGGGCCACCACGAATCAGACTGGAGTCGCCGCGCCGTGCTGCGGGCGGGTACCACCGCCGGAGCCCTCGCGGCTACGGCTAGCCTCGGTGCGGCAGCCTCCGCCCGCAAGGCGACCCGCGTCGTGGTGATCGCCATGGCCGGCGGCGTTCGCAGCGCCGAGACCTTCGGGGCACCCGACAACGTGCCCAACCTGAAGGCGATGGCGGCCGAGGGGGTGCTGTATCCACGCCTGCGCACGGCCAACCTCGGGCACTTTGGAGCCACCACGTCGATCTTCACCGGCATCGCCGAGCAGCGCGGGATTCGAGAGAATTCGCGAGGTCCCGACCCGACCCTGTTCGAGTACCTGCGCAAGGACCTTGCTCTGCCCCAGGAGGAGGTCTGGGTGACGACCTCCGGCGGCGCCCAGCAGACCAACTACGCCTACGGGCTGCACCCCGACTACGGTCCGCGCTATGGCGCGAACACCCTCGATGGCGAGGGCATCTTCAACCGTCAGTTCCAGGAGCTGCTCGAGCGCTACGGCAAGCCCAAGGCGCTGCCGAAGTCCGAGGGTGCGATCCTCGAGGGCCTGCGTCGCAGCATTGGCGGCGGGGCGGATGCGGTGCGTCAGGCGGAAGCCCAGGCCCGGGTGGAGGACTACATCTTAGGGGAGCTGACACGGGGAACGTCGGACATCACCGGCGCCGCGGCGAGCGATCGCAAAGCGCTGCGTCTAGCCCGCAACCTGCTCAGCCTGTTCAAGCCCAGGGTGCTGGGTGTTGTGCTGCAAAATGCGGATGCCGCCCACGGCTCGTTCAATGAATACGTGGAGGTGGTGCGCCGCAATGACGCGGCCATCGGCGAGATCATGACTGTCATCCGGGAGGACGAGGAACTGGCCGGCAGCACGGCGGTTTTCGTGCTGCCCGAGTTCGGACGGGATCGGGATCTGAACGCTCGCCGGGGGCTGGACCACGGCGACGGTTCGGACGATCTGCGCCTGGTGTCGGGCGTCGCCTGGGGGCCGGATTTCCGGCGCGGGCGCGTCGTCGACGATGAGCAGCGGGTGATCGACGTGACCACGACCGTTTGTGGACTGCTCGGAGCGCAGGCCAAGCACGCACGCGGCCGCGAGTTGCGCGGACTCTACGCCTAATCCTTTCCAGCTTGCACCGTCGCATCCCGTTCCTGATGTTCGCGCTGGGCCTCTGGCTCGGCGTAGGGGCCCTGCTCTCCCTTCCCTCGCCAGCCGCCTCCCGAGCCGGCTCTGAGGTCCGGTCGCCGGGTGCGCCCGGGAACCAGGAGCCCCAGGAAAACGGCTGCTTGGCCTGTCATTCCGCCATCGAAGACATGCATCCGGCAGCCCAGCTCTCGTGTGTGGACTGCCACGGGGGGGACGCTTCGGCGGCGGACGCCGCGCGTGCGCACGTCACTCGACCCAAGGGCGCAGGCGCCGACGAGCGGGTCGCGCCCGAGGACAAGCATCTCGCCTGGCGCCGGTTCCGCAATCCCATGGATCTGCGCGTAGCTGAGGCGACGTGTGGGCCCTGCCACGGCGAGCTCGTGCGTCACCTCGAAATCGGACTCCACGGGACGACGGCGGGTCACCTCTCCGACGGCTTCTACGAGGTTGGGCTCCAGGACGAGAAGGTATCGTCCTACGGGGTGTTTCCGCGCACCGCGCGCCAGGGGGAATCCACGGCGATCGAGCGCGTCGTCACTCCCCCGGCGTTCAACGGGCTCTCGGACGGTGGGACGCTTGCCGAGCACTTCCCCGATCTGGTACGCAAAGAGTGCATGCAGTGCCATCTGCATTCCCAGGGGCGGGCTGTGCGCGGGCGCGTCGGTCTCGACGGGGACTACCGGGGTGAGGGTTGCGCTGCTTGTCACGTTCCCTACGCGGTCGATGGTCTGTCGGAGTCGGCGGATCGGAATGTCCCCAAGGGCGAACCCGGACATCCCCGCGCGCATGTCATGACGCGCGCGCCCAGCACGGAAACCTGTACTTCGTGCCACTACGGCGACGCTTCCGTGGGAATGCACTTCCGCGGCTTCAGTCAGCTGCCACCGGGCGCGGCCGGCGGACCGGAGGTGCCGGGCACGACCGATACGCTGCTCAATCGCGCCTACTATCTGTCGGATCCGTCGATGACGCCCCCCGACGTGCACCACGAGCGGGGGATGGCCTGCGTTGACTGCCATACGCTCGGCGACGTGATGGGGGACGGAAAGCTCCACAGCAAGATGGAGGATGCCGTCGAGATCAGCTGCGAGGATTGCCATGGAACCTTCGAGCGAATCTCGAATCGCATGACGGCGAGGGGCACACCCCTGACCCATCTCGAAGAGTTGGATGGCAACATCTGGCTGCGCAGCAAGGTGACCGGGGAACGGCATCGCATCAAGCAGGCGGTGCATGTGCTCGACCGCGAACACAGCGACTTCAACTCCAAAGCCGCCGACGCGATGAACGGGGCCCACGAAGGGGTGGAGTGCTACACCTGCCATGCGGGTTGGAACGTGAACTTCCTCGGCTTTCACTTCTACCGCAACGCCGCGCTCGAGCAGCTCGACCTGATGACGGGTCTACGCACCCCCGGCAGGGTGACGACGCAGGAGAAGGTCTTTAGCACGTGGAAGAGCTTCTACGCGGGGCGGAACGAGAGCGGCAAGGTTGCCCCCTACCTCACCGGGTTTTCCACCATGGGAACGGTCGACGACAAGGACGGGGTGCGCCTGCTCGATCAGGTCCTTCCAGAGACGGCGTCCGGGCTCTCAGGATTGACGATGATCCACCATCAGCTGCATTCCACGCGCCCGACGGCGCGCAGCTGCGTGGAGTGCCATCGCGCTCCGGCGACGTGGGGCCTTGGGTCCTCGAACTTTCGGCTGGCGCGGCAGGTGGCCTATGTGGCGGATCGGAGAGGCATCGAGGCGATTGCTCTGGAACGCGGCAACCTCGGGGCCTCCGTGCCGCTGGCGAAGTTTGTGCTCCCGGATGTCGTGGACCTTGTCCTTGACTGTGATCCGCTCCAGGGGCACGGGCGCTATCTCTATGCGTCCGAAGGGGGGCGCGGCGTGCACGTGATCGACGTTTCCAACCCGCTGGCCATGCGCCGGGTCGCTTTCGTCGAGTGCATTTCGCCCCGTGGCCTCGCCCTGGCGGGGTCCTTTCTCTACGTCGCTGACGGGGTCGGCGGGCTGCGAATCTTCGACGTCTCCGATCCCGCAGCGATTGAGGCTGTGGGCGGCGCGCCGATGTTCGATGCCCACGAGGTCCAGGTGCGTTGGCCCCACGCCTACGTGGCGGACGGGCCCGGGGGGCTCGCGGTGGTGGACGTGCGCGCACCGAATGCACCGCGCGTCGTGGGCGGGCTGCGCATCTCTGCGAACGAGAACCTCGCCGACGAAGCGATCGATCTCGAGGTGCTCTTTCAGTACAGCCGCCCGCGTGCCTCTGCGGCGGGAACCCCCATGGACGTGCGTTCGGATGCCCGCTACCTCTGTGCTGTGCTCGATGCAGAGCAGGGCCTGGTGCTCGTGGATGTGACCGAGCCCAGCGCCCCGGTGCGCCTGGGGGCGCGGAGGGGTGCACGTTCGCAGGGGCGGAGTGCGCGAAGGATTCGCTTCCGCGGACTTGCGCTGCGCAGCCATGTGGACCTGGCGGCGCCGGAGGGGGGCACGCCCACGGTGGAGCGCGACTATGTCTACCTGCTGGAAGAGCTCTTGCTCCCCAACGGTGACGGACGCAGCTTCCTAGGCACCTACGACGTTACCAACCCCGAGCGTCCGCGGCGGGTGGGGAGGGTGCCCACCGGAGACCAGAGCCAGATGCTGGTGCATGCGTCGTTCTACAACCCGCCGATGCTGCAGCCTGTCGCGCTGGTTGCTGCCAACGATGGCCTCTACGTCAGCGATCTCAGCGACTCGGCTGCACCGAATCCACTCGGCGTCTTGTCGGGGCTTCGGAACGCGTACGCCATCGCCGTGGAGGAGTTCCCCCTCGACCAGATGTTGGATGCGGACGGGAAGCCGTTGAAGGACGTTTCCCATCCGAAGTCCCGCTGGATGCTACGAGCGGAGATCGAAGCCATCTTGGATGTGCGGCCCCAGGAGATTGGGCTCGGCCGGCGTGCGGCGGCGGCGGAGCCTGCTCCCGGGGACTCAGCGCGGGCGTACTTTCTGCGCCACGACACGGATCGCAACGGGATCCTGGTGGGGGCCGAGCTTGAGGATTCCGGCGATGCGTTCGACGCTGACGGTGACGGGCGGATCGTGCTCGGTGAGGTCGCGGAGCGCGCGGCGGCGCTGGATCCTCCCCGCGGAACCACCGGGAGCGAGGAGGATGAACCCGCTTTCCTGACCAGCCGAGTGACGGCTGACGGGGACCTCGCCCGCTTGTTCGACGGGATTGACCCCCGTGACTTCGACCGCGACAACAGCTTCCAACTCGAGCGAAAAGAAGCTTCGCGCGCACTGTTTGCGGCTCTGGACCTCGACGGGGACGGTCGACTGAATCTGGCGGAGCTGTCGCGTCACCCCGGTGCTCTGCGCGACCTGCGCTATGGGGACTCGGCGGCCCTGGAGCAATTCGGCCACAAGGATGTGAACCGCGGCGGCACGATCGCGCCGAGGGAGCTGCGGATCCAGGACGCGGAGTGGCTTGCACTCGACGCGGACGGGGACGGGGGGATCCAGCTCGATGTACCCGCCGACCGTATCGACCGCCGGCGCGGAGAAGCGCCGCCCCCCAAGGAATGGCCGGAGCGTCGCAGTGCTCCCATCGCACTCCCGCCGAACGTCGATGGGGATCAGCTGCGGGAGGCCTTCGACGGCAATGGGGACGGTCGAATCACGCTCAGGGAGCTGGGCAAGCGCAAGGATCTGGCGGCGCGGCTGGAGGCTCGCGGCCGGCCAGCCCTCGAGCGAGACGATCTCGGCCGCATCGTGGGCGAGATCCAACGGCTGGGGGTCGACGCTTGCGTGGATGGATTCCGCGCCCGATGGGACTGGGACGGGGATGGGGCCGTCGATCTTGAGGAGTTGCCCGAGCCCGCCCGTACGCTGGTGCGGGTGAGGGGCTGGAAGCCCCCCAAGAAGGGGCGCTAGCCGGGAAGCGGGGGCGGCGGGGCCCCCGGACAGTCCGCTGGAGGGAGGCCTGTGGCTCGATCCTGGATGGGGACGCGGGTAGAGCCCGGCCGGGCCCTGTGCTACTCTCTGCGGCTGCCAACAGGCTGCCAAACATGTCCCAGGACTCTCCCCAGCCGGCCGTTCGGGCCGATTCTGACGCCTCCGTCGCGCCCGTTCGCGCGGATCGTCGCAAGCCGCCCTGGCTCAAGGTGCCGCTGCCCGGCGGAGAGGGTTATTCCAAGCTGAAGACGCTGACGCGCGAGCTGGGCCTCCACACCGTATGTGAAGAGGCCCGCTGCCCAAACATCGGCGAGTGCTGGAAGGGCGACCACGCGACGATGACGCTGATGGTCCTGGGGGACGAATGCACCCGGCGCTGCCGCTTCTGTGCGGTCAAGACGGTCCAGCAGGCCGCTCCGCCGGACCCCGATGAGCCCGCCCACGTGGGGCAAGCGGTTGGCGAGATGAACCTCGCCTACGTCGTGATCACCAGCGTTGACCGCGATGACTTGGCCGATGGGGGAAGTGCCCACTACGCGTCCTGCGTCACCGAGATTCGCAGGCATGCCCCCAAGACGGTGGTCGAGACCCTGATCCCCGACTATCGCGGGGCGAACCTTGCCACGCTGATGGCAGCGGCGCCCGACGTGCTCGCCCACAACGTGGAGGTCGTGTCCCGGCTGCAGCGCAAAATTCGCGACCCGCGCTGCTCCTTCGAGCGCTCGCTCGACACCCTGCGGGAGGCCAAGGCCGCCAGTGATATGGTCTTCACCAAGTCGGCCCTGATGGTCGGTCTTGGCGAGACGGATGCCGAAATCGAAGAGGCGCTGGTCCAGCTGCGCGAGGCGGATGTCGATTTTCTAACCGTGGGCCAGTATCTGCGGCCTACGCCCAATCACGCCCCCGTCAAGGACTACGTGACCCCCGAGCGTTTCCTGGAGATCGAGCGCTTTGGTCGCGAGCTCGGATTCAGCTACGTCGCCTCGGGACCGCTCGTGCGATCCAGCTACAAGGCCGGCGAGTTCTTCGCCGCGCGACTCGTGCGCGAACGCAAGGCGGCCGCCGAAGGCCGTCCCTCATGAACATGAAACAGCCCCAATTGCTCTCCGTCATCCAGGACGACGGCACGGCGCCCAGCGCCAAGACCGATCTGTCACGGGACGATCTCGTGCGCTGCTACGAGACGATGTTGAAGGTGCGTGCCTTCGACGATATCTGCATGAAGCTGCAGCGCGCCGGGCGGATTGGCTTCTCGATCCCGAACCGGGGCGTGGAAGGCACCCAGGTGGGTGCCGCGAGCGCGCTGCGTTCGACCGACTTTTTCTTCCCCAGCTATCGCGACTTCGGGATGGCGATGTATCACGGGGTGGCTTCGGTCGAGATGATGCACAACATGTTTGGCAACGCGCAGGACTCGGCGCGCGGCCGGCAGATGCCGGTGCACTTCTCGTTCACCGAACCCGTGCGCTACTTCTCGATCTCTTCGCCCATCGGGACCCACCTGCCCCAGGCGGTCGGAGCGGCCTACGCGTTCCAGCAGCGCGGTGAAGACCACGTGGCCCTCGCGAGCTTCGGCGACGGGGGCACGTCGAGCCTGGGCTTTCATTCGGCCCTGAATTTCGCAGGCGTCTGGAAGGCGCCCGTCGTATTCCTCTGCCAGAACAACGGCTGGGCCATCTCGATGCCCTCCGAGGCGCAGACGGCCTCCGCGGGTTTCGCGATCAAGGCCAAGGCCTACGGCATGCCGGGTGTAACGGTGGACGGCAACGATTTGCTCGCCGTGCACCAGGCTGTGGGAGAGGCCGCCGCCCGCGCCCGCAAGGGCGAAGGACCGACGCTCATCGAGGCCAAGACCTACCGCATGGGCGGGCACTCAACCTCCGACGACCCCACCCGCTACGTGCCTGCCGAGGCGCTGGCTGAGTGGGAAAAGAAAGACCCCGTGGCGCGCTTTCGGAACTACCTCAAGAATGAGGGGATTTGGACCGAGGCCCTGGAATCCGACATTTTGGCCCGCTGCAAGGCCGACGTGGCCGACGCCGCCAAGGAGGCCGAGAGCACACCCCGTCCGGGGCTTGAGACCATCTTCAGCGACGTTTTCGCCGACCTGCCCGACCACCTGCGGTCGCAGGGCCAGGCCAGTTTTGATCTGGCGGCCCGCAAGGGCGACGCCGCCGCCGGCGACGGCGCCTTCCCCCTCTGATCCCCATGCCTAATCTGACCCTACTGCAAGCCGTCAACGACGGCCTGAAAACGGCCATGCGCCAGGATGAGTCGGTACTCGTCTTTGGCGAGGATGTAGGTCCCAAGGGCGGCGTGTTTCTCGCCACCGAAGGTCTGACGTCTGAGTTCGGTGAACGTCGCTGCTTCGATACGCCCCTGTCCGAGGACGGCATCGTTGGCGCCGCGATCGGGATGGCGGCAAACGGCCTGCGCCCGGTCTGTGAGATCCAATTCCAGGACTTCATCTTCCCGGCCTTCGACCAGATCGTCTCCGAGGCGGCCAAGCTGCGCTATCGCTCCGGCGGTCAGTACACCGCTCCGATGGTGATCCGTACGCCCTACGGCGGCGGCATTCGGGGGGGCCTCTATCACAGCCAGTCGGGCGAGGCGTACTTTGCGCACACCGCTGGACTGAAGGTGGTGATCCCCTCGACGCCCCACGATGCCAAGGGCCTGCTGTTGGCGTCTATCCAGGATCCCGACCCGGTGCTCTTCCTGGAGCCGAAGGCCCTGTACCGCTCGGTGAAGGGCGATGTCCCTGAGGGCGACTACACGGTCGATCTATCCACGCTGCGCACCGTGCGCGAGGGCGGGGACGTCACCGTCGTCTGCTATGGCGCGATGGTACCGGTCGTCGAGAAGGCGGCCGCGCAGGCCTCCGAGCAGGGAATCTCCTGCCATGTGGTCGATCTGCGCACCCTGATGCCCCTCGACGAGCAGGGCGTGCTGGAAGCCGTCAAACAAACCGGTCGCCTGGTGGTCGTGCACGAAGCTCCGCGCTTCTGCGGCTACGGCGCCGAGATCTCTGCCCTGGTGGCGGAGAACGCAATCGAGTACATGGAAGCTCCGGTGCGACGCGTCACCGGCTTCGATACCCCTTTCCCCAACACCCTCGAGCATCACTACTTGCCCGACGAGCGTCGCGTTCTGGACGCAATCGAGGAGGTCGCGCGCTTCTAGCGTGTAAGCAACGGCATGATCGAATTCAAGCTGCCCGATATCGGCGAAGGCGTCGCCGAGGGCGAGATCGTCAAGTGGCTCGTGGACGAGGGCCAGACCGTCGAAGAACACCAGCCGGTCGTCGAAGTGATGACCGACAAGGCGACTGTGGAGGTCCCCGCGCCTGCGGCTGGCGTCATGAAGACGCTGCTCGCGGCCGAAGGGGACACGGTGCCGGTGGGGGACGTGATCTTCCACCTCGACAACGCCGGTGGTGCAGCGGCTGCTGCTCCCGCCCCCGCTGCGGCTGCCGCACCTGCCGCAGGATCGGCCTTTGGTAGCGGGGTCCATGGTGGCGGCTCTCCATCGGCCCCGGCCGCCGCGAGTGCCCCTGCTCCGGCTCCGGCTGGGGGCGGAAAGACCATCGAGTTCAAGCTGCCTGACATCGGTGAGGGAGTGGCCGAGGGCGAAATCGTCCAGTGGATCGTCGATGAGGGCGCGCAGGTTGCCGAGCACGATCCGGTCGTCGAGGTGATGACCGACAAGGCCACGGTCGAGGTGCCCGCACCGGCCGCTGGCACGATCGTGCGCCAGCTGGTCGCGGCGGGGGACACGGTGCCGGTGGGGGACGTGATTTTCCATCTGCAGACCTCGAGCGGTGCAACAGCAGCCGCGCCCGCCCCTGCGGCGGCCCCGGCGGCTCCCGCTGGGTCTCCCGCTGGGGCTCCGGCCGCAGCAGCAGCCCCTGCTCCAGTGCGACCGCCGGGCGCCAAGGTCCTCGCCGTGCCCAGCGCGCGGCGCGTGGCCCGCGAGCTCGGTATCGACCTGGCCCAGGTCGGCGGCTCTGGTCGCAATGGCGTCATCCGCCGAGCGGATGTGGAGTCCTTTTCCCAGAGTGCTCCGGCGGCATCGGCGAGCCATGCAGCCCAGCCGGCAGCCAGCGGCCTAGCGGCAACCCCGGCGCCCTCCTATACCCCGGCCTCCGCTGAGGATGTGCGCGTGCCCTTCCGCGGTGTCCGGCGCAAAATCGCCGAGGCGATGACGCGCTCCAAGCACACCGCGGCCCACTTCACGGTGGTCGAGGAAGTGGACGTGACCGACCTCGTGGCGCTGCGCACGAAGGCCAAGGCCCTGGGTGCGCAAGAGGGCGTCAAGGTCACCTACATGCCCTTCATCATGAAGGCGGTGGCCCTGGGCCTGAGCAAGTTCCGGATGCTCAACGGGCATCTCGATGAGGATGCGGGCGAGATCGTCCAGTCCGGGCGCGTCAACCTCGGCATTGCGACCGACACCCCGAACGGGCTGATCGTTCCGGTGATCCCGGACGTGCAGGCCAAGGGCGTCATGCAGCTCTCTGCCGAGCTTCAGGATCTGGCCGAGCGCACCCGCGCTGGAAAAGTGAAGCCGGAGGAGCTGCGCGGCAGCACCTTTACCATCACGAACGCCGGCAACATCGGCGGCACTCTGGCGACGCCGATCATCAACTTCCCCGACATCGCGATTCTGGGGGTGCACCGCATCATGAAGAAGCCCGGTGTGGTCGAGACCCCCGAGGGGGATCAGATCGCGGTGAGGCAGTTCATGAACTTCTCCTGCAGCGTGGACCACCGCCTAGCCGACGGTGCCGATGCGGCGCGGCTCCTGGCGTACATGCGAACCTTGCTCGAGACGCCTGGCTTCCTGAGCCTGTAGCCGGTGGACGCTCTCCAGATCCTCTCGAAGGACGGTCGCCTTGTGGGCGATCGTCCTACGCTCGACGATGCGCGGGCCAAGGAGCTCTTCGTGCACATGCTCCGCATCCGCTGCCTCGATGGGCGCATGCTGAAGCTGCAGCGCGCGGGTCGCATCGGTTTCGTCGGAACCGCGACGGGCCTGGAGGCATCTCAAGTCGGCAGCGCCGCTGCCCTTGAGCCGAGGGACTGGCTTTGGTCGGGTTTGCGGGAGGGTGGTGCGGCGCTGATGCGCGGGCTGCCGCTTTCGGAGTACGTGGCGCAGATGTACTGCAACGCGAACGACACGGCGAAGGGGCGGCAGATGTGCAATCACTTCCAGCACGCGGGCAGCAACTACCCCAGCTGGTCCTCGGTGATCGGTACGCAACTCACCCACGCGGTCGGGGCGGCCTACGCTAGCCAGCAGCGCGGCGAGGGGGTGGTGCACGCCGCCTATCACGGTGATGGCGCGACCAGCTCCAACGGTTTTCACAGCGCGTTGAATTTCGCCGCGGTTTGGAAAGCGCCCGTCGTGTTCGTCTGCGTGGACAACGGTTGGGCGATTTCGGTCAGCTCAAAGGAACAGACTGCCGCCGAGTCCTATGCGGTCAAGGCCGAGGCCTACGGCATGCCTGGGGTTCAGGTCGACGGGAACGACGTCTTCGCGACCTACGAGGCCACGTCCGAGGCCGTCGCGCGCGCGCGCGCTGGCGAGGGGCCTAGCCTGGTGGTGCTCGAGACCTATCGAATGCTCGGTCACTCCAGTTCCGACGACCCGACCAAGTACAGGGACGACGCCGAGGTGGCCCACTGGGAGACGCGCGATCCGATCGCCCGTTACCAGCACTACCTGGAAGAAACCGGGGTCCTGGAACCCGGTGAACGCGCCGTCCTGGAGGCCGGTCTCCTGGCCGAAATCGATGCGGTGGTGCACGAGCAGGAAGCGGCGTCACCGATGGCGCTTCGGACCCTCGTCGACGACGTCTACGCCGAGGTGCCCGAGCACCTCAAGCGCCAGTACAACGCTTTCATCGCCGTGGCCGAACGCCGCGGCGAGGCGCGCCCCGGGGACGGGGCGTTCCCCCTCTAGCCTGAATGATCCGGGCTGCTTCCAATCGCAGCCCCGCTCCAAGCAGATTCTCCCATGAGTTCCAAGGTCGTCGTCATCGGTGCCGGTCCCGCCGGCTATGTGTGCGCCATTCGTCTCGCCCAGCTTGGGCAGCAGGTGACAGTGGTCGAAAAGGAGTACATGGGGGGCACCTGCCTCAACGTGGGCTGCATCCCTTCGAAGGCGCTGATCGCAGCCGGCTCGCTCCTGGAGAAGATCGAGCGGGCAAGTGCGATGGGCATCGAGGCCTCGGGCGTGAAGCTCGATGTGAACAAGCTCGTCGAGTGGAAGTCGGGCATCGTGGCCAAGCTGACCGGCGGTGTTTCGGGCCTACTGAAGAGCCATGGCTGCACCCAGGTCATGGGCACGGCCAAGATCACTGGCAAGAACAGCGTCGAGGTCACTTCGAAGGACGGCAAGCAAACCCTGCAGTGCGACGCGATCGTGATCGCGACGGGCTCGGTGCCTTCGTCGATTCCGGGCTTCGATTTCGATGAGGACCACGTGTGGTCTTCGACAGGGGCTCTGCGGCCCAAGAAGATGCCCAAGCATCTGGTCGTGATCGGCGGCGGCTACATCGGCCTGGAACTGGGCATGATGTATCGCAAGCTCGGCAGTGAGGTCACCGTGCTCGAGGCCACCGAGGGCGCCCTTCCCGGCCAGGAGCGCGACTGCGTCAAGGTCATCGAGCGCTCGCTGAAGAAGATGAAGGTGCGGTTGATGACCAAGACCTTCGCCCAGAGCTGGAAGAAGAAGGGCAGCGGCTACGCGGTCACGGCCAAAACGCCCAAGGGCGAAGAGGTCATCGAGTGCGACCAAATCCTCTCGACCGTCGGGCGCCGCCCCTACAGCGAGGGCCTGGGCCTGGAGAGCGTCGGCATTGCGGTCGACAAGCGTGGCTTCGTCGAAGTCGACAAGCAGATGCGCACCAAGGTCCCGAACATCTACTGCATCGGCGACATCGCTGGCCAGCCCATGTTGGCCCACAAGGGCAGCAAGGAAGGTCTGGTGGCGGCAGCGGTGATCGCCGGGCAGCCCGAGGAATACGATGTGCGCTGCGTCCCGGCGGTGATCTTCACCAGCCCCGAGATGTCCTCCGTGGGCCTTACCGAGGAACAGTGCAAGGAACGCGGAAGGCCGTACAAGAGCGGTCAATTCCCCTTTGCTGCTTCCGGACGTGCGATGAGCCTGATGGAGACTGAGGGCTTCGTGAAGATTCTCTCGGACGCCGAGTCCGACGAGATCCTCGGCGTACACATGGTGGGTCCTGAGGTCACCGAGCTGATCGCAGAGGCGGCGCTCGCGATCGAGATGGGGGCCACTACCGAGGACTTGGCGCGGACGATTCACGCGCACCCGACGCTCCCCGAGGCCACGATGGAGGCCGCGGAGGCGGTGCACACCATGGCTGTGCACATCTACCAGAAGCCCAAGAAGTGACCGACCAGCTTCCCGTCCTGGACGTGCGGCGGCTGGGCCGAAAGTCCTATGCCGAGGTCCACGAGCTGCAGGAGCAGCTCGTGGCCCAGAGGGTTGCCGGGGAGATCCCCGATACTCTGATCCTGGTCGAGCACGAGCCGATCATCACGGTGGGTCGCAAGGGCGGTTTGTCCGCCGAGGGGGGCGGCGGGTCCCTTGGCGGCGTCCCCGTCGTCGAGGTCGAGCGAGGTGGGGAGGCGACCTACCATGGTCCAGGGCAGGTCGTTGCCTACCCGATCCTCTTGCTGCCTGAAGGGCGGCGGGATCTGCACGCCTACCTACGGGACCTGGAGGGCATCGTGCTCTCTGTCCTGGCCGAGCTGGACATCGAGGGGCGCCGTGAGCCTGGACTGACCGGCGTGTGGATCGGGGACAAGAAGGTCGCCTCAATCGGGGTTGCGGTCCGGCGCTGGGTCACCTGGCACGGCCTAGCCCTGAACGTTCACACGGACCTAGAGGCCTTCGGCTCTTTCCAGCCCTGTGGGCTGGCGCCCGGGGTCATGACTAGGATCGCCGATCACGCTGACGTGCCCCCGGCACTCATCTTGTTTGAGGTGCTCGTGGTGAAGCATGTGCTAGAGACCTTCGGGCTGCGGCTGCCCGACGCCCCCGCGCTGGAAGGTCCTGGGGGGGCCCCAACGGATGACGAGGTCGATGGGAAGGGCTTTCCCAAGCTGCCGCTTCTGCCATAGGGGCCTGGTCCGGCGCTCTGGGGCGAACCCGGGCAAATGAGAAGAGCTAGCGAACGGGCATTGGGGGGCCTGGATTGCGATGGCCTAGACCATGTCTCGGGACGGCGAGAGGTCGGGCACAAGATCGGCGCACCTATGGGCCGATGAGGTGGGGAGCTGGAAGACCACCCGACTTCTTCGTCGTTCGAGCCCCCCACCAACCTTCTCACCGTCTCCTTTGGGAGGTGGTGGATGACTGTCGAAATCCATGACCGGCAACCCCAGCCAATTCCCCTTCGAAAAGCACGTGCACGGTGGCTGTGCAAATGCCCCCGTCCTGCGCGAGAGCTCGATTTTGGAGCTTCTTACTCTTGGTGGTGAGGGAGCGTCCGAGCTCTTGATCGAGTTGGTGGACCTTTACATCGAGGACTCCACTGTTCGCCTCGCTGAGGTCCAGGGAGGCTTCCAGGAGAAAGATACCGAGATCGTCAGCCGCGCGGTGCACGCGCTGAAGTCGTCCAGCGCCAACATGGGGGCGATGGAGCTCAGTCAGATTTGCGCTGACCTAGAGGGCATCGAAAACGGCGACGAGCTCACTTCGGAGCTGCTCACCAAGCTGGAGGGGATGCACGCGGAAGTCGAAATCGCCCTTCGTGAGCTGCGGGCCTCGTACTCCGCCTAGTCCATGGAGGAGACCATTTTCGAGGAGCTGAGGGCATCTGGAAACCTCCCCACGCCCGCGGGCGTGGGGATGAAGATCCTGCAGCTCACTCGCACAGACGACTACGAGCTGGATGAGATGGGTCATGCGATCATGACCGACTCGTCACTTACGGGTCGCATTCTCAAGCTCGCCAACTCAGCGGCGCATGCCAAGGCGCGCCCTGCGACGACGGTCTCGGAGTCCATTCTGCGGCTCGGCAGCTCGACGGTACGGGATCTGTGCCTTGCGTTCAGCCTCGTGTCGGAGCGCAGTGCAGGCAGCTGCACCGCGTTCGACTATGAAGGCTATTGGTCGACCTCCTTGGCGCGCGCCGTCGTGGCGCAGGCGCTGTCGGGTCGACTCGGGGTAGGCAAGCCGGAGGAGGCCTACATCTGCGGCCTGCTGGGGGACGTGGGCCGCCTGGCCCTGGCCTCGGTGTTCCCGGATGAGTACGCAGCGATTCTCAGTGAGTGCCTCAACCAATCGCCGATGTCCTGCCTTGCCAAGGAGAAGGAGAGATTCAACATCGACCACGGGCAGGTGGCCAAGTGCATCCTTCAGGACTGGGGGTTGCCGGAGACCTTTGCGGAAGCGATCCAGCAAAGCGCCACTCAACGCCTGCTCGAGGGGGGGGAGAAGGTCGAGCACAGCCTGTCCGGTATCCTGCGGGTCTCCGAGGCCTTAGGGGAGATCCTGGCAGCCGACGAGACAGCGAGCCCGACTGTTTGGAAGAGGCTTGGTGTCCAGTTTGAGCGTGCCCGCAACGCACTGGACATGGGGCACAAGCCCTTTGAGGCCTTCGTGGACGGGTGCATCGGTGAGTGGATCAACTGGGGCGACAGCCTGGATGTAGGCACCCATCCCCAGCGACGGGTCGTGGACTTGCTGCGGCTGGTCGAAGAGCGCGGTGGCGAGGCCGAGGATGAGGCCAAGCCCGGGCCGAATTCCATGTCGACTCCGGCTCCTACTCCTAAGCCCGCCCCCAAGACCGCTCCCAAGACCGCTCCTCAGACCGCTACCGCCGGGGTGCAGCTACGGAGCATGGACTCGGATGAGGAGCAGGTTCACATTCTGGTCATCGACGATGATCCGGTGTCGATGAAGGTCCTGGAGATGCAGCTCAAGAAACAGGGTTACAAGGTCACGAGCTGTGCGAACAGCCCCCAGGGCCTGAAGATCGCGCTCGAGACCTGCCCCGACATCGTCGTCGCAGACTGGCAAATGCCCGAGATGGACGGAATGGACCTGTGCCGTTCGCTGCGGCGCTCCGAGCTCGGCAGGCGGATGTACTTCCTGTTGGTGACCGGCAAGGGCGAGAAGGACGTGATCGTCAACGCCTTTGATGCTGGGGTCGATGACTTCATCACGAAGCCGGTGCTCCCCGAGGTCCTCTCCGCCCGGGTCAAAGGAGGCGTGCGGCTGGTGCGGTTGCAGCGGAGGGTCGATCACGACAATCGCATCATGAAGCGTCAGGTCGCCGAGCTCGGTGTGTTGACGCGCAAGCTGCGGGCGACGTCCCTGACCGACCCGTTGACCGAGTTGCCGAACCGGCGCTACGCCATGAAGCGACTCGAATCCGAGTGGTCTTCGACGCTGCGCACGGGCCGCGATCTCTCTCTGGTGATGATCGATATCGATCACTTCAAATCCGTCAACGACGACTACGGCCACGATGTGGGTGACGCTGTCCTCAAGGAGGCTGCGCGCCGCCTCAAGGCAGCGATCCGCACCAGCGACGAGGTCTGCCGGATCGGTGGAGAGGAGTTCCTACTGATTTGCAAAAACACAGCGGAGGATGAGTGCAGCGTTGTGGCAGAGCGAATTCGTAGCTCCATGGCCGATGAGCGCATGGTCATTCCCGGTTTCGACCGGGATCTGACGGTGAGCCTTGGCATCGCTGGTTATGAACCGAAGCTGAAGTCATTCAATCAGCTGATCAAGTTGGCCGATGAGGCTCTGTACGCCGCCAAGGAAGGTGGTCGGAACCGCTACATCTGCAGCGCCGATCTCGATTCTCGAAACGAGGCGGCCTAGCGGGTTGCCCGCCTGAACGCCAATCTCCCTCTTCTCCCCCCACGTGCTCCAACAGAAGTTCGACGAGCTCCGGCTCACAGGCTCTCTACCTTCACCCTCCGCCGTTGGGCTGAGGGTCCTGGAGCTTACACAGAACGAGGGGTACGACCAGGGCGAGCTCGTCCAGGCGATTCTCGGCGATCCGGCCCTTTCCGGCCGAATCCTCAAGCTGGCGAACAACGTGACCCACGCGGCCGCGGGGCCGGTCGCGACGATTGCGCAGGCCACGATGCGAATCGGTGTGACCGGGGTGCGCAACACGGCCTTGGGCTTCACTTTGGCCGCGGACAACCGCGAGGGGCTTGCGGGGAGCTTTGACTACGACCTGTTCTGGTCCAGAAGCCTGGCGACTGCCGTAGCGGCCAGCGTCCTGGCGTTCGAGCTCAAGCAGATGGCAGCGGCCGAGGCATTCACCGCCGGGCTCTTGTGCGACATCGGCAAGCTTGCGTTCGCCAGCGTGCATCCCGACAAGTACTCCAAGCTGCTGCGGGGGCAGCCGCACTTGGAAGACGAAGTGTTGGCTCCCCTGGAGACGCGGGTCTTCGGCATCAACCACGTTGAGGTCTCGGCCCTGATGCTTGAGGACTGGGGCCTGCCTGCCTCCCTTCAGCACGGTGTCTTGCGCCACATGGGCGTAGGCGCTGCCGGTCCGGACGTGAAAAAGGAGGTTGCCGTGGTCGGCAACCTGCTGAGGGCGTCCAAGGCAATCGCGGACATCCTAACCCTCGACCCCAATAGCAAGCGGACCGCATGGCTCCGGGCTTGCTTCCGCCTAGACGCGATCGCGAGGGAGCTCGGCATCGAGCCCAGGGTCCTCCATGAAATCGGGGACCGAATCCAGCCGGCATGGGCCGAATGGAGCGAGTTCATGGGCGTGCCGGCAGGCGTGGCCGTCAACTTCGTGAACACCTTCGCTGAGCTCAGGCGGATTGGTATCGAGTGTCCGGAACCGCCCGCCACCCGCCCCGAACCTGAAGAGGACGAGGAAGCAGAAGAGCTCGCCAACGACATCGCGACCTTCGAGGCACCTGTCGCACGTGAAGCGCCGCTGCGTATCTTGCTGATCGACGACGAGGAGCAGATGCTGCGCTTGATCAGTCACTATCTCGAGCGGGAGGGCTACGACGTCGTCACCGCGGCCTCCAGTGAGGAGGGCCTGCAGAAGGCGGTGAGCCACGACCCGCAGCTCGTGATCAGCGACTGGATGCTGCCCGGGATGAGCGGGATTGAGCTCACCAAGACCCTGCGCGAGACCGAAGCCGGTCACAAGATGTACGTACTGATCGTCACCGCCCGCGAGGATGACGAGCAGGTGGTCGAGGCGTTCTCGAACGGTGTGGATGACTACATCGTGAAGCCCTTCAACCCGCGCATTCTGATTGCCCGGGTGCAGGCGGGGCAGCGCATGGTGAGGATGCGTGAGCGCGTCGAGGAGTCCGAGAGGGCTCAGCAGCGCCAGGTGGCGGACCTGGGCATCCTGACCCGCAAGCTGCGCGCGGCGGCCTTGACCGACCCTCTCACGCGGCTGCCCAACCGGCGCTACGCGATGAAGCGGCTCAAGCAGGAATGGGACGTGGCGCGCCGCCTCGGCAAGCCGCTCTCGGTTGCGGTGGGGGACATCGACTTCTTCAAGCGCGTCAACGATGAGTACGGGCACGACGCTGGAGATGCTGTGCTGCGCGCGGTTTCCGCTGAGATGCGGAAGAGCTGCCGTAGCGGCGACGTGTTGGCCCGGGTGGGGGGCGAAGAATTTCTGCTGATCCACACTGGTGGTGACGCAGAGGCGGCCTTCGCCAGCGCTGAGCGCCTACGGGTCGCCGTAGAGAACCTGGTGGTCCAGCACGAGGGCCGCAAGCTCAACGTCACTCTCTCGATGGGTGTGGCGGAACGCAACGGCACGATGGGCCGGGTGGACGACCTGATCAAGGCGGGCGACGAAGGCCTATACATGGCCAAGGAGCGGGGCCGCAACCAGGTCGTACGAGTGGACGGCGGCGAGCTGCCTCCGATGGCCCAGGCGGGCTGATTCAAGATCCCCATCCGGCGGCGAGCGGCTTGCGCCCGCCGCCTGGGGCTCACACTGGCCCTACTGGACGACCGAGAAGATCACGAAATCCCCAGCTTGGCAACGCCTGTTGGAGGCATCGTAGAGTTGCTCGAGGTTCGTGGCGGCGGCTTCATTGTGAAGGGTGTCGAAGTCGAAGCCCTGGGCATCAAAGCGCGCGGTTGCGGCATTTCCGAACACGGACTGGCCTGCTTCGGTCATCGGGAGAGCTCGCGGGGGGAGCTGGAAGCCGGTCGTTCCGGCCCGGGAAGAGATCGCCCACCAGGTCAGCATCGGATCATTGCCCTGCTCCACGCCGCTGAAGAGCTGGACATGTTCCATTCCAAAGCCATCGGGGCCAGCAGGTGCATCCAACATCCAGGTCACGAGCAGATTTTGGAACTCGGCGATCGTGAAGCTGGCAAGCGTTGTGGGCTGGATCCAGGTCGAGTCGTTGGGGAAGGCCAGCGTGAGGGCGTTCTCGTTTGAGTCCAGGTCGAGGGAGCACGAATCTTCGCTCTCAAAGAAGAACGCGTTGGGGTTGGCCAAAACGTCGATCGAAACCTGAATGCCCGCGAGGCTAGACGCTGTGACATCGGGGAGATTCGCGGAGAACATGGTGTTTGCCGTGTTGTTCAGGTCGATTTGGAAGACGACCTCCTCGGCCACGGAGCGAAAGCTCAGGCGAGTGGTGACGTCGGCCAAGCTGATGTCGGCGTCGAGATTGTCGAGCGTGACGGACACTGGAAGGTCCCAGTCGAGCTTGCTTGCTGCGCCCCAGTCCAGGGTCGGAGTTCCTGCCTGTCCGATGGGGACGCTCCCCTGATCGAAGAAGAACGCCGTACGGACCGGTACCGGAGACCCACTGGAGACATCGGCAACGATCAGTGCGTAGTCGAGGGGGAGGTTGGCGGGGACGGCCCCCGACAGCGTGCTGCCGTCGGCGAGGTCATAGGTCAGGCGAAAGTCCTCTCCACTGGCGCTGGTGCCAACGACCTGAAGATAGAGGGCTTCGTTGGCGCCAAGGTTCGGCGGGTTTAGGACGTCGCCGGTCAGGAATCCAAAGCCGACGGGCACGAAGAAGAGCAATTCCGGACTCTGGACGACCACACCGATCGAGTCGTTGATCGGGCTTACCCCAATCAGGGAGTGACCGATCCGCGCCTCGCTATCGCCAAAGATCATGTCGTCCTGAACAGTGACGTTGAAGGGGCCGCTGACGTCGGTGAAGGTCGCTCGTCCCTGGATGTCTGTGATCATGACCAGGCCTCCTGCGGAGCCGGAGTCCGTGCCCTGGAGGGTGACGGTTGCGCCGGCGAGGGGGATGCCGGGAAGCCCGTTGCCGAGATCCCCATCCTGCGTGGCGACCACGGTCACGTCGCCGCCGCCTGTGCCCGTGACGCACTGCAGAACGACCGAGGTGACCTGCCCGATCTCGATGGAAAAGGACACCTGGACCAGGGGCTCGTCGCCCACACAGTCAAAGGTCGCCGTGTAGTCGCCGGCCTCAAGGTCGCTGACGAAGAAGGTGCCGCCGGGGGCGGGTACGACGCTGGTGACGGATCCGCTGGCATTGGAGATCCGCACGGGTTCATCGGTCGTGGCCCCCGTCCCGAGGACGATCCCTGAGAGGGTGCCGACGGTGGGCACGTCGCAGTCGTAGTCGCCGGCGTCGGTCACGCCGCCAGCGACCACGCTGGCCGCGGGGATGGTCAGGATGCCCGAGGTCTTGAAGCCAGCTTCGATCGGGAAGAACAGGAAGTATGACAGATCGGTGGTGAGGCAGACGCCCTCGCTAGCGAGCAGGCCCACGTCATAGGCCCAGACCAGGGGGATGCTCACGCGACCGTCGGCTCCGGTGATGCCCACCTGGCCGGTGGAAGTGATCTGGACGATGACGCCTGGGACTCCGGCGCCAGTCGAGGTGTCGACGGCGCGCAGTGTGAAGGTGGTCGCGCAGTCCGGGTCCACATCCTGGGTGGAGGTGTGCCAGCCGCCTTCGGTGATGACGCCGGTGGCCTGAACGGCGGTCTGCCCACCGCCGAGGTCGACGACGGTGCCTTGCTGGCCCGTTTGATCGGAGCGGTTGACCCAAGCGCCCTCGTCGTGGTCGAAGGACCAGATATCCACCGAGCTGCCCACGGGCAGGTCCTGGTCATTGGGCAACATGGCATCCAACCCGGCCGCTGCTCCGGGAGGATCGAAGGTCGACTCACCGGGTTGGATCGTGACGAAGCCACCGCCCAGCAGGTTGTCGGGCAGCAGCATGGGTACCTGACCGGGGTCCACAGGCGTCATGTTCAGCTCAACCGCCTGGGCGCTGGTGCTGCCGTTCACGGTGATGATCGTCCCGATGGGTCCCGAGAGGACCATGTCTGCCTCGGTGCCGGTCACCAGAACGGGTACGTCCGTCGAGCCGTCTGCCGCGGTCATCACGGTTTGGTTGGAGCTCTCGGGGTTCAACAGGTCGGGTAGCGTGATGACCTGGGGCACGGTGGCGCTGGCCTGGCCCGTGGGAAGGTCCACGTCGATCCCCACTTCGGGGTACTGGCCGGGGAGGCCCGCAGTGGAGCCGTCCAACACGACGTGCAAGTCCTCGATGGGGAAGTTGCCCGTCGAATTCAGAACGTACTGGCCCTGGGCGTTGGACAGGGCGACAGCGCCGTCGGCGCTGACGGTCACGTTGGCGAGGCCGGTGCCCGTGGGGTCGAGGACCAAGCCGGACAGCGTGGTGAGCTCGGTGTTGCCGGGTCCGCCCCCGCCTCCTCCGTCACCCCCGGGGGAATCGCTACCGCTGCTGCCACAGGCGCTGAGCAGGGCTAGGGAAAGGGAGAGGGCGTAGGCGCGGCGTAGGCGCGGACGGGGGGTGGCGGACTGGGGCTCGTGCATGATGGCGGGACAGGGGGAAGCGCGCAGCGGCGGTACCCTCGATCCACAAATTCCCCGGTCGTTTTTGGGGGCTGCCAGTTCCCGCCAGCAGTCGGCCGCTGGCCCGGAGCCCCTACTCGAAGAAGATCGGGCTGCTGAGAACCTGGCCGCGGTCCGTCTGCAGCAGGCGCAGGTAGGCCCAACCGCCGGGCTCCGCCGCGACCAGATCGAGGCTGCCCTGGAACGTGCGCTCGCTCAGGGCCTGGCTGCGGACGCCGTCCCAGGACGTCACCAGGTCAATGCGCTCGAAGTGGCCGTCGGCGACCGCGATCACGTCCAGGCGCAGGGGAGGGGCGAGGTCCGCGAGGGCGACGGTCTGACCGCTGGGTACACCGTTCACCGTCGCGCGCAGCAGGGTCCGCGGGCCGCTGGTGGCGTAGGCTCGGCGAGCCCGCAGGCTGGAGAGAACCGCTGGTCGCGTCCGTTCCTCGCACAGGATTCCTGCGAGGCCGCCTGTTCCCAGCTCCCGGGTCCGGCCTGTCGCCGTGGGCCGGGCTCCGTACATGGGAGAGAGATGCGCGAGTCCAGGGTGCCCGTCGTGGCTGTCGCCCGAGCCGACAAAGCCAAACCGCACGCCGCGGGCGAGCTGGTCGCGGACGAAGTAGCCGTCGCGGGCCCCGCGAACCGTGCGCGGGGCGTCGCGGGCCTCGGACGAGCCGTGCACCGATAGGACCTCGACGAGGGGCTCGACCTCGGGGTCGGGCGCGAAGCTCCAGTTGGTTGCTACCGGCTCTCCCGCGGTGTGGTGAGCCAGCAGCATCGCAGCCTCCCCCTTCAGCGCGTTCGCGAGCAGCCGCGGGTCACCGAAGGCCGGGTCCAGGGACGAACGCAGGGGCGCCGTGTCTTCGAAGTGCAGCACGTGGCGATGGCCGTGGATCCAGCTCGTCCATTCGTAACCGAGGACGGTCACGAAGCGTCCCGGCTCGTGAAATTCGGCGGTCGTCCCTTGGATACGGTTCCAGAGTTCGGGGCTCTGATCGAGGAACAATACGCCGAAGTGGTCATGGTCGGTCAGGGCGGCCACGTCGAGCAGGGCCACGTCGCGCGCGTACCGATACCAATCCTCCGGCGTACCGGTACCGTCCGACAGGCCCGAGTGCCCGTGCAGGTCGGCCCAGAGAACCCTTGGCGCGCTCTCGCCGATCCACAGGGGGTTGGCCTCGTCCTCGAGCGAGCGTCCCTCGAGTTCGATGCGCCCGGAGAGGCGAACGATGCCCGGGTCGAGGCACTCGAAGGAGTGGGAGGCCCGCCCTCCCTGCAGGGGGAGCTCGGCTGGGATTTCCCAGCCTTTGGGGATCCTCGACAGCTCCAGCGTTCCGTCGACCTCGACCGGGTTGCCATAGGCATCGAGCACGTTGGCGACGAGCTCGGTTGTGGAACCG
Source organism: uncultured Planctomycetaceae bacterium (assembly GCA_964459495.1). Lineage (GTDB taxonomy): Bacteria > Planctomycetota > UBA1135 > UBA1135 > CAYWNK01. The sequence goes on from CAYWNK010000025.1 coordinate 30,595, forward strand.
ACGCGGGCCGCCCCACGCACCAGTAGCTCAAGCATGGCCGGGGGGCCGGGGGCGACTTGGATGCTTGGAGATTCGGCGAGGACCTTCGGCACGCCGTCCCCATCGCCGTCGACGGAAATCCACAGCCGCGCGTCCTTTTCCGCCTGTGTATCGGCCAACGCGCCGGCGCCGTCCGCGCCATACTCGATCCGAACGACTTCACCCGCTTCGAGTGCACGTCCGCCGATCTCGACCCGTAGCCGTGGGCCCTCGTCGTGCAGCACCAGCTCGACACCCGGCGCATCGGTCGTTACGCGGGTGTAGCCGAGCCTTCCGGGCACGCTGACCTGGGGCGCGGACCAGCCCCAAAACGGTTCGGGCAGGAAAAGGAGCGCGCCGCCCACCGCGATGCCGGGCTCGCCTGCTGCGTAGTGCAGCGTCCAGCTGCCGGGTGTGCGCGCCACGGCCGTGCCTTGGACCAAGCGATCGCCTGCAGGGTCGACGAGCCACGCCTCACCCTGGCCATCGGAGGGGTGCCGGGGAGTGCCCAGATCCTCGGCGAGTTCGTTGGCTTCGGACCAGCGCGCGCTGGGAGGGCGCGGATTGTCGGGGATGGCAAAGGGATCCGGCTGGGCGCGTTGACCGGCGCTCTCGCCCCCGCTTCCCAGTTGCCCGCTACCCGCTGACTGGTCCTTGCAGGCAGCCCATAGCAGCAGCACCGCGCTCCCGGCCAGCAGGCTCCGCTTCAAGCCTGGTCCCGGGGCTTGCGCCCCGCGGTGACGAACAGCCGATGGGGGATTCCCGTCAGGTCGGCCGGAAAGCTCTCCGCCAGGGCGTCGTCGAGTTCGCTAGAGAAGCGTTCCCAGTCACCGGCTGATAGATCGCCGCGACGTCGTGCTTCGGTGTGGACTGCGGTACGCCAAGTGGCTCCATCAAAGGGGACGTCGAGGTCGACCGAGCTGCTGACGATGCCCTCCATTCCGGCGGCCTGCAGAAAGTGCAGCCAGCTGGGATGCACGCCGCTGACCTCATGACTCGCGGGCACGAGGCCAAATTTTGCCAGGCAGCCCTCCGCGATGCGGCCGGGACCTGGTGCGCCTGGCAGCCACTGAAAGCCCGCCATGACCATCCAGCCACCGGGCAGGATCGCTCGGCTAGCCTCGACCTTGGGCGCCCGGTTGCAGGCGAGCACCACGTCGAAGGCGAGGTTGCGCAGGGGCGGCTCGTCCTGGGGGCCGCGCACGAGCAATAGGCCGGGGCGGCTGGACACGACGGAGGTGGCCGGGCTTTCCATCACGGAGATGACCCGAGCTCCGATACGCGTCAAGGCTGCGCAGACCCGTCCGTTCCTGGAGCCTAGGACGGCGGTCATCGATCCTTGGATGGGCACGCCCCACTGTTGCAGCTGGTGGTACAGCCGCTCAGGGATCGGGGCCTCCGAGGGGGGCGCGACGTCGGGGACTTGGGAGGAGTTGGACACCCCTCGAAGGTAGCCCTTCGGGCCGTTCTCCCCAAGTCCTCAGTCGACGCGCTATCCTGTGCGCAGCGCCGCTCCAGCACGGACGGCCCGCCCCGAGCCATCGAACCCGCAGCCCCATGACCCAGACCACACCCGCCGCCCTCGATCCCGAAGCCCTGCGCGCCCACGTCGAGGGGGTCTGGGACGACCTGATCGTCCCCGCGATCGAGGACTACATCCGCATCCCTAACAAGTCGCCGCATTTTGACGCCGACTGGGAGAGCCACGGGTTCATGGAGCAGGCGGTCAACCTGGTGGCCGACTGGTGCAAGGCTCGCCCTATCGCGGGCCTGGAGGTAAAGGTCGTGCGCCTGGAGGGTCGGACTCCGCTCGTCTTCATGGAGATCCCGGCCTTCGGCGGTGGGCCTACCGATCGCACCGTAGTGCTTTACGGGCACCTGGACAAGCAGCCTGAGATGGTCGGCTGGGACGACGATCTGGGACCTTGGATTCCGGTGCGCAAGGGCGACAAGCTCTACGGTCGTGGCGGCGCCGACGACGGTTACGCGGCGTTCGCCTCGCTGACGGCGATTGAAGCGCTCCAGCGCCAGGGTCTGCCCCACGCGCGCTGCGTGGTGCTGATCGAAGCCTGCGAGGAGTCGGGCAGCTACGACTTGCCCGCCTACGTGGAGCACCTTTCCAAGGAGATCGGTGAGCCCGAGCTCGTCGTCTGTCTGGACTCCGGCGCCGGCAACTATGAGCAGATGTGGCTGACCACGTCCCTGCGGGGCAATGTCACCGCCAACTTCTCGGTCGAGCTCATCTCCGAAGGCGTGCACTCCGGCGACGCCAGCGGCATCGTTCCCAGCAGCTTCCGGGTGATGCGCGAGCTGCTCAGCCGCCTGGAAGATCCCAAGACCGGCGAAATTCTGCCGCGTGCCTTCCACGAGGACATTCCTGCCGCGCGCGTGGATCAGGCCAAGGTCTGTGCGAGTGTCCTAGGTCCCAACATGGTCGAGCGCTTTCCCTGGCACGAGGGCGTGAAGCCGGTGAACGAGGATCTCGTGGAATCGGTGCTCAACCGCACCTGGCGCCCCGCTCTCGCTGTCACCGGCGTAGCGGGCATGCCGGCGATCGAGAACGCTGGCAACGTGATGCGGCCGATCACGACGGTCAAGCTCTCCCTGCGCCTGCCCCCGACGGTGACCCCGGAGGCGGCGATCGCATCCCTCAAGGAAACCCTGCTCAGCGACCCGCCCTATGGCGCCAAGGTCTCGCTCGAGGATGCAGATGGCGCCCAGGGCTGGCACGCCCCGCCCCTGGCCCCCTGGCTCGAGGAAGCCGTCGACCGCGCCAGCCACACCTATTTCGGCAAAGGCTCGGTGCAGATGGGCGAGGGCGGCACGATCCCCTTCATGGGGATGCTCGGCGACAGCTACCCCAAGGCTCAGTTCGTCATCACCGGCGTCCTCGGTCCGGGTTCCAACGCCCACGGCCCCAACGAGTTCCTGCACGTGCCCATGGGCAAAGGTCTGACCTGCTGCGTGGCTCAGCTGCTGGGCGACCACGTGAACTCCCCGAAGGCCTAGGCCGCGTGGCAACCTATCTTGCGCTCTTCCGCGGCATCAACGTGGGAGGGCGCAACAAGCTCCCGATGGCGTCGCTCAAGGCTTTGATGGGGGAGCTTGGTGCCGAAGGCGTGCGCACCGTACTGCAGAGCGGCAACGCTGCTTTCGAGCTCGCGGCGTCGAGGCGCAGTCCGTTCGTTCCAGCCCTGCGTGCCGCCATCGGCCGGGACTTCGGCTTTGAGCCCCAGGTCCTGCTGCTCAGCGCCGCCGACTTGGCGAAGGCCATCGCCGGGAATCCTTACCCCAGCGCGGACGCGGTTCCCAAGGCCGTGCATGTCGGCTTTCTGGAGTCGGCACCCAAGAAGCCGGACACCGCTGGCCTCGACGCGCTCAAGACCACCACCGAGTCCTGGCAACTGGCCGGCCGGGTGTTCTACCTGCACACGCCGGACGGCTTCGGTCGCTCCAAGCTGGCGGCCGCAGCCGAACGCCGCCTCGGCGTCCCGATGACCGCCCGCAACTGGGCGACGGTGGGCAAGCTCAGGACTCTTGCGAAGGGGTGAGCGGTGGGTGGGGCTTGCGGTATCCGCAGCTGGGCCAGCTGAATCGAGAATTTCCCGTACCGGTCAAGGGCGACCGCCCCTGGGGGAACCACGGAGCGCGCGATGCCTCCGACTCCCCCCAACCGGACGATGAGAGACTTGACCATGTGCCAGACTCCTAAGCTGATGACCGCTGCCCTAGTGACCGCCCTTCTGGTTTCCGGCTGTGGCCGTGCGGCAAGCAAAGCACTGGGGGCCGTCTCAGCGGCAATCGCCACGGAAGTGGTGGCCGAAGCGGCCGTGCAGGCCTTGACCGCGCCGGCCCATGAGCAGCAAGCATCTGTGATCCGCGGGGTGCGACTGGAGCACAACGTCTTTGTGAACGGGGAGAAGGGCATGCGCATCCATGTGGATTTCACGGTGGCCGGGCACCTGGGTATGGACTGCAAGGCCTTGGTCTACGGCTACCACAAGAACGGGCTGCGCCTGGAGGACCAGGACGGCTGGTACACGACGATGGACGGGCATGTAGCCACGCACGCGGACTTCCGGCCGGGATACGCGACTGCGCTTTACGAGGACCTCCAGATGTTCTTGCCCTACAGCCAGCTCCACCTGGATCCCACGCTGCGCAACTCGGCCAAGCTGCAGGTTCAGCTCTACTCCACCGCCAGCGGGGCGATCCTCAGCAACACGTATGAGGTGTCCTTCGACTTCGGCAAGGTCGACTGAAGCACCGCGACATCCGGAAGCTGGACGGTCAGAGTCGGGCCCCATCGATCTTGAGGCTCACAGAAATGGACAGCAACCGCCTGGCCGGCTTCCGGGGGTCGACGTTTCCAGAAAGGGTGTGGGGGATTGCCGGTCAGCCCTACTGATCACAGGCGATCCAAGGGCTCACGCTTGGCCTTGTTCTCTCTCGAACACACTCGGGGCCGAGCGGGCCATGCAGCGCGATCCGATGCTGCCACAGGGCATTCGGTTCGGTCCCTCTGACCCCTCCTGGATCACTCCTCGAAGAGGCCCATGCCCTCGGACCCACGTGGCCGCGTCATGGGCCCCAGTCTTGCCCCGACCGACTCCAGTTCCCGTTCCGCTGAGTCCGTGCAGCAAGTGGAGTGGGCCCTCGGAGACTCGAACTCCGGACCAATCGATTATGAGTCGACTGCTCTAACCAACTGAGCTAAGGGCCCTGGGCGGCGCGAAGCCGCCCGGTCCGAAGGCTAGAACGGAGGCCTGTGGCTGGCAAGGGTCGGCCCGAGCTTGGGCTATTCCGCGGTTGTGGGCGCGGGGGCTTCGTCCGTGAAGGCCACCGAATGCAGGCGCTCAAGGGCGAGTTCGCGCTGCTCGGTGGAGTCTTCGTCGGGGAAGGCGATGAGCTGGCCGAGGACGTCGCCAGGGGACCAGCGGTAGAGGTAGTCCTCGTCGCGCACCTCGAGGGTGGCGCCATCGGGCTCAAGGCCCGTCACCAGAACGGGGTCCCGGTCGACCGGGAGGCCCAGCATCGCCGCGGCCACGCTGACGCCGTCGCCGCCCTGCTCGGCAACGACAGGGGCGAGCAGGCGCTGGGATAGGCGCTCGGCGAGCGTCGGGGCCAGGTCCTGGAGACCGACCGTTTCGGTCACGTGCTGGAGTCCGGCCCGGGGGGTGTACACGGTTAGGGGGACGTGCCCATCCAGCTCGGGGCGCGGCATGCCGGCGAAGACGACCAGCGTGTCGCGCTCCACACCTGCGCGGGCGATTTCGGCCTCGAGGCGGGCGATGAGGGCACCTGGGCCTTCGGGGCCGACACGCCCGTGCATCCAGAGCAGCCAGCTGCCCATCTGAATGCTCTTGGCGTGGTCGAGCCAAGTGGCCATGGCGTCGCCGAGTGACTGGGCGACGGGTTCGTCGAGAGGCATCGGATCGACGCGCGTGAACTCGACGAGCAGGTCGGGATCGAACTCCTCGGTGGGTGCTGCGAGCAGGGCTCCGGTGACGATGCCGAACTTGTGCGCGTGCTTGGGCAGGGACCGGACGCCAGCCGCGAGGCCGGCGGAGTCGCCCGTCCAGATGCACTCGAGCGCCATGCGAGGATCAGGCCGCACCGAGTAGGCGTTGGCGTAGTGGGTCGACTCTGCCAAGATCGTGAGATTCCGGCAGTCCTCCCCCTGCAGCTGCTCATGGGTCAGCCCGTCGAGGGTGACCACGAGAACATTCCAAGGCGTCGGGCCCTGCATCGGGGGACGACAAGCACCAAGCCAGACCGCAGCGCAAAGCGCAGCGACCCGTAGCAGGCCAAGGGCACCGTGGGCAGGCGGCGCAAGGGGAGAATGGGGCGAGCGCTCCATAGAGAACTCAAACTACCACGATTGACCGCCCAATGGGCCGCTCCGCTATTCGAGGATCGCTCGTTGGAGAACCCGCCCGATGTCCTGCCAGCAGTTCGACGAGCCAGGCTCGGCCAGTAGGGCCCTGCGGGCAAAGGGCAGGCCTTGGCGCGGAAGGCCGAGCTCTTTGGTGTAAATCTCCCACCCGATCATGCGCTGGGCCCGCGAATAGCTGCGGTGGACCGGAGGAACGGAGAGCAGGACCGCGATGGCGGCCTCTGTCTCACCGGTGGACAGCAGGGTCCGAGCGTCGTCGAGGGCGGTCATCGATGGTCTGGCCACCGGGGTCACCGGATGGGCCGGTGGCTGTTCGAGCAGTGCGAATGCCAGCACCAAGATTCCCAGCGTCAGGGCCGAAAGACCGGCCGACCACCAAAAAAGTCGCCGCCCGGATCCCTTGGGTTCGGCCTGGGGGCGAACGGGGGACTCGGGCGGCGGTGTCGCGGTCATGGGGAGATTGTAGGGCCCCCCGATTTTTGGTTTAGACGCGTTCCTTGTACTTCTGGAAGTGGGCCTTGCGGGCGGCCGTGATCCAGTTGTCGTTGCGGATGCGATCCGCGGGGATGTCGACCTTGCTCGCGAAGTTCTCCAGCTTCTTCGCCGTGTCGATCTCGGCGAGCTTCTTGAAGGTGGTGAACCCGGCGGCCTTGAGGGTCTTTGCGAAGGTCGGGCCGATGCCGTTGATCTTTGTCAGATCGTCGCCGGCTTTGGCGGACGCCTTGCTCTTGGGGGCGGGCTTGGCCGGGCTCTTAGCGCTCGCCTTCGATGCGGCCTTGGGGGCTGCCTTCTTCGCGCTCGACGCCACGGTCTTCTTGGAGCTACCGGTCTTGGCGCTGCGAGGAGCGGGAGCCTTGGCCGGCAGGGTCTTTTCGGGAAGGGGAGTCTCCTTGGCGTTTGCTGCGGAGCTCTTCGCTGGGGCGCTGGGAGCCGGCTTCGACTGGGCCTTAGGAGCGCTCGTCTTGGCGACCGACTTGGTCGATGTGGCGACGGCCTTTTCCAGTCGGCGTACTTCGGCGTTGCGGGCGCGCAGCTCCTTATCGGTCTCGCGGCGCTGCTTCTTCGCCTCCTCCAGCTTCAGTTCAGCGCTGAGCAACTTCGTGCGCAGTGCCTTGAGTTCCTGCTCGACGGTGTGCCGCGCGAGCTGGCCGGTCTTGCTCTCGGTGGTGATAGCCACCAGCTGCTTCTTCGCGCCGGCGAGCTCCGACCTGTGGGCTTCGACCTTGGCGAGGGCGGACTCGAGCTTGCGCTCGCGCACGCTGAGTTCACGCTCGGCCTGTCGCACGTCTTTCTCGAGGCCTTGGGCCTTCTTCTTGAGATCTCTTACCTCGTTGTCGCGGGCGGCCAGGCTGGCCTCGAGCTTCTTGGCGCCGGTCAAGGTGGCCTTGTGCTCGGACACGAGCTTCTCGTGCTCGGCCGTTACGCGGTCGAGGTCGGCGTTGCGCTTTTCGAGCTGCTTGGGCAGCGGTTCCAGCAGGGCCAGGCGCTCGGTGAGCCCGGCGACCTGAGCCTTGTGGGCCTGCTCCCGCTCGGCGAGCTTGCCCGTCGCGGCCTGACGGCCCTGCTCGGCCTGACCGACCTGGGTGGGCAAGATCGAAAGACGGTCGACCTGCTCCCGCAGCAGCGTTGTCTCGGCTTCGCGCCGATCCAGGTCGTCCTGGTGGCGCTTCGCCGCCGTCTCCAGCTCGCGCTCCCGCTCGGCCAGCAGGGCGGGCATTGGCTCGAGTTCCGCCATGCGCTTGCGGAGACCGTCGATCTCCTCACGCGACGACTGGGTCAGTTCGGCGAGGCGCTTCTCGAGGACACGCACCTCTCCGTCCCGCTCGGCCAGGAGCAGCTCCTTCGGCTCGAGTTCTTCGATGCGGGCGTCGAGGCTGGCGATCCGCGTCTCGGCGCGGCTTTCCGCGTCGGCGAGGCGGACACGCACGTCCTTGAGTTCGCGCTCGCGTTCGGCGAGGCGGGCGGGGATGGGCTCCAGCTCGATCAAGCGCGCGCGCAAGTCGCTGGCCTCTGAGCTCACGGTCCGGAGCTGTTCTTCGCGCTCGGCGAGCTGGTCGGGGACCGGCTCGAGCTGGCGCAGGCGAGCCTCCAGCGTAGCGATGCGCTCGGTGGTTTCCGTGCGCAGCTCGCTCAGTCGCTCGGTCGTTTCCGCCAGCTCCGTCTCGCGCTCGGCGAGGCGGACAGGCAGGGGCTCCAGGTGCGCGACCTGGGCACGCAGATCGCCTTTCTCCTGGCCGTAGGTGCGCTCCAGATCTGCGATGCGCTCGCGGGCACCGCCCAACTCGCGCTCGCGTTCCTCGAGCTTGTTCGGCAGCGGCTCGAGTTCGGTGACACGCTGGGACAAAAGCTCGATGCGTGCGCTGCTCTCGGCGCGCAGCACCTTGAGCTCCTCGCGCGTCGTAGCCAGCTCAGCCTCACGCTCGGCAAGCCTCGGGGGCAAGGGGGCGAGCTCCTCGACCTGCTTGCGCAGGCCGGTGACCTCGGCGCCGCTGTCCTGGCGCAGACTCTGCAGCATCTCGGTCGTCGAATCGAGCTCTGCCTCCCGCTCCGCC
>CAYWNK010000026.1:0-37446 GCA_964459495.1 uncultured Planctomycetaceae bacterium
GGGGCAGAGTGTTCGGGTGGCGTACTAGGGCGTGGCGGAGAACTGATCGGAACCCCAGGTTCCGGCGCCCCAAGTCAGGGCTTCGCCGGAGCCGGGGTCTTCGTCGTCGTCTCCGCCGCCGCCGCCGCCGCCACTGCAGGAGCAAACGGCTGCGGCGAGGAACAGGGCTGCCAAGGCAGTCCGTAGTTTTGATTTCGTTGACATGGTCTTGATGGCTCGAAGTTGGGCTGCTGGTGCAGCGATCTGGGAAGGGAGGAGCTCCAAGCTCGGTCGCCCTTCGCCGTCATCCACCAGACGCAAGGTCTCTCTGCATCGCGCCAAGATTTCTGCTCGGAAACCGATCCGCTCACTGCCCAGGCCTGCAGCACCACAGGAAAGGCGAGATCCCCTGGCTTTTTGGCGAGCCCGAACTGGTCGCTAGGAGCGCGCGGATCTGGCGTAAACGGGCGGCTCCGGCACACTTTCAGCTCCTGGCGGCACCTTGGCCCCAGAGCTGCCCAAGACGACCCGCAAGGCTCCGGAGGGGAGCATGCCTGTGGAGGGTCCGTCTCATTGCTGGCCTGGTTGATCTGGGCCACTGTCATTCAGGGGGGTCCGGTACAGGTTGGCAGCGGGCCTCCTGCTAGCCTGGGACCGTGTCGGATCCGCTCCTCAATGAGGTCTATCGCATCGCGTCGGTGGCCATGGACATGCCGGAGCCGGCCCGTACGGCCTACATCGAGTCTGAATGCGCTCAGGATCCGGCGTGGATCAGCGCAGTGCGTGATTTCTTGGCCAAGGCGGAAGCGGAGGCCGACCCGAAGCTGGAAGCCTTGGCCCACGGGATGCGGGATCAGCTGGGGCAGATTCTCGAGAGCGAGGGCGAAGCGGAGCATTCCCCCGGGCCCGAGTGGCAGCCCGAGCGCGTCGGCCCCTTCCGAATTCGGCGCCAGATTGGGCGGGGTGGCATGGGAATCGTCTTTGAGGCGGTCCAGGACAAGCCGCGCCGGACTGTGGCCCTGAAACTGATGCACCCCAGCGTTGCGTCTGCAGACATCGCGCGCCGGTTCCGTCTTGAGGGGGAAGCCTTGGCGCGCCTGCAGCATCCGGGCATCGCCGCCGTGTTCGCCAGCGAATCGGCAGATCTGGGCTCTGGTGAACAGCCCTACCTGGCGATGGAGTTGATCCTGGGGCGTCAGTGCCTGGAGTACGCCCATGCCGAAGGGCTGACGACGGAGCAGCGGGTTCGGCTTCTGGCGAAGCTCTGCGACGCGGTTGAGCATGCCCACCAGCGCGGGATCGTGCACCGCGACATCAAGCCGGACAACGTGCTGGTAGACGGTACCGGGCAACCCAAGCTCCTGGACTTTGGCATCGCACGCGTCGTCGAGACCTCGACGCTCCTGGGCACAATGCAGACTCAGGAGGGTCAGCTGCTCGGCACCATGGCCTACATGGCTCCCGAGCAGGTCCGGGGGAAGAGTGACCAGATTGGTCCTGGTGCCGATATCTACTCTTTGGGAGTTCTTGGCTTCGAGCTGGTCAGCGCTCAGCTGCCCAGGGAAATTGCGGGGCTGAGCCTGACGCAGGCCATCCAGCACCTGCTTGAGCGTGACGCCCGGCGCTTGCGCACAGTTCTGCCCAACGTCGACCTGGACCTCGACACCATTCTTGGCAAGGCCCTAGAGAGCGAACCTCCCCAGCGCTACGTCTCTGCCGCAGCCATGGCCGCCGACCTCCGGAGCTTTCTGGCTCACCGCACCATTTCCGCGCGCCCGCCCTCTCCGCTGGATCGCGCAGGCAAGTTCGTGCGCCGTAATCGGTCGATCGTCGCGGGTGTGTGTACGACGATTGCTGTATTGGTCCTGGGTGTCTTCGGCACCGCTCTGATGGCGCGTGATGCGCGCATTGCTACGAGGCAGGCAGAAGCGAATGCCTACCGGACGGCGACCTTGAACGCCATGACGTCGATCATGTCCAAGGGGGGCGCAAGGGAAGCGCGTGCACTCGCTCGCTCCCACCCGCCCGAAACAACCCCTGCGGAACGCAAGGGCTGGGAGTGGTCCCTGGCTACAAGCTTCTCGCTCGACAAGCCGCTGATCTTTGCAGAGGGAGATTCTCCTCTGGGTGCAGCTTGGAGCCCGGACGGTAGGCAAGTGGCGGTAGCCGGCTCTCGCTGCCTAGCGATCTACGATGCGCAGGACGGGCATGAACTGGGGCGCTGGAACGCGCCTCCTGGCTTTGGCGACAGATCCGGGCCTGGCGCGGCGATTTTTCTAAGCCCAGCCTGGAGCCCCAGCGGGGATCGGATTGCGCTGACAGGCGTTCACGTCAACTTGGTCTATGACCTGCGGAGTGAACGAGTGCTCTGGCACCGAACGGACCTACGTCTGAGCTACCCAACGTGGGATCCCGGTGGAGAGAGTTACTGGGCAGCTACCTTCGAAACCCAGGAGCTGCACCAGTTTGCCGCGGAGGATGGAAGAGACCTGGATCTGGCACCCACTCCGGCGCAGTTTGGGGTCGCCATTGAGCCGAACGGGGAGGGCCTGGTCTTCCCTGGCGAAGATGGGGCCTTGAACATTGTGGATCGCCGCACGCTGCAGCCGATTCAGAGCTTAGAGGGCGTCCCCACCTACTGCGCAGGCCTTGCCTGGAAGCCCGATGGCCGCTTTATCGCTGCGGCAGGCTGGGACTTGAATGTGCGTCTCTGGAACTCCGCTGATGGAAAACTGGTGCACACCTTTACACCGAGTCTGAGGCCCACGGTCAGCCTTGACTGGCATCCGAACCAGAACCTGCTCTTGAGCTCTGGCCAAGACCGTGCTGTTCGACTCTGGGAGGTCAGGGGAATCGGGAGTTCCGATGGCCTTTCGCTCACGTCTGTGCACGTATACGAGGATCATCCCAATCATGCTGTGACCACGCGCTGGAGCCCCGACGGTAAGCGCTTCTTCAGCGTCTCGGCATACAGGGATTTGCGCATCCGGGAGCTGGATGATCGGTCTCCTTTGCGGGTGATCACCTGCATGGAGGAAGGTCGGAGCAATGCTGATCTCTCGCTCTCCTGGGCTGGGGATAGCCGCATGTTGTTCATGCGTGTCGGTGTCAGTGGTGAGCTTTGGGATACCCACAGCATGCGCAAAATCTCTGGGTGGCCGTTTCCCCCCAGCGCTAAGCTGAGTCCGGACGGTGGGCGCGTCGCGAGCCTCCATGGCGAGCAAGTGTTGGTGCATGATGCCGAAAGCCTGGAGCTTCTCCAGACGGTGGATCTGCCTCGTCTAGGTGAGAGCGTCTTGCGGGATAGGCAGGGACAAGTCGCCTGGCAACCTGATGGGAGTGGCGTTGTCATCGCTCACCAGGCTGGGCTGTTTACCTGGGATGGCGAGCGGTTGACGACTCACTCCGATGGAATCGTTGGGGCGAATAGCGCCTGCTGGTCCAATGATGGGCGGCGCCTCCTGGTCGGATCGGGTTCCATCTTGCTCGCCTTTGAGAGAGACCGTGGAGGTCTAAAACCCATCGGTCGGATCGTGCGTCAAATCACAATTCGGGACATCGCCTTTCATCCCGGCGGAGAGTGGTTTGCGGTCGCCGATGACTTTGAAAGCGTTGACATTTTTCGTCTTGAAGGCATGGAGTGCATCGGACGCTTGCCGGCCGAGGCTGTCAACGGGGTTCGCTGGAGTCCAGATGGTCTGCGCTTGGCGACGGCGTCCGGGGATGGAACGGTGAGGCTATGGACAACGGACACTTTTGAGCAAAGCGCGTCCTTTCCCTGCGGTGTCTCGATGGGAGCCGTTGCATGGAGCCCAAACGGCCGTATCCTGGCCAGCGTCGGCTACGACAACCGAGTACGGTTATGGGACGCGAGCCTCGGAATCGAAGCCTACGGGGCACCCCGATAACTCTATGGAACCCGATGAACCGATCGACCAAGGCCAGGTGACGCGCCTGTTGGAGCGTGCCCAAGGCGGGGATCCTACGGCGGAAGAGGAACTCTTGCCCCTGGTCTACAAGGAGCTGAGGAGTCTGGCCCGGGCGATCTTCTCTGGCCAGAAGGTGGGCCACACCCTGCAGCCGACAGCGATCGTTCACGAGGCCTACTTAAAGCTTGTAGGCAACATGAGTGCCATGGAGGGTCGCCGGCAGTTCTTCATCGTGGCGGGCAAGGCCATGCGTCAGATCATTACCGATCATGCTCGCAGGAGAGACGCAGCCAAGCGCGGAGGAGGCCAGGGCAAGGTCACGTTCCACCCAGACCTCATCCCGGCGAACGGTGGGACCATCGATCTCGTCGCCCTCGACGATAGCCTTCAGCGCTTTGCCTCCATCAGCGAACGTGGCGCACAGGTGGTCGAGCTGCGCCTGTTCAGTGGCTTCACCGTGGAAGAGACTGCCGAGATCATGGGCATCTCGACCCGGGTCGTCGACCGTGAGTGGTCCCTCGGTCGGGCTTGGCTACAGACGGAACTCGCCGAGTAGCCAGGAGGGGATTGACTCCTCGGTACGGCGCCGCCGTGGCTGCCCAGCCGCAGGCTGCACCTGGGCGGCAGCCAGCTAGGCTCGGACCATCAGCCGCCGAAAAGGAGGATCTCGATGACGCAATCCGAGCGACCCCGCGCGGATTTGGACCCGAACGGATCGCTCGGCGATGGGGATCCCCTCCGGATCCTCCACAGGCACTCAGCTCTTCGCGGGGTGTTCCTCCCTGGAATCGCCGAAGAGCCTTGGGCCCGCCCGTACCCACTCACCTGGAGACCTTCCTAAGACACACTACCGGAGCTGCCGATCTATTCTACTTCAATTGTTACCGGACAACATGGAGGCAATGTGCGCGGTTTAGGGGTAAGGGGCATTCCAGACAGGTTAGCGATGAAGCCATGCCTGCCGCGATGCCAAACCGGATCATCAACGCGATTGACATCCAGAGCAGTTTGTTCGGAATGTCCTGCACTAAAGATATTGTTTGTATTGATGTTGAGGCTTGGCGAGCGTTCCGTCCAGGGGGGCAACCCTACCGCACTACAAAGCCTTCGGATGGGGATGTGGCGCTGACGCCCGATACTCACCTGACCTTCCACAAATCTAGAACTCGGTCCTCAGAGCCCGATGGGGGACTGGTACCCAAAACGTTTGCCATGAGGCCTAGCGAGTCCCACCGGACTCCGGGTAGGGGGCCGGGCCAGGTTGGGAGCGGTTGCAGGAGTCCCCGGAGGGTCCTGAGCACGAGCTCCAGAATGGCCGCTATTGGAGTGGGGAGCCGGCGACATTTTGATGGCGTTCCTTGCGCGGCGAACACCGTCAACATTGCATGGGCTCCCCACTGCAGCACGGGCCTCCGTGCTACCACATCACTGAAACTGGATCTCGATGCCGTTGGTGAAGTTGGAGGCACCGGGACCATCCCGGTGCCAGAACTGGAAGTACCAGGTTTGGCCAGCCAAGGCGGGCGCCGGACCACCACTGGGGCGGGGGAGGCTGCTGAGGTCCACGGTGGTGGAGATCGCACCGGTCATTCCGCTGTTTCCTGCCTGGGTGCTGTGGCGCCCGACATCCGGCCCGATGCAGAGGACGCCATCGGAGATCATGACCATCTGGGTATTCATGGCGTTGATCAGGAAGCCAAACTGCGCGGGAGGTAGGTCGGTGGCGAGGAAGGTCACGTTGTTGTCTGCGGCGATGTCGCTGCCTACAGCGCTCAGCTTGCCCGGAATCCCAGTGCTGTTGGCTAAGGCGGGTTGGCAAATGTCAGAGCCAAGGGTGTCGCGAGCCGACATGTCGAAGACATAAGCACCACCAGAGTCAGTGCTGGTGTTGTCGGACTCGATTCCGTCTACGCCTGTTGCAATGCTGTCCTCCTTCCAAGACCCAACGACCACGGTTTCCTCGGAGGCGCCAACCGACCATCCGAAGAAGTCACCTGCGTCCGTATTGGAAGCCTTGAGGTAGGCCTGCTGGCTCCAGGTGTTCCCCCTGCGGAGGAAGACGTAGGCAGCACCAGCCTGAATTGCACCGTTCTCCAACTGGTTGCCATTGACGCCCGTTGCTGAGCCATCTTCCCAGCGTCCCCCAACGACCGCGGTGTCTCCGGACAAAGCGACCGACGCTCCAAAAGCATCACCCTCGTCCGTATTGGAAGCCTTGAGGTAAGCCTGCTGGCTCCATGCGCGGCCCGTGCGAACGTAGACGTAGGCAGCGCCGGCACCATCCGCACTGTTGTCGGCCTGATTGCCATTGACGCCCGTTGCTGAGCTCCCCTCGGTGAAAGCACCAACGATCACAGTGTCCCCGAATACGGCCACCGACGATCCGAATCGATCATCCTGATCCGTGTTGGAAGCCTTGAGGTAGGCCTGATTGGTCCAGGTGCCGCCTATGCGAGCGAACACGTAGGCGGCTCCAGACGCGATCGCACTGTTGTCGGACTGATCGCTGTTGACGCCCCTTGCAGAACTATCTTCTTTGTAGGCGCCAACGACCACGGTGTCCCCGGACAAAGCTACCGAGGACCCGAATTCATCCCCTGCGTTCGAGTTGGAAGCCTTGAGGTAGGCTTGCTGGCTCCAAGAGCCACCCGAGCGAAGGAAGACATAGGCGGCGCCAAAGTCCATTGCACTGTTGTTTGACTGGTTGCCGTTGATGGCTGTTGCGGCGCTATCTTCTCTAGGGGACCCAACGACCACGGTGTCCCCAGATACCCCTACCGAGAATCCGAATCGATCGAGTGCGTCGGTGTTGGAAGCTTTGAGGTAGGCCCGCTGGCTCCAGGTGCCCCCCGTGCGAACGAAGACGTAGGCGGCTCCAGAGTTGGCCGCGCTGTTATCGGACTGGTCTCCGTTGACGCCTGTAGCCGAGCTGTTCTCGAAGGGCGCCCCAACGACCAAAGTGTCTCCAGAGATGGCGACCGAGTAACCAAACCGATCGAAGAATTCAGGGTTGGAGGCCTTGAGGTAGGCCTGCTGGCTCCAGGAGCCGCCCGTACGGATGAATACGTAGGCAGCACCAACTCTGCTCGAGCTGTTATCCAGCTGGTCGCCATTGACACCTGTCGCAGTGCTGTCTTCTTCAGGCGCCCCAACGACCACGGTGTCCCCAGATATGGCTACCGAGAATCCGAATTCATCACCGGCGTCGGTGTTGGACGCCTTGAGATATGCCGTCTGCATGATCGGATCCACCGTCAAGGGATAGCGTGCACCTTCGTCAAGCACCGCGATACGCATCCCCGTGGCTCTGGCCTCCAACCAGGTCTCGAGCGGCGTCCCGTCCGCATCAAAGGCCACCAAGCCATCGTAGGTCAATACGACTGATCCCTCGGCACTTGCAAGCCGGAGGCCGCGGCCGCTGGCCATTACGCTCGGCCGGAGATCCCCGCGTACCGCCATGTCGAACACAAGCGGCCCAGCCTCCCCATCGCTCATCCCTTGCGGGCGCTCATGGACGGTGAAGCCGTGCTCCAAGCCGCACCTGTCGTTCTTCCACCATTCCGAGAGACCCTCGTCCCAGTCATAGGTCAGGCGTTGCCCGTCAGATCGTACGACAGCTGCTTGGTCGACGGCGACGAGTTCGCTCTCAAAGCCGTAGCGCACCAGCTTCAGCCCGAAACTCCAGTCCCCGGCGTCGGGCTCCAAGGTGAAGCCCTGCCCCTCGAAACGGGCACGCCATGCGTTGCCATGGCTGCGAGCCTCATAGCCCTGCTCGGTAGTGAAGAACGCGTGACGCTCAGCCTCGTAGGCAGCGCGAAGACTGACCCAGTCGTCGGCTAGCAGGCCTTCGGGCACGGTGCCGTCCTCGACGGCGCTGGTCGTTTCGACCTGCAAGACAGTGGCGGAAGGCAGGGGGGCTGCGGCTGCCGGGGCTGCAAAAAAGCAACCCAGAAGCAGAGCCGGGTAAGCGTGAGTCTTCATAGAGGTTCGAATCGCATGGAAAGGCCGGCTGGTGGAGAGTAAGCCCAGACTAGAGCATCCCACCGGAGTTGGATGGGTGGGCTGCCGGATTTCGAATTCCGCAAGCAGAGAGGGCAGGCCCATGATGAATCAAGCGAGACGAGCCGTCGCCGGCGAGATTCCAAGCGAGGTTCTGGCGTCTACGCAAGGAGGACCCTTGCCCCGCCGAAAAGGACTCAGCAATCTGGAGAATCCATGGAGCTCCCGTCTCTCGCCGCGTGGTACGGAATCCGCAAGCTGAGCGGATCGGAGTTCCAAGCGATGAGCTGTGAGCAGGCTAGCGGTGCCGAAGAACTGATCTCAGCGCCCCTCACCTCCGCACCAGAACGGACCGCCGCCCTCGACAGAACCTCGGGCCGCCACACCTGCTCCGGCCCTGGAGGATGAGGAAATAGCCCTCGTTCTCGCCGACCCCCACTTGGGCAGGGCCACCAGCTCCAGTGTGGTTTGAAGTTGGCTACAATCGCCCGGTTGGAAGCCCTAGGCGACGGAGGCGGAACGCCTTGTTGAGCACGGACTCGTCGCCAAAATTGATGAAGAGCTCAGGGTCGGAGGCCTGCTGTTCAAACCCCGAGTAGAACACATGCTCGGCATCCAAGTCGAGGTAGCGGATCGCGTCGACATAGGCGCTCTGCATGGGGTAGTCGGCGATTAAGATCGCATCGACGGGATCACCGTTGAGGGCATCTAGAAATCGGGCAAGGGCCAGGAGGGGGTGTTCGACGGCCTGGTGCGCATGGGGTTGAATGCGATAGGTGACGTCGATTCCGCACTCTTTGAGCATCGGCCCCAACAGGGCAGAGTCTTGCGAGATGCCGTAGAGGGCGACTCTTTTCACGTCCGTATTCTCAGCGTACGACCGGATCTCGGCAAAGCTCTCTTCCTGCGCGTACTCCTTCAGGAAGGCGAGGCTGCGCGACACGCGCTGGGGGTCACTGACAGCGCCGATTCAGGGTGGCCCCATAGGGGATTTGCGTTGAGGCTAGTTGTTGCATGCTCATCATACTTCAAGGCTCAGGAACAGCCCGGACTAGAGCAAGCTCTACTCAAGAGGGTGCTCGTCCTGATCCGTGTTCCACTCGAACAGTGTTACGGGGTTCTTTGGGTTCGGTCCGACGAGGTCGCGGACGACGCGTTGGACCCGCAGTTCACTGTTGGCCTCGGCCTCTTGCAGCAAGGCCCAGAGGTTCTGGTTGTAGTCGTTGGCCTTGCTGTAGCTGTCACGGCTTGCGCGCTGGGCGTCTTTGTCATCCGCAGTGAGCTGCCAGCCGACAGGTTCGAAGTGAACGCAAGTAACGTGATCTCCCAGTTGACCGATGAAGCGCAGGACCTCGGCACTGAGGTGGGGAATCTGCTCGATGGACTGCGCGGTGAACACAAGGGTGTGCCCTTGGGCCGGGGCGATTGTGCAGTCTTCGATTCGGTGGTAGTCCAGGGCGTGCGCCTCGAACTCCATTTCCGGCGCAAGCTCGGCGAGCGCCGCTGCACAATCGCGGCCGGCCTGGGTGTATTCGGCAGCGATGTAGCGCGCACTTCGAGGGCCGCCGCGAGTCCATGCCTGCATGAGATTGAAACCCCAGCCGCTGCCCAGCTCGATGATGCGTGTCGTGTCCGGGCGGCAGGCCTCCAGGACACCTTCGACGATCATGCCTTGCTTGGCTTCCCAGGCAAGCCCGTACGGCATCTCAAGGGTGTGACCGGCGAGTACGCTTTCCCCAGCTTGCCACACCGAACGCTTGCGCCACTTGCGCATGACCTTCGCCAGCACGCGCGCCAGATCGGTCTCACCCTCTGCGCGCTGTTCCCGGATCAGGCCCAGAACCATGGGCCACTTCTCCGTGCCGTACTCGCGATCGATCCAATCTGCGCTGCGCTCTACCGCTTTGCATTCCATTGAGGTGGGGTTCGCTTGTTGGCCAGAGATGGATGTTGTTCGCATTGGAGAGATCGTGGCTGATGGCGTGTGCCTGCCGGGTCTAGGTCCTGCATGGGGATCGTGGCCCAGAGAGGGTCTATCGAGTGAGTCTGAGGGAATCCCTGAGGAGTCGTTCGACCTCAGGGGGCCATTCCCCCTTGGGGTCCTGATGATGGGGTGTCATTTGCGTCACCTCTGGATGCTCTACACCACTTGGAGCCCCTCACTTTTCTGCTGCGCCTTGCGGCTTTGGCACCGCATCTTCGGGGGCGAAGCCCCCGTCGAGGTTGCGGCAGCCAACCCGCGAGACCAGTACGGAGCCCGTAGAGAATTCACCGCCATGGCAGGGACGGGAGCATCGCGCACAGCGCGATGCTCCCGTCCCTGCCAAGGCGGTGAATTCTCTCCGGGCTCCGTACTGCTACAAATCCCATGCATGCCACATCTGTCGGATGGTCTTGGTGGTGAAGTTGTAGTACCTCCACTCGGCGCCATTCAGTCGTCCGGCCACGATACGGAAGCCCTCCGTCTCGATCGGCACGCCGAAACCGAAGATGCCATTGGAGTCTCTTTCTGCTGTACCCCGGTAGATCTCGGGCTGCGACTCAGTGAGTTTTCGCTGGGTCTCCTGGTCGAGGTCGCTGGTGTCGGAGGGAATGGCCTCCGGGGCTACATCGTGAATCCGGATCTCCATCGTACCCGTTTGGTTGCTTTGGCCATGGAAGTCCAGGTTTGCGATCCCAGGGACGCCTGGACCGGAGTACAGGAGGTGCTCCTTGTTGGAGCGAAGGACGATCAAGCGTTGCTGAATCACTTTTCCATCTGGATCGTAGACCAGCAGGACCCATGCTCCGGGGACAAGTTGCCAATCGAGCACGGGCTGGCCAGTGCCTTCCACCAGAGTGACGGCTCCTTGCCGGTTCGACGATTGGACGATTTGCCGGAAGCGGTACTTGTTCTTCTGATCCACCGCAGGCCAAGTCCATTCGATATGCAGACTAGCCAGGTCTGGAAGACGCAGTGTGCCAAGGTCCTTGACGCCCTCGGTCACTTCGAAAGGCAGGAGCAGCGCTTGCCCATGACTGGGCGACGCGTACATCAGTTCGTAGGCTCCCGGGGTCATCCGCCCTAGGGAGAACTCGACCTGACCAGCTGCCATCCATAGGCGCCCCGAGAAGGTGCTAGCGAGGTGGCGGATATGAAGCGCTGAACCGCTGAGCATCCCCTCCACAGTCGGTCTCAGTCTGCCGCGCACACCGCAGATGGATGATTCACGAACGTCACACTCGAGGACGACCGGACCAGTTGGAACGGAATCGATTCGAGCCATCGTGACAGGGAAGTTGTGGCCCTCTCCCAGGCGCTTGGCGATGAGTCGTAGTTCGCCAAGGGGGCAGTGCTCCAAGACTGCCAGCCCGTCCTCCGAGGTCGAGATTCGACGTTGCCAGCGCGTGCCCACTTGCTGAACGAAAATTTCGATCTCAGGAAGGCCCTGACCTTCCAGGTCGACGGCTTGAACGGTGAGGGTCGTTACGGCCGCGAGTTCAAGCTCGATGGGGGCGGTGTCCGATGGGTCCCAGTCCAGCTCACGCCTGGCGCGACCCTGTGCACCGCTGGCTTCCATGCGAAGCGTTCCGCCGGGAACGTCTTCCACAACGAACCGTCCATTCGCATCGGTCGTGGTGTCCCATCGATCCTCGTGGAGCCTGCGCTGAGTCACGACCTGAACATCGATGCCCTCGGCTGGAGCACCGTCCGCTGTCTGGACCCTTCCTCGAAGAGTGGCACCAGGCCTCAGCTCGATCTGGCAATGGGCAAGAGCTCGCCCACGCCCGTCTACAGCCACACTGGCGCTTGGGAATCCGGGCGTGCTCGCGGCGATGCTGTGTAGTTTCTGGGTTAGGCCGCGAAAGGAGAAGTGCCCTCTGGCATCGGTGCGTACGGAAGGGACATCCATATGGGTTGCCACTACGCCGTAGCTCCTGCCGGTGTTGGCCCGATCGAACACGACGGTGACCAGCGCATCGGGAATGGGCCGTCCACTTGAGTCGTATACCTCGCCGGAGATCTGAAGCCCGGGCCCTCTCAACATCAGATCTATCTCACGCTCAGCCCGAACCTCGGGGTGGATGAAGTAGCGCCAGGAGTCTGCGTGATGGGCCGATCGGGCCTGCAGGGAGATGCCCTCGAGAATCTGAGTGCGTTCTCGTCCTGTCACCAGACTGTGCTCGACGACGTCCGTAGGACTGAAGCCAAGGTTGAGGACTCCGGTGTTGTCGGTCGATCCGAGTTTCTGGAAGGTCGTGTCCCACCCTCTCCACAGCTCAGCCCCAGACACCGGACTCCCGTCCTCATCGACGACGCGCAGGGAATAGATCTCGGCTTGGTCTGGGAGAGTGACCGGATCCGCGGGTCGGGTTCGCTGCTCAACGACCTGGCCGACTTCGGCTCTGGCGCGTTCTTGAATGGGATTTGCGGAGGTCGAAGGCGGAATCGCTTCGTGTTCGCGGGCTGCCTCTGCCTGGGCTACCGTCGCTGCTCGATCTTTTTCGAGGTCCTTTCCCGCGAGGTCTGTGTTGGTTCCGTTGTCCTGACTCAGAAAGAATGCCAGAGGTAGCAGTGTGCACAGGGCGAGCGACGACAAGGCGAGTGCATACCAGGTGAACCCAAACACGGTAGCGGGAGCAGCGAAACCGGAGGCCGTTTGCTTGTCCCAATCGACCGCGCCTAAGAGGGTCAGGCCAAAAGCTCTGTCGGTGCCGAACTTGGGCTCCAGCCGCGATCGGAGTTGAGCCAGGCCTCGACGCATGTCGGACTTGATTGTCGAGAGTGGACGACCGAGTTCCGCGGCGATTTGCTTCTGACTTTGGCCCTCGAAGAAGTGGGCCCAAAGGACGCGACTAAAGCGCGCGTCGAGGTTGCGCACGGCCTGGACAAGGTGTTCACGCAACGCTGCACGCTCCATGGCTGCTCCCGGGTTGTCCTCGACCCGCTCCGCGTTGGCTACGGCCATCTCCCGGTAGGCCCGGTTTGCGCGAGACTTCTTTTCTGCTCTTGCCAAATTGCGCACGACGCTCCGGCTCCAAGCGGGAAGGTTGCGAACATCGGACAGGGATTGCTCCCTTGCGGCAATCCAAAAGTCCTGCAGGACATCGTCTGCCATGGACTGATCCCCCAGCAGTGCGAACGCCAAGCCCCTTAGGCTGGCAAGCAGCTCTTCCGAGCCTTCAGGATCCGGTTCGACCATTTTCAAAAGGTACGGTGAGGCGTTTCCGCGCAGCATTCTCGCCGGCGGAAGGAGGGACTTGCCCAGCGTTCGGAGTGCTGAGCAAGCCCGCTTTTTCTGTTTGGACTGATCGCCCGCGAAGCACTATTGGAAGGAGATGGCAACGCTGTCAGTGAAGTTCGAAGTGGCACCGGGATCGAGGTCGCGGAACCATGCTTGGAAGTACCAAGTTTGCCCCGCGAGAATGGGATTCGCAGCACCCGTTTCATCGACGTCGGTCACTTGGACTTCGTAGCGGTGAGCACCCCGTACGAAGGCAATACTGGGCCTGATGCGCAGCAGACCACTCCCTAGGCAGAGGGTGCCGCTGCCCACCTGTTGGGTCGAAGGGCTGAGTCCGGCGAGGAACATGCTGAAGGTCGCCGTTGGCATGGCTGCTGCATGCAGGGTGACTTCATAGGGCTGTCCAATGCCGACAGCGTTGCCAATGGCTTCGACGGTTGCACTCAGCCCGCTAGAGTTCGGTTGGGCGGGTCCACAGAACGGCACGCCAATCGACGGGGCGATCTGAAGAACAAAGACCTCGTCAGTGCCTAGGGATCCATTGGGCAGATAGACCCGGGGTCCGGAAACGGCTGCATTCATCGAACTGTCGCCCGTGGGGAGGGGAGCCAGGGTGCTCCAGATCCCGGTGAGTCCGTCGAAGACATCGACGGTTGTGCTCGGTACGCCGTTGACGTCCAAGCCACCGAAGAAATAGGCCTTGCCATCCAGGGTGGCCGAGCTCATTCCTGTTCGGGGCTCGGAAAGGGTAGCGGTCGTCCAACTGGCTCCGCCGACATTGGTGAAGATGTCGACGACGTCGGTTGGGACCCCATTCGCGTCAGTACCACCAGCGAAGAGCGTCCTGCTTCCCGTGCTGGCAGCGCAAAGGTCGTAGCGAGCTTGCGACAGGGATCCGATGGAGCCACCTAGGGTTCCGGACAACGTGATGACGTCCACGTCGTCGTAGACCTCGGATCCGTTGCGACCGCCGGCAAACAGGAAGGCGAAACCTCCAGAGGTGAGCGCGAGCGCACCACTGAGCTGGGCTCGCGGCCGGCTCAGTGAAGTCGTCGCGATGGGCAGAGTGTTGGAAAACAGGTCGACCGTTGCGCTGGCGACGGGAAGAGAAGAGGCGAGGTCGGTTTCTCCACCGGCAAAGGCCACGAGGCTGATGGCTTGCGCTGAAGCCATACGGAACCGAGGCTCGGAGAGGGCGAGCTGGCTCCACAATCCGGTCGACTGCTCGTAGACATCAATGACGTCCGAGGGAGAGAGCATTCCGCTGGTCTCCGCAACGCCCCCTGCGAACATGGCCCGGCCTGGAGGGGTCGCTGTCGATCCAAAGGCGCGGGCCTGGCTCAGGCTCGCAACCGTGCTTGTACCTGTGGCCTCCGTGAAGAGATCGACTCGGTCACTCAGACCGTTTGGTGATCCGTCTTCGCCACCAGCAACCAGAATCTGGCCACCAAGGGCGACAACCATAGCGCCTTGACGCGGGGCGCTGAGGAGCTTGGTGGTCCAAGCTTCCTGGGTGGGGACGGCGAGAGGAAGAAGGGTGAGGGCAGCTGTGGCTAGCATGGGATCTCCAGGTGGGATAGGAACTAGACCCAGGTGTGAGCCAGCTTGCCCCGGGTTGCAGATTTTGCTCGAAATATCCCAGGGTGATGCTCAAACGGGCATCAAAGGAATCCTGGTGCCAGCTTGGGAGCAATACGCGTTCGCGCCAGCCCGCCCCATGGGGAGAGCTTGGCACCCCTGGGGCTAGAGCACCTCGAAGTTGTGAACGGCCTGGGTTTCGCAGGCAAGTCGGGCACGGCGGCGAAGAGGGGCGCCAGAGGCGCAGTGAGCGAAGGCCCCAGGCCCACAGCCGGGCTCGCGCTTGGAGGAAAGCAGCGAATTGTCTGCGTGACATTCTCGGCCCGCGGGTCCCGGAGACATGCACTATCCTCTGTCGATGGAAAGCCTGCTCCAGGCCCATCACCCCTTCTTGGTTCGCCTGGCGGGCTCGCTCATCCGCGACTCCCACCTCGCGGATGACATGGTCCAGGAGGTGGCCAGGCGTGCTCTCGCGGCAAACCCTGACCCGGCTGCAGTCGAACATCCGCGGGCCTGGCTCGCCCGCATTCTGCGAAACGAGCTTGCGCGGGAGTCCACTCAGGCTCAGGTCCGGCCGCGCAGTGTCTCGGGCCAGAGCGATCCGCAACCTAGGCCGGCCCCTGGCCTGGTCGATCCAGCGGCCCTCGCACTGCGTGCTGAACGGAGCCGGGTGGTGAGCGAGGAGCTGTCCAGTCTCGACAGCGCGGATCAGGACGTTCTCTTCCTCCGCTTTTACGATGACCTCAGCATCGATCGAGTGGCTGAAGCGCTCGGGCTGACTCGGACAGCTGCGCAGTCGCGACTGACGCGAGCCAAGGGGCGCCTCGCGGAGCGCTTGGAGAAGCGTTTCGGACCGATGGAGGAACACGGCGGCTGGCAGCACGCGCTGCTGCCGCTCCTCGTCGGCGCTGGCGGAACCGGTGAATTGGCTGCAGCCACTGTGGGATCGCCCGCCTGGACAAAGGCCTGGGGGCTTTGGTTGGTCGCGGCTGCGGCGACATTGGCTGCACTCACTGCCGGGGCGCGGATGTGGGGTGGGCATGAACCGAGCCCGGTCACCGCGCTCGCGCCTAGGCCGGGCACCGCACTTGTGAACGGACTTGGGGTCGGGTCTGGGCTGCTGTCTCCGGCCACGGCAGGGCGGTCGCTGTTCGTCAACTCTGCGCCCGAACCCGCTGGGGAAAGCTCGGCGGAAGCAACGACCAGCGTGACCTATACCATGAGGGACAGCGAAGACCGGCCCGTGCTCGGGGAGCCGGTCACGATCGCGCCCTACGATGTCGAACAGGGCGTGATTGGACAGGAGATTCGCGGGGCCACCGACGCCGACGGGCACTTCCACCTCGATGGGCTTGACGCTGGGCGCTACATGCTCCGGACAAGCCGGCAGTTCCGCATGCACCACGCGCTCCTCGCAGCAGCGAGAGGCCTAGAAGACAGCAGGGTTGCTAAGTTGGGCGTGAGCGCCAGGGCAGTCTTCATCCGGCCGGCGACCAGGCCGGAGCTTCCGCCGGAGACGGCCTGCACGCTCTGGTCCGTCGGCTCGACTGTCGGGGCTGAACTGCCCGCGCGCTGTGTTTCCTTCGAAGCCGCGACGGGGTTGTCGGCCCACGTCCTCTATGGTCGTCGCTTCCGAGTGACTGCGGAGGGTTTTGCCCCCAGTGAGGTCCTGAAACTCGACGGCAGTACGCCGCGCGATCAAGCAGGAGTCCGTCAGCTCATCTTTCAACTCGAGGCCTGCGCAGGCGCTCCACTGGAAGGGCAGGTGCTGGGAAGACGATCGAGCATCGACGAGCCCATTGAGCTCGCTGGTGCCACTGTGATCGTGGAGTCCACCGACAAGCCGCGGAAAAGATGGAACGTGCCATTCGTGATCGAAGCTGGCAGTGATGGGCGGTTCCTCAGCGCCTTCGATCTTCCCTTCGGAGCGCTCCGCGTCGAGGTTCATGGGCGTGGTCACGGGATCTACCGGGGTACGATCCGACATCAACCCGGCGGGGAGCCCCTGGTCTTTCAGCTCGAGCAAGAGCGCGTTCTCCGCGGTCGCGTCCTCATGGATGGCGAGGCCGTTGAATACGCTGTCGTGCAGGCCTCCCTCGAAGGAGAGACCTTCCCCGAATCGTGGGGGGGACTAGACGGAGCGATGGGGCCCCGGCCCTACGGTTGGACCGACCCTGACGGGTGCTTCGAGATCCCAGGGCTGCCTCCCGAGAAAACCACGCTGTTTGCGACGGGTCCGCTCACTGACGCCCACCGCAACATGACCGGGCAGGTGGAGGTTTCGCTGCTGCCAGGTGCCAATGACGGTATCGAGATCACGATTGGAGCCGTTGTGCTCGCCCAGGGGCGAGTGCTCGGGCCAAACGGCGCAGCCTTAGAAGGCATCCGCGTGGAGGCGCACCGCTCCGGAGGTTTTCGGGATGTCGGCTGGGCAGAGACGAATGCGGGCGGCGAGTTCACGATCCGCGATTCTCCGGATGCCGGCGTGACGCCGGCAGGCGAGCCCTTGCGCCTCACAGCCTTGCTGCAGACCAAACCTGATTCATCGTACGACCGATTCCTCACCGAGCTAGGTGAGCTCGAGATTCGTGCCGGAGCGATCGACGCTGAACTCAGGATCTCCGAGGTTCCCGCTGAGAACGTCAGTGTCCGCGGGCGTGTGGTGATCCCGGAAGCCCTGCGGTCCTCGCTGACCTTGGAGGAGCTAGAGCTTCACTTTCAATCCACGTCGATGTTCACCGGCATCCTCGGCCGATCGATGAACGAAAGTACGGGCGAGTTCAGCTTCGCATCGATCGGGCCGGGGACCTACGACCTCTCCGTGTGTCGAAAATCCGGGCTCGGGGTCATTTGGTCCCGGTCAGGCATCGAGCTGGGCGAGGGGGACGACATCGACTTCGGAGACATGGTCATCGGATCCGTCGAGGGGGCTGGGTACGTCGAGCTGCTGATCCAGGATGATTCAGGTGCAAGGCTCGACGAAGGAGCGCTTGGCGCAGGATCGGTCCGCTTTAGGGTGAGCGACAGAACGTTGAGCGTGCTCCCGATTGACCAGGGGGATGCATGGCGGCCAGAGTTTCCGCTTTCTACGGGCACATGGACATTGAGCATAGAAGGGAGCGACTACTCTGCCCCTGCCACCCAGTTCGTCGTTCGTGAAGGCATCACGTCTCGCCTGGTGCTGACGGCCAGCCCCGTGCGCTAGGGGGAAACCCAGGGCCACGCCTAGCCCGTTTGGTTTCCCCTTGGGGGCATCTGCCTCCGGGCCTTGTTCGCTTCACGGCAAGCATCGACCAGCTGGGGAATCGGTTGACCAGCAGCGGCGAGCACGTGGCGAGCTCCGGGGACCCCCCTACCAAGGAGCGGGTTCAAAGCCGGCCCCAGGCCAAGCCGGGAATTTCATTCTTGAGGCAGGTATCGACACGGGTGCGAGCGTCGAGGGTCGCCAGCGTGGACGGCAAAGCCGCGGTCCCGGTCCTGCGGATGGGGTCACGAACATCACCTACATCAGGACTAGACCGGGCTGGCTCTACCTATCTGTGATCCTCGATTTGCACACCTTCTTGATCGTGGGCTGGGTACTCGCCGACAACATGCAGGCAGAGCTGGTGGAAGATGCCCCGCAGATGGCCTTGGGAAGGCGAGTGCCGGAGGAGGAGATGGTCCATCAGGTCTACTGGCCCAGCTAGGTGGAGTCACGCAAGGGCCTGTACGGCTACATCGAGGACTTCTACAAGCGCCAACGCCCGTGCTCATCCCTCGGGTACCCAGACCCAGAAGGGATGGACCTGGAAGCAACGCAAGTGCGCTCAGGACTTGTCCAGACGTTCACCCAGCACCAGGTCGAACAGCAGGTCGAGACTCGTCAGGTAGGAAAGGTCGGGGAAATGCACCATCAGATCGCCCTCGATAGGGACTTCGGCATCGACGCTCGAGAACGCCAGCTGGGAGAAGCCCCATTTGACGGCGAGGAAGAAGTTGTCTCTTACCGCCGTGGCATACGAATTCGACCGAGTCGAGGTCTGGTGCGAACAGGAATGCGAGGGGAAGGTCGAGAGCGATCCGCTTTGACGTCCGCAGATCGCTTCCCACGTCAAACGCGCATCCGAACGTTCTACGCCACGACGCAGATCGTCCGGATGCGGTCACGGTCAGCTGCCGACCATCACCTCGAGTGCGTCGGACAGGTTGAAGCCTGAGCCACCGCCGGCCGGATCGCGGTACCAGAACTGAAGGTAGAGCGTTTGCCCAGCGAGGATGGGCATCTCATCCTGCGCGGGCGCACTCAGGTCGAGGTCATATTGAGAGGTCCCAGCCTGGGGGTACACCACGCCCAAGCGGGTTGGCATCGAAACGCAGCGGAATCCCTCGCCGAATGGGATCTGAAGCTGAGTGAAGCCATAGAGGAACCTGCCCGGCTGGGCATCGGGCACCGGGTAGGCGAAGAGCGTCATGTCATTGGCCGCTTCTGATGGGCCATCGACGCATGGAGTGCGCGTTGCTGTGGCGCGTATCCTCGTTCCCATGGGACTCACGCTGTTCGCGGCGGCGACGCAGTAGTTGCTGCCCACTTCGACGCGACGGAGTTGGAATCCACTTACGACGTAGCCCGTATTCGGAACCGCGTTGGCCACCACGATGTCGAATCTCCCGCTGGCGTCAACGGCCACCGGGATAGCGACGTAGGTGATGCCGAGCCCGTGGGCGTCCGTCCCGCTAGGGCACTGGGAAGCGAGAAAGGTCGAGGGCGAGCCCACGACGTTCACGGAAGTCCCGGGAAACGAAGAATCCCAGCTGGCGTAGACGAAGAGCTGATAGATGCCCTCGCGCACACCTTCAAAGATGAAGGTCATCGGGTCCGTGGCAACGATGCCGTCGTACAGCGCAAGCTCATTCGGTCCGAATCCGGCACAAGGACCTGGATTGGTCGGACATGTACGGTCCAAATTGCAGCCGGGGACACCGCCCGTCGGTCCCGTGGTTCGAACGGTCGGAGTGGACTGGTTCGGGCAGCCGTTGAACAGGTTGACGACGCTCGTGCTGTTCGGCATGAACTCGACAATTGTCCAACCTCCAGGACTGTCCGCCGCGCCTCCGTACGTGCTGGGCGGCGTTGCCATCGAACCGTCCTGATGGGTGATGTCGATGTTGAAGTCGTCGGGGCCGTTCTAGGGCGCGGCTGCGGCGATGCGGCAGGTCGCGGTCGTTTCCTGCGCCAGACCTGTAACGGTCAGCTCCTAGCGGCAAATCCGGACTAAGCCAAGCCAACGTTGCTCACCGCTCGCCGATGTCCAATGAGTCGGACAGGGTCACGCACCAAAATGGTGAGGACGGGAAGAGCTCCCCGGCGTGTTCCTCCGGCCACGGCGAACCTGGTGGGGTCAAGGCTGAGGCGGCGCTGGCTGCGGTGATCGATAGGGGCAACTCAGGAGGTTCGCAGCCGACCTTGGGATGGGCTGCAAATTCGACCCAGTCCAGCGCTGCCCCATCCAAGTCTCCGCCATCTCTGTCGGAGTGGGAAACCTGCCTTAGCGAGGGTCATTCACGGGAAAACCCACCAGGGAGGATCCGTAGTAGGATCGAGTTTCTCGCAAATCGAATCCCTGCTCGACTTCCCATGAAAGCACCCCTTGCCACAGTCCTACTCGCAGCAGCCTCGCCCATCCCGGCCTTCGGGCAATACATCCAGCAGGAGCTCATCCCTGCACCCGGGACCGATGTCTCACGCTTTGGCGCGGCGCTCTCTATCAACGCCAATCACATCCTGGTCGGAAGTCCAGGCCCGAACGGCGATAGTGCCCATCTCTTCGACGCCGCAACCGGAGCCTTCATCCAGCAGCTCTTGCCAGGTGGTCCCACCGAGAACTTTGGTGCATCGGTGGCCCTCGCCGGAGATGTTGCCATTGTGGCCGACACCGTGGGCAGCGCGCCCCCTCTAGGCGGCAATGTGCGCGGCTTCGACGTCGTCACAGGCAACTTGCTTTGGACCATCGAGGGCACGCGCTTCTTGGGGGCCTTGGGCCGAGGCCTCGCCGCTTCTGCAAACACGGTCCTCGTCTCGGATGCCGGGGGCTTTGATGACCCGCTGGCGCATCTGCTCGACGCTGCCACCGGCGCCATTCTGCACACCTTCGTACCGCCGGCCGGCGGGTCCTTCGGCGATTCCGTCGCGCTCAGCCAAGACTGGATCGCGATTGCCGACAAGGATGATTCCCAAGCAGGTTCCAGCGCCGGCACGGTGTATGTGTATGACGCCACCACGGGTTCCTTGGTCAGTCAGCTCCTTCCCACCACCCCTTCGCCCGTCGAGCAATTCGGTTCCTCCATCGATTTGGACGGCGACCTGCTCGTCGTCGGCTCCCCCTTCCACCAGCTGCAAGGCGTTGCAGCCGGCCTCGCACCCGGCCGCCTGTCGGTTTATGACCTAGGGACCCTTTCGCTCCTTGGCGAGGTGGTCCCCGCTGCCCCCGAACTCCAGGAATGGATGGGTAGGAGCGTGCGCATCTCCGACAGTTTCTTGGTCGCGAGCTCGAGCTCAAGCAACCTGGCACCGGGCAATTTTGGCTCCCAGCACATCTTCGACCGCACCACGCTCGAGCCCGTCGGCCAGGTGACTCGCTTCGCCCCCCTTCCTTCTTTCCAGGTCTACATCGTCGACGCTTACGGGGATCGCATGGTTGTCGGTGAGCCCAAGAACAGTTCGTTGGAGATCGGTCGCGTCTTTGTCTATTCCCTCGGGAACGATGCTCCAGGCCAGTCCTTCTGCGGGCCCGCTGTGCCCAACTCCACAGGCCTAGCGGCCAACATTCAGCTGTCTTGGGGAGGCGACCTGACCCAAGGCAACTATCTTTACCTGCTCACCGAGAATGTGCCTGCTCAGGAGTTCGGCTACTACCTCGGAAGTCAGACCCCCGCGTTCGTGCCCGGCGCGGGCGGAAGCCAAGGCAACCTTTGCGTGGGCGGCGCGGTCCGCCGCTTGATCACCGGCACGGTGAACCTCCCGGCCTACCTGGGGACCATGCCCCTGGCCCTCAACCTCTCCAACGTGCCCGGTGGGCCGCCGGCCAGCATCTCGGCCGGAGACACATGGTTCTTCCAGCTGTGGTACCGCGATGCCGGATCCTCAAACTTCAGCGAGGGCTGGCAGATTACTTTCTAGCCAAGCGGGTGCCCGAGTGTTCCGGCGAATGCCCGGGTCCGTCTCGCCGCTTCGAAGGCGGCGTGGGCCCGGGGAGCGATCTCCTGAAGCTAGCGACCGAGGAGGTTCCGACCCCTCACAGATTCGTCGAATGCGCAGGCCAGAGAAGCAGTAGGGAGCCAGGAGAGAGTTGACCGCCTTGGCAAGGACGGGAGCATCGCGCCGCACACGATGCTCCCGTCCTTGCCAAGGCGGTCAACTCTCTCCTGGCTCCCTACTGCACGTGTCCATTCCTTCCCTACATGCGCTCAACTGTACGCTCGACACGGTCACGGCCTCAGCCCACAATCCAACTCACCATGAAACACAGCCTCCCCTTTGCATTTCTGTCAGGCGCCCTACTCGTGCTCTGCATGGCTTGCGAGCAGTCGCAACTCACCACACCAGCGACGGCAACAGGCTCGACTTCGGTATCCTCCGGACAAGAGGACGGCAAAGCCACTGGTCATGCTGGCGCGAGCCAGAAGGCTGGCAAGCCGAGCTTCGTAGAGGAGGCACAGACAGAGGCCTTGAAGGCCCCATTCAAGGGGATCACCGTATCCGGTGAGATCGTGGAAGGCCTTTTCCCGATCAAAGCGACCGGGGTCTCCACCGAGGAAACACGACAAGCGGCCGAGAGCTTTCTAGCTTCACTGTCTGAACAACAACGGACCAAGACTTCTTTTGCGATCAACGACGACGAATGGCGCCGCTGGTCCAATGTTGATAACGGCCTCTATGCCCGACAGGGAGTCAGCATCAAGGAGCTGGACCAAGTCCAGCGGGCACTTGCCTTCGACCTCATGCAGCAAGCCTTGAGCGCGAAGGGGTACCAGTTGAGCAAGAACATCATGAAGACCGATCAAACGCTTCGGGAACTGAATGATGACGACCCGACTTTCGATGAAGAGCTCTACTTCTTCACCATCATGGGCACCCCGTCCAAGACGGAACCCTGGGGCTGGCAGCTGGACGGGCATCACCTGGTCATCAACTACTTCATCCTGGGCGACCAAGTCGTGATGACACCCGTCTTCATGGGTGCAGAGCCAGTCATTACGACCACGGGAAAGCACAAAGGGAACACGCTTTTTCAAGACGAGCAAAACATCGGGCTGAAGTTCATGCAGTCTCTTTCCATCGAGCAGCAGGCAAGAGCAACGCTCTCGAAGTCCAAGACTAGCTTCAACATGAAGACAGATGCGTTCAAGGACAATGTTGTGGTGGAATACCAAGGCCTGCCGGCTACGGAGCTCAACGACAATCAACAGCAGGCGCTGCTCACGCTCGCTAATCAATACGTGTCCAACATGGACGAGGGCCATGCCAAAATCGAACTTGCGGACATCGAGGAGCACATGGCAAGTACCTACTTTGCGTGGGTCGGCCCAGTCGACGATCTAGCGGTTTTCTACTACCGAATTCACAGCCCGGTGATCTTGATTGAATTCGACCACCAAGAGTCGATCGCAATGCCTTCACTGAAAGGCAAGGGCCCGACTCGGCAACACGTCCACATTTCCGTCCGCACACCCAATGGAAACGACTACGGCAAGGACTTGCTGCGGCAGCACCTGGAGATGCATCATGACCACGGCAAGTAGCTTGCCCGTGACTCAATTGCTGGGGCAGTACTGGCAGTACGGAGCCCGGGGAGAATTCACCGCCTTGGCAGACGCTTAGGGCGCTGGATCGAATCGAAGGATGTCGCCAGCTAACGTGCCGACCCAAAACGCGTTGGCGCTCGTGCAGCCAACAACACAACAAGGGCGCTGGTCCTCGAGATCGTAGTCGCCCACGCGCTGCTGGCCGCGCCACGCGAGACATCGCCCACGGTGGGTCCCATGGGGTCCACCAGACCAGTGCGCAGTGATCAGCAGGTCGCCGCAGAAGCAAAGGTCCACGATGGGTCCGATGCCGTCTTCGTCCATTTTTTGATGCGTGATGTCGGGCTCGAGGGCGTTGAGCCACGCGATTGCCCAGCTCCCGCCCGGCTGCGCCACCTGGCCCGCGACAACGATGGATTGACCGTCAGGGGCCGGGGCCAGGGCTTCGACCCACATCCCCTCAAGCTGAACGCCGCCGACCGGGTTGGTGAACGGGGCTCGCCAAACCGAAACCAAGCCGTCGCTGGTAGCCAGAGCCAGCCCTCGGGCTGCATCAAAGTAGGTTGCAGCATCGATGCTGTGCGTCGCAAGATCCCCGTCGTCAGCAGCTTGATCTTCGTCGAGGATCTGCCGCGTCGCGAGCTGCCAATCCCGCGTGCTCCATTGGAACCGTTCGAGGCTGATACCAACTCCATGGAGCGCCGAGCCATCCCCAGAGAATGCAAGGCACCGCAAGTTGCAATCCTGGCCGAGGGCAGCCGTGATGCGTCCTTTGGCAATGTCCCAGAGCTGCACGCCACCATGGCTATCGTGCGCCGAAACCACAGAGGCCCCATCGATTGAAAGGCACAGATGAGTAAACCTCTGGACCCCGCCGGATCCGGCAGGCCGTTCGTCTCTATACAAACCGCCAATGGGCTTGCCCGACGTCGTATCAAATTGCTGTGCCACCGCCCAACCCGTCTCAGGATCGACATCGCCTCCGACGAAGAGGCGCTGTCCGTCTGTAGACACGGCCATGGCCGTCACTGCTGTGGGGTGCTTCATCATCGTGACGATAGCAGTGCGGGGCGCGGAGTGAGCAGTACGGAGCCTGGAGAGAATTCACCGCCTTGGCAAAGGACGGGAGCATCGCGCGAAGCGCGATGCTCCCGTCCTTTGCCAAGGCGGTGAATTCTCTCCAGGCTCCGTACTGCTCACTCCGCGCCCCGCTACTTTCCGATCTCCGACCACTTGCGATCGGCGGCCGACTCCAGTTCCTTCGCCTCACGTTTCCACATTTCCAGGACTTGGCCGTCCTTGAAGAACATCAGCTTTCCATCCTCAATCAAATAGGCACGGGGATCGATTTCGATCTGGTAGCCCTTCGCCAACCCGAATGCGCACCAGCCACCGTAGGCGGGCAAGTAGTCCTCGGGCGCTGATTCAAATTTCTTGGCGCTTGTCTTGTTCGCAAATTGGTACTCGACGCCCGCATGTTTGGCGGTGAAGCGCTTGTTGCCCGACTTGGGCTTGCCCGCGAAGTACGAAACCGGATCGAAGCCGTGAATGGCTACGCCCTTGCGTAGGTTCCAATGTTCAGCGGAGACCATGTCCTTGGTCATCGTCTCCGTCGGCTTCTCGCCGCTCATGCGCGTCCAGTTTCCGTCCGCTTGCCCGCCCAGGGATTGGAAGCCCCCTTTCTCTTTCCAGGCCGAGCGCGTGTCCCCCCCGCTACCCTTGTAGAAGAGGAAGAGCCGGTCGCCCTCCACGGTGAATGATTTGGGATCGACTGGGGCTTTGCCACCCTCCTTGGCTGCAACCGCCCAGGCGCACCACCCTCCATAGGCCGGTTCAAAGCGGGCGGGCTTCGCCTGGAAAGCCTTGAGATTGGACCGGCTGGCGAAGTGGTAGGTCACTCCCATATGGGTCACCTGGATGCTCTTCTTGCCCTTCTTCGCCTTGCCTCCGAACTCCGGAAAGTAAGCAACGGGGTCGTAGCCCGCCAAGGCCAAGCCCTCTTCGCCCAGGTTGTAGTGGGCGATCGAGGGCCGCGGCTCCTCATCATCCCAAGCCTCCAGCTGCACCGAGATAGCCGGGTTCACCGCAGCAGTGGGGGCGGGGGACGAAGCGAACAGGAGCAGAGCGCTGGCAAGAAGGGAAACGGTCATGGCTATGGGGGAGGGAGATTGAGGCCAGGTACCGGCCTCCCTGGGGGATCTACGGGCCCCTACGCAATGGGTCTTGCTGCGTGACAGGGTGACAATCCTCATCTTGTGAACGCGTTCAAGGCCTCGACACACCGCCGCCAGGCCCAGCTTGGCCACCATTGCGACCTGCATCGGGATTTTGGCCAGGCCAAACTACCTCGCCTTGCCCATACCTTTCGCACGCATCCGACCGATGGCGTGCTCGATCTTGGCGTATCCCTTGAGTCCTCGCCGCGCAATCTCGATTGCCTTTCGGGCATCAGCGACAAGCCGCGCTAAGAGCGCACTGCGCTCTTCTCGGTCGGACCAATCCAGATGCGCTTCGCCCTTGAAGCTGGATCCAAAGTGGCATTCCAGCTGTTTCTCTTCGATGAGCTGGTCCTTGTCCCATCCCTTCAGCCGGACTGCCTCTTCCACGACGCGCTGGATTCCATCCGAAACCAGGTTGTAGGTGTCCTTGACCGCTCCATGACCAATGATCGGCGTCGTATCGATGGCAACCTCAAGGTCCTTCGTCTTCGCGAGGCCCTGCCTGCGGCACTCCTTGACGCTGGCCTCGAAGAGGCTCAGGTAGCGCTCGTCGAGCAGTAGCTTGCTGCGAAAGAGCTCCCTTTGAGGGGGGCGCTTTCCAAGCATGGTCGTTATCTGTTGAACAGGAAACCAATGGGAGCGCCCACGAATCAACCCATTCGCGAGTTTTTGGCCGCGCCTCTAGCAAAGCGGAGGGCTCTTTTGGAGGACGAGCACCCAGGCACCCTCAGCTTCATGAATAACCTGGCGGCGACGCTCGAGGCCCAGGGCGACCTAGAAGGCAAGGGAGCTGTTGGCGGAGGCCTTGGGCCTCGCGCGGACGCACCTGAGCGAGGCCGTCCCAGTCCGGGTTGCGTTGGAGCAGCTGGCCGCGAAGCTCGGTCTCGAACCTGACTGACTTAGGTTCTTTTGGAGTTGGGGATCCAATCCCAGCCAGTGCTCACATGCAGTCATTCCCGGACGCCTCACGTGTCAAGATGCTGCGCTTCTCCCCAATCGCTTGGATGAGCAGGTGCCCGGCGTGCCTCGCTTTCCTGGACCGTCCAACGGCTTTTGTGCCGCATCCGTGGGAGAGCCGGCTCACCAACCACGGTGTGCCGGCTCGCGAGTCACCGTTGCGATTCCCGATCGTCTCAGGGGTGGGTGAGTCAGATCGATCATCGGGTGAAGATTCAGGAGCCTCGGCCGAGAGCGCGGGTGACCAAGCTCGGAATGTCTCCTGTCCGCTGCAAGAGATGGTGATCCAAGCTTGATGCCCTATCGCGAGGGGGGCCGCGGGCTCGCACTCTTTGATCTTGCTCCGACCCGACTGACCAGATGGGAGCGGACAGCCTGCAGGTCCAACATCATTTCGGGACCACGACCCTCGAGTGCCCAAGACTCCGCGCCGCCGCGCAATGGGGATGGGACCGGGAACTTCACCCTTCCCTATGCACAGCTCACTTCCGCAGCACGGTCAGCATCTATTTCGGACCAGGCGCGCAACTCACGTCGCTACCTCGCGCCTCTCTCAGTGCGGGGAAGGCGACCTTCACTGCGAGAGTCAACGATGCATGCTCTCGCAGTCCTCATCTGAGTAGCGCCTGCCCTTGAATCCCATCTCGCATGCATCTCGGAAACGAATCCAACGCAACCATGTCTATCAAACTGATCCCCATCGCCGCCCTCGCACTGTTCCTTGCACCGGCGTCTCTCGCCAATCCCACCATCGCCTCGCCGGCTACCGCGATCGTGATCGATGGGGGAGATTCTGATGAGCCCGACTGTCCCGGCACCGGCGCGGAGTGGGTGCCTGCCAAAATCGTTGCCTCCGGTGGAATTCAGTGCCCCTCCGCGAAGTTCAAAATCTCAGTCGGCAACGATCAAGCCGGTGGTCAGATCACGATCGAGTACAACGGCTGCCCGTCGTATGTCGACATCGCTCCTGGTCACGGCAAGAAGATCGAGAAGGAACACTTCAGGGCGGTCGGCCCCCAGAAGATCCACTGGACCCGGCAGGAGTACAAGGCCGACTGCGGTGGCTGGTTCAGCGGTCCTTCCTGCACCCCCAAGGATGGTCCCATGGATCTGGATACGACCGAAGATCACTGGATCGAAGAGGCCTGTGACAACTAAGCGACCCTAGGGGTCTCAGATGCGGGGGGCAGCCTATTGCGGGCTGCTCCCCTTGCCGGCGTGGAGGCGCACGTGCGTCGATCCCTCTCCACCTCACGGCGAAATCGCTTCGGCATCTACCATGAACCACAACAGAAAACTCTTCACCTTGGCCCTCGCCCCCGCGGCACTTGGGCTCATTCTCTTGGCCGTTTCTCGACCTGACTCCGGCCCGGACTTTGAGACGCCCACCGCCGGCCTTGTGGACGAAGTTCAATCTCAGTTGGCGACGTCCCGGGGTCCCTACGACGAGGCGCCGTCCTGGAATGCAGGCGGTCAGCGTAGCGTTTCGGATGCGCCCGTCGCCGCCTCTGCGGCAGCTAGGGATTGTGCTGCGGCGCTGCATAGCGCGATGGCTAGCCACAACCCCAAGCTAGGCGGGGATGTCGTTCGCTCCTACTTCCACGCTGGACCCGCAGCCGTGCAAGGCCTAGTGGACTTCACCCTGTCTCCGGATACGGGATTCGCGGACGCACCTGCCCTTGGTGTGCTCTTCAAGTCGGCGACCTACTACCTGCAGAACGAACCCGAGCTGCTCCATCCGTGGACCCTCGAGGACTTCGCCACACTCGGTCTAGACATGCTCGGCCAGGGCGATCACGTTCCAGTGATCCTCTGCTCAGGCTTCGATGAGATCGGAGAAGAGCTCGGTTCGGGCTATCTTCTAGGGTTGCTCGACGCGATCGAGAACCGCGACATCGGCCCCATCGGAGAAAGTCAGTACCCAGCCCAAGTCCTCGCCAAGAACTGGGCAAAGACCATGGGAACCGAAGTCGTCACAGCCCTGACCGACAGCATGCGCTCCGAGGATGTGACGGACTACGGGCGTGGCCAAGCAGCCAACATGCTCATCGCCAGGGACTGGCGGCAGCTCGGCCCCGAGCTCTTGACCCTCCGCAGCGAACTCAAGGACGCCGGGCAAGAAGAGCTCAACGGTTTTGATCATGCGCTTTCCTCCGGCATCATGAACACCCAGGCCTTCGATCGGGCGGACTACTACACGGCCTTTTCCGACGATCAGGATCTCGCGATTTCGATGGTGTGGCAGATGGGCGCTGACGATGCAGAACTCGCTCTGAGCCAGCCGGCAAGCCAGGACTTGGCGCCCATTGCCCACGACTTGCTGAGCTTGCGCTCTTCGTCGGGCGACCCTTTTGACACCGGCATGCGCCTGCTCACAAACCCCGACCTGAGCGGATCGATGGGCTCCGTTGAGCAACTGGTTGTCGGCGCTTGGCTGGCCAGTGACATGGCCTACGACCCCCGGGTATCCGCTTATCTCAACGAACGTTTTGAGAAGCGCGACAAGGATCCAGCCACCTTCTGGCGGTCCATCAGCGTGCGGTTCAGCGAAACCGCAGATCACCATGCGATGGCAGCCGTTCTGCCGCTGCTTGAGCGTTCGAAAGGGGAAGACAACTACGCTCGCAAGAAGCTTCTGGCCATGGCCAACGCTCGCTTTGAGGACTTGAACCTTGAATAAGCCCAGCATCGCAATCGCTCTCTCGATCCTGGGGCTCACTGGAGTTGGCTGCAGTCCTACGCCGACCAGCGCCAATGCCGCCCCGGGTCCTCAGTCCATTCGTTTCCGCGTCAACAGCGCAGATCTCGAGCACATGGTCGAAGCCGAGGAGTGGATCCGAACGCGGGGTGACAGCCTGCGAGCCATCAAGCTCGACCTGCTCAACCTGCAGCTCCCAGGGCCCGCTGTCCTGCCCCACTGCGGCGAACGCCTGCACGTGACTCCCCTCGGACGGCCCAGGGTCATCGGACAGGCCATCGGCGGTGCAGTCGAGCTGTACAAGCTGGTCTTGCCCCTCCAACAGGGCGCGGGAAAAGCCCTCCAGCCGAGTGTCGATCAGCCCTGGTGGCCCATGCTGCGCGAGTGGAATCGAATCGACTCCGTTCAGATCGGCGTCCTCGGTGCCCGCTACGTGGCAGGCCCGAAACCATGCTGGTCAGCGATGCTCAAAGTGTCCCTGGCTGGGGTGGCCGAA
Source organism: uncultured Planctomycetaceae bacterium (assembly GCA_964459495.1). Taxonomy (GTDB): domain Bacteria; phylum Planctomycetota; class UBA1135; order UBA1135; genus CAYWNK01. The sequence goes on from CAYWNK010000026.1 coordinate 29,865, forward strand.
GACGGCAGCCACCTGGGTGTACTCGCCAAGGTGGAAACGGAGTGGGAGCTACCGGTCGGTGAGGATGGCCATCGGAGCGCCAGTCCTGGCGGCGCAGACCTGCCGTCCAGCGGTCCTGAGGCACAGGGGGACTGGCGCCTAAGCCGGTTTGCAACCAAGAGCCTGAAGCTCAAGCGTGCTCCGGAGCTGCTGTTCGACGGATCCACCGACAACAGCATAGAGGACCCTGCGTTAGCCGCAGACCTTGCCCAGTCGGGGCAGGACGAGGCGTTGCTCGCCCGGCGTTTCCACGGGCAAGCGCTACCTGACGAGTTCCTCATGAACGCGACGACGGCCCTGGCCGTCGTCGACATCAACGGCGACGGTTTCGATGACATCTACCTGATGCCCCGCCATCGGCCGAACCGGCTATTGGTCAACACCGGCAGGGGCACGTTTGAGGAAGATGCGCACAGCTATGGTCTCGATCTGCCGGGAGGCTGCTCCTCCGCGGCTTTCGCCGATCTCGACAACGACGGCGATCTTGACTTGGTCCTGGGTCGCATCATGAACCCGACCCAGGCCTTTCTCCGGACGGGTGATCGCTTCGTCGAGCGCCAGGACCTTTTCCTTCCCGCGTTACCCGCCAGTGCATCTGCGGTGGCCCTCGCAGACTTCAACCTCGATGGGGTGCTGGATGTGTACGTGGCGACCTATGCGGCCGGACCACTCCAGGAACAGCGAAACGCTTCAGAGACCTTCGCCAACCAAGACCTAAAAATCCGCTCTGAAGCCAAGAAGCGGAAGGCCGATGAGTTCTTCCAGCTGCGCGGCCCGGCCAACGCTCTCTACCTTTCGCAACCGGACACCGGCTGGCTCCTAGCTACTGGGCCAGGATCTGGTGCGCTGGAATCCCATAGCTTCGGTGCGTCGTGCAGTGACTACGACCAGGACGGAGACCAAGATCTCTACTGCTCCAACGACTTCGGGCCTGACGTACTGCTGTGCAATGACGGCAGCGGACGCTTCGTGGACGTGACCAACACGGTGGAGTTGATCGCGGGCTTCGGAATGGGAGCCAGCTGGGGCGACTACGACGGGGACGGCGACTTCGATATCTACGTCTCGAACATGTACAGCAAGGCGGGCACGCGGATTGCGAACCTCCTGCCTGGTCTGCCTAGCCGCATCGCGGAGGCTGCGACTGGAAACTTCCTCTTGCGGAACACCGGGTCCGGTTTCGAGCTTGCGTCGGACAACATGCGTGCGGGCCAAGAGGTCTCCAAGGCGGGGTGGTCCTACTCCTCGCAGTTCATCGATGTCGACAATGACGCTCGCTTGGACATCTTCTGTCCGAATGGGTACTTCACTGCACCCGCCGCTCTCGCCAAGGATGAAGACTTGTGAACGGAGTACTGGCGCACGGTCGTGCGCACGGAAGAGTCGGTCGACAGCTCTGATCTAGATCTAATGAGCGGCAATTCGATGGCGGGTATCCACCGAGGAACGTCCTTTTCCGGCGGGGAGCGCGATGCACTCTTTGTCCAGGACGACGACGGTCACTACGTGGATGTCTCATTGATCTCGGGGGCGAACCATCCGGGGGATGGCCGCATGGTCGTGCGGGCCGACTTTGACCGAGATGGCTTTGCGGACATGGCGCTGACGAATTCCAACGCCCCGTTCTTCCGCCTTTTCCGCAACCGGGTCGGGCGCAGCTCGCGCACCCCCGGCGGGTTCGTCGCGCTGTCCCTGGAGGGCGGCAACACGAGTCCAGGCCCGGCGGCTGGGCTGAGTTCACGCACGCCCATCGGCGCCCGGGTGGAGTACTACCTGTCCGGCCGCAAGGTCGTGCGCGAACTGCGTGCCGGCGAGGGGATGGGTGCCCACAACAGCGCTGTGCTGCTGCTCGGTCTGGGATCGGAGCCACGGGCAGATCGCGCGCGGGTGTACTGGCCCAGCGGGCGCATCTCGGAACTCGGAGACCTGACCGCTGGCCGCTGGCTTCGCTTCTCAGAGACTGGAGGCCGTTTGGCCGACGAGGCCTACGTGGTGGATCGTCCAAGCGAGCGCAAGCTGCACAAGATCGCCCCGCACCCCCTGTTCGCCAGCCAGTTGGCCAGTGCTGGAGAAGAGCGTGGCACGCTGAATCTGTTCGTCTTCATGGGCACCTGGTGCAGCCGTTGCCGGGCCAGTGCTGGTCCGCTCAGGACGCTATTGGAGAGGGCACGCGACCTGGACGTGGCCGCATTTGGAATCGCCGAACACCGTGGCAGTGCGGACGATATCGCAGCCTTCTTGCGGGAGACGAATGCTCCATACCCGATCGCTGAACTGAATCCGGGGGAAGTCGAACAGGTCCAAGCCCTTTGCGAGGAGCGTTGGTTGCAGTACGCCGTGCCGCTCTACATCCTGACCGACTCCGATGGCCGCGTATTGGATGTGCAGCGCAAAATGCCGACGCTGTCGCAGCTGCGTGGTTCGGCGGCGAGCATGGGCCGACATGCGACTGGGCATTAACCCGGAGTGGCAGTACGGAGCCCTGAGAGAATTCACCGCCTTGGCGAGGACGGGAGAATCGCGCGAAGCGCGATTCTCCCGTCCTCGCCAAGGCGGTGAATTCTCTCAGGGCTCCGTACTGCCACTCCGGGTTAATGCCACCCTACTGCGGAACCAATCACATCGATAGGGCGGGCTTCTCGCTGGACTGAATCCATGGAATGCCATTGATCTCTGATCGTGGTGGTCGACACTGGCCCAGTCAGTGAGAGATCCTCTTGTTACGGCAAGAAACACCCAAGGAGACCATATGGACGGCGATATCAGTAAGTGCCCGGTTGTGCATGGTTCGGGCAAGACACTGCCCACCGGCAGCACGGCGAACCAGCAGTGGTGGCCAAAGCAACTGAACCTCAAGGTTCTGAATCAAAACGCTCCCCAGGTTAGTCCCTTGGGCGGTTCGTTTGACTACGCCGCAGCATTCAAGAGCCTCGACTACGCGGCTCTCAAGAAGGATCTGGCGCAGGCGATGACGCAGAGCCAGGACTGGTGGCCGGCCGACTACGGGAACTATGGCGGCTTGTTCGTGCGCATGGCCTGGCACAGCGCCGGGACTTACCGGACCTACGATGGACGCGGGGGGGCTTCGAGCGGATCGCAGCGCTTCGCTCCGCTCAACAGTTGGCCGGACAACGGCAACCTGGACAAGGCTCGCCGCCTGCTGTGGCCGATCAAGCAGAAGTACGGCAACAAGATCTCGTGGGCCGACCTCATGATCCTGGCCGGCAATGTCGCGATGGAAACAATGGGCTTCAAGACCTTTGGCTTCTCCGGGGGCCGCGCCGATGTGTTCGAGCCTGAGGAGGACATCTATTGGGGACCTGAAAACGAATGGCTTGACGACAAGCGTTACAGCGGTGAGCGCAAGCTTGCGACGCCCCTTGCTGCCGTTCAGATGGGCTTGATCTACGTCAATCCCGAAGGGCCGAATGGTGTTCCGGACCCGATCAAGTCGGCTTACGACATCCGTGACACCTTCGCGCGCATGGCGATGGATGATACCGAGACCGTGGCATTGATCGCAGGTGGGCACACCTTTGGCAAGGGCCATGGCGCCGGGCCCGAGAGCAAGGTGGGTGTTGAGCCCGAGGGGGCTCCCATGGAGAACATGGGCCTGGGTTGGGTTAACAGCCACGGCACAGGCAAGGGCGAGGATACGACCACCGCTGGTTTTGAGGGTCCCTGGACTCCCACCCCGAACCAGTGGAACATGGAGTACTTCGAAGTGCTGCTCGGCTACGAATGGGAGCAGGTGAAAAGCCCCGCTGGCCATGTTCAGTGGACCCCGAAGGCGGGACAGGGTGCGCCAGAGGCCCCGCGTGCCCATCGACCCTCGGAGTCGCAGGCTCTGATGATGACGACCGCGGATATGGCGCTGAAGATGTTCCCGGACTACGCGAAGATCTCGCAGCGCTTCCTCGACAACCCAGATGACTTTGCCGATGCCTATGCGCGTGCTTGGTACAAGCTGACCCATCGTGACATGGGGCCGATCACTCGCTACATGGGCGAGGAAGTGCCGAGCGAAGTGTTCCTGTGGCAAGACCCCATTCCGGCCCATAGCGGTCCGATGGTCAGCGAGACTGAGATTGCTGGCCTAAAAGCGGAGATTGAGCAGTCGGGCCTGACGGTTCAGCAGCTTGTCCATACGGCATGGGCGTCGGCCTCGACCTTCCGGGACTCTGACAAACGCGGAGGAGCGAACGGTGCCCGCATCCGCTTGGCGCCGCAGAAGGACTGGGCCATCAACGTCTCATCCGGTGTGGGGGATGTCATCGCTGCACTTGAAGCCATCCAGGCGAAGTTCAACGCCAGCGGCACGCAGGTTTCCATGGCGGATCTCATCGTGTTGGGGGGCGTTGTTGGCATTGAGATGGCCAGTGGCGCCGCGGTTCCGTTTACGCCAGGGCGCATGGACGCGACCCAGGAGCAAACCGATGCCGAGAGCTTCGACGTTCTCGAGCCGACCTTTGATGGCTTCCGGAACTACAAGAACACGGAAGACCATCGCTCCACCGAGGCGCTCTTGGTGGACAAGGCGGCCCTGTTGACGCTGACGGCCCCAGAGATGACGGTGCTTGTTGGCGGCTTGCGATCGCTCGGCGCCAATGCCGGTGGCAGTTGCCACGGGGTTTTCACAGACCGGGCGGGTACGCTGAGCAACGACTTCTTTGTCAACCTGCTGGATATGGAGATCGACTGGTCTGCTAGTGATGACTCGGCGGAGGTCTTTGAAGGAAAAGCGAGATCCACTGGGGAGCTGAAGTTCACCGGTACCCGCGCGGACTTGGTCTTTGGATCGAACTCGATCCTGCGCTCGATTGCCGAGGTCTATGCGTCTTCGGACTCCCTGGAACGCTTCAAGGCCGATTTCATCGCTGCCTGGGACAAGGTGATGAATCTCGATCGGTTCGACTTGGCCTAGGGCAGTACTGAGCCCGGAGAGAATTCACCGCCTTGGCAAGGACGGGAGCATCACGCGCAGCGCGATGCTCCCGTCCTTGCCAAGGCGGTGAATTCTCTCCGGGCTCAGTACTGCCCTAGGCCCGCCCGCTGCACCGGCAGCCCTCAGCTCAGTCTCGCCACGAACGGATGACCTTGTTGTCCTGGAACTCGACGTAGGTTGCTCCCGTTTCTGAGATGGTGTTGCTTGAAGAGGCAATCAAGAAGACCCCGCCGGTCTTCTTGGTTGTGGACGAGTAGGCCCACTTCCAGATTTGGCTTCCGGTCGAAGAATCGATCTTCTCGCTGGGCTCCCCGAGCAGGCTGAGCACGAAGTCTTTACTCTCGCCAACGGACACGCGATCAAGGGTCTCTGCACTGACGAATCGTCCTTTGCTGTCGGTCTCTGTATTTGTACCGACCAGGCAAGAGGGAAGGGTCAGCGAAGCAGCGAGGAGCACGGCAACATGCGGAAGTTGACGGTGGAGATTCATAGGTTTCGGGGTTCTGGGCACATTGGAAGGCAGGGGGCACCTCGGCTCTTGCGAGCCTTGGGACCCGGCCCATAGGCTACCGCACAGGGATCCGGAGCGGGGCGATTGGGCCCTGACAACCCAGGGGGGGCGGAGCCCATGACGAAGGAAGAACGATCACCCTTTCGACTCGCGAGATCAGCGTCCCTGCCGGGGGAGGTGGACTTCGATCCCCTTGGGGGATGCCTGGACGCCCAGTGCGCTTGGAGGCACTTCGGAGGGAAGTCGCTACGGGAGGCTTACGATCTCTTGTCGACCAAGCCCATCCACTTCCTAGAAGACTTCATGTGGATGGGGCCAAGCGCGTTCACCTACTACTTCCCGGTCATCGATGGCTTCGTTCGTGAGGTCGTCGGCGACCCCGAACAGGAGATCGAGGTGGCTTCGGCGGGAGCTGCGGTTGGAGCGCAGTTCGATGGTCCGCAAGGTCGCTTCTTAGATTCGCTTGTCGAAGAGGTCGAGCAGCTCTTGGAGTTCGTGGCGCTGCACTACCGGCGCTACGTGCCTCCCAGCAAGGGTCACCGCAGCATCCTGCGCGCGGTTGAGGAGGCGGCGAAGAGAGTCGCCGAGTACAAGTCCCAGGCGTGACTCGCTCCTTGAAGACGACAGCGGTGGTCTCGCCGGCGCGGCTCCGGTTAGAGATGGACTGGTCGGTACGAAGCGCGGCGAAGGTTCATGGAACCAGGACCCATGACCCAGTGGCTCAATCCGAGGAATGCAGGCCGGGCTAGGTCGCTTGCTGACCGGCGGCGGGGGCCTCCCGACCATTGCCTGCACCGCCCTTGCCTGCTTCGCTGGGGTGACTGGGGTAGGGAAGCGGGGTATCATCGAATCGCGTCCCTGATTTTGGAGGGCAACCCTATGCAACTGACCAACCCCCTTCTCATTGCTCTCATCTCCCTAGCTGGGCTTACCCAGCCTGCCGAAGCGCATCGCAGCGTTCGCGACGGGGAGGACATCTTGGTCCAAGCGGGGCAAGCTGAAGAATCGGGCACGATCCAGGGCCAGCTGGTCTTGCCCGCCGAGGCGCCCGATGGCTTTCGCGGGGGCAAGTTGGCCTTTGAGGACGCGGTGCTGGTGATCGAAGGCATGTACCGTGGCCCAAGCTTGCAGCGTCCGAGCAACTACAAGGACATGTCCAAGGAAGAGCGGCAAGCCTGGTTCGAAGAGTACCGCGAAAGCGAGGCCTACAAGGAGATCCAGCGCAAGCGGCAGGAAGCCTACGAGGCCCGGCCTGTCATGAAGTTTCCCGTGGAGCCCGATGGCAGCTTCACCGTGAAGGGGCTCAAGCTGGCCCGCTACAACGTGATCCCGGTGTTTCCTCACCCAGACGCGAAAGGCAAAGACTTGACGGAGCAGTCCTGGGGATCGGCCTTCAAGCAGATTGTGCTGAGCGAAGATCGAAAGTTCGTCGATGTGGGCAAGATGGAGCTGAAGCTCAAGAACGTTGTTATGCCAGGTGAGGTGGCACCTTCCTGGACGGCGCAGGGCTATGACGGAAAGCCCATGAAGTCCTCTGACTTTCGGGGCCAGTACTTGCTCGTCGATCTGTGGGCCACTTGGTGCGCTCCCTGCATTGCAGAGATTCCGAGCCTGGAGAAGGCCCAAAAGGAACTGGGTGGCGAGCAGCTTGCGATCATCGGCTTGAGTCTTGATGACACGATGGATTTGCCCCGTGAGTTCTTGGTCAAGCGTCCGTCCGATTACCTGCAGGGCTACCTTGGTCAGTGGAACAGCGGGGAATCCATGACGGCGGCATTTGGAGTGACAAGCATCCCCTCCATCTGGCTCATCGGCCCAGACGGTCGCGTTGTCGCCCGCGACCTCCGCGGAGAGGATTTGGTCGAGACCGTCCGTAAGGCGATGCACATGTCCGCGGAAAGCAAGTAAGGCAATCGCTCCATCGCCGGCGACCGGATCGTGTGCGCATCACATGGGAGCTCGATCGCGGTCGGCGGATGGCTGCAGTCGGGATTGCAAGCGTCTTGGCCCGACTGCGTCGAGACCATGCCGTCCTAGTGTCCTGAGTCAGAAGTTCTGAGGCAGAAACGTCGAACGGAGTCGAGGAT
>CAYWNK010000027.1:0-36734 GCA_964459495.1 uncultured Planctomycetaceae bacterium
GCACTCCTTCATGAAGGCAGCGAGGCGCGCCTCGCTGCCTTCATGAAGGAGTGCCCAAAGCCTGTGATCGTGACCGTGCACGGGGGCGAGGCCTACGGGACCTTCCGAGGCAGCGTGGATGAGCGCTGCGAGATCCTGCTCGCAGCCGCCCGGGCTGGAGCGCGCTTTGTGGATGTGGACTGGACGCTTTCGCTCGAACTGGGCGAGGTCGAAGCCCCGTGCCACAGAATCGTGTCCCGGCACCAGCTGGATGGGACCCCTGCGGACCTGGCCACCTTTGACGAGGAGGTGCGCGAGGTCCTGTACGAGGGCGATGTCGTCAAGCTCGTCAGCCACGCCCGGTGTACGGAGGACGGGCTGCGGATGCTTCGCCACCTGCGCCGGGCGCGCGGCGGGCTGATCGCGTTTTGCTCTGGGCCCGCGGGTTCGTTTACGCGCCTGCTGGCGCCCATCTTTGGCTCGCCCTTCACCTACGCCGCGCCTTCCGAGGAGGCCGGTGCACAGGCGCTCGAGCCCACCGCCCCTGGGCAGCTACGCATCGATGAGCTGCTCGGTTGCGCGCCGCCCGGAGGCTTTTCCCCCGAGACGGCTGTGCTGGCGGTGGTGGGGTCTCCGATCGGCCACTCGGTCTCGCCCTTCGTGCACGGGATGGCGCTCAAGCACGCGCATCTGGACGCCGTGTACGTGGCGCTCGAGCCTGCGGACTTCGGCCGCTTCCTGGAGCTGGCCGACGACGAGAACTTCCGCGGACTCTCGGTGACCGCGCCATTCAAGGGGGACGCTTTCCTGGCCGCGGCCCAGACCGATGATCGTTCGGCTCGGATCCGCGCGACCAACACGCTCGTGCGCGACGGCGCCGGATGGCGGGGATTCAACACCGACGTCGGGGCGGTGCGCGAGACGATCGACACGATCTTCCGGGTGCACGGGGCCGAGCCCGGTCGCCCTGTTGCTGCTGGCGCGAGCCAGCCGCTGATCCTGGGGGCCGGCGGTGCGGCACGGGCTGCCTGCGGTGCGCTGATGGAAGCCGATGCGCGTCCGATTCTCGCCGCCCGGGACGCCGCCAAGGCCTCCGCGCTCGCCTCCGAGCTGGGCCTGACCTCCATCGCCTGGGATGACATCCCGAGCACCGAGTGGAACGTCCTCGTGCACTGCACGCCTGTCGGGACGGAAGGGGGGCCGACGGCTGGGGAATCGCCGATCCCCGCGGACTGGATCCGGCCTGGGAGCCTCGTGCTCGACGCGGTCTACAAGCCGATCAAAACCCCCCTGATCGCGGCGGCCGTCGCCAGGGGCTGCACCGCGGTGCCTGGCGCCGAGTGGTTTGTGCGGCAGGCCCGTGAGCAGTTCGAACTCTTCACCCACAAGGCGCCGGACGAACCCTTGCTGCGGGCTGCCTTCGAGGGGGCTCTCCAGCAGGGGGAGCAGCGGACCCAGCGTCGTTCCCGGTGAGGGGGCCGCGATGACTGTCATCCTGTCCTTGGTGGGGGCACGCTGCTCCGGCAAGACCACCTGTGGGAGGGCCCTCGCGGAGCGGCTGGGCTGGTCCTTTGTCGACCTGGATGACGAACTCGGGGCCCCGGCTGGGGAGCTCCTAAGCGGCCGGGGCGAGGCTGTGTTTCGGCGCGTCGAGGCGCGCGCTCTGCGGCGTGTCGTCGAGGCAGCCGCGGGCAGCGAGCGGTCAACGGTCCTGGCGACCGGCGGCGGGGCCGTGCTGGATGCCGGCTCGCGCCGGATCCTGCGCGGGCGGACGCGCTGCGTGTGGCTGCGCTGCGAGCCGCGGGTGCTCGCCGCCCGGATGGGCACGACGGATGTTTCCCGGCCAAGCCTCACCGGAGCCCCCCCGGCGGAAGAGTTTTCCACCGTGCTGGAACTCCGAGCGCCCCTCTATGCCGCTGCTGCCGAGCATGTGGTCGACGTCGATCGCTTGGGGCCTGGCGAGGTCGTGGGGAGCCTGGCCGACTGGCTCGCGAGCTGATCGTGCGGGCCGGGTACCTGGACGATGCCGGCCGCGCCTCCCGACTTTGGGCGACAACAGCAGGGTCTTGCGCCAGATTGACCAGAGTGACACGTACTCCAAGGGCCGAAATGTACGATAGATAGGGACGTGAAGATCCCGAGGACCAAGCCCCACGGGGCGCATACCAAACCCGCCGATGGTCTCGGCGTGCGTTTTGGTGGTGTCCCGGGCTGGTCGCGGTGGCTGAGTTGCCTGGGGAGCGGATTCGTTCTCGTGCTGCTTGCTGGACCTGCCCAGGGGGGGGGCGGCGCGGGTGAAGTGCCCTACATCGAGAGTCAGGCCGAGGTCGCGTCCGGGCGGCGCCTACGGCCGGTGTTGCGCCGACTCGAAAGCGTAGACGAGGACAGCTTCTTGGCCGTGGCGGAGGAGCTCCTGCTGGAGTCCACCGACCTGGCCCTCGACGGCCTGCTCCTCCAGGCGGGGCGACCCCTGCCCCCCGGATTGACCTCCGCGCGCCTGCACCAGCGCCGGGCTGTCCAGGCCGCGGCCCAGGCGCTCATCGCAGCGGACCTGCAGGGCAGCTCCGAACGCGGCCATCGCTGGCGGCAGCGCATCGAGCTGCATCTGGGCACGGGCGCGGGCGCCAGCTCCGCCGACCTGCGCGCGGCGGCGATGCTCGTGGCAGCGCGCCTTGAGCTGGTGTACCTGGCTCCGCGCATCCTTGGCTTCGCCAGCCCCGAGCCCCGCGGGATCGTCCAGGTCTCGGCCCAGGAGGCGTTGCGGCTGCTATACGGGCGCTGGTTGCAGGGCGATCAGGCCCTGCGGGGCCTCGTGCCGCTCACCGACCCGGGCCAGGCGGAAATGCGCCTGGCTTTTCAGGCGGTGACCGATCAAAACCGGGAGCTCTGGCTGAGGCTTCTCGAGTCCGACCCCGGCGTGGCCGCGGAATTGTTCCAGGGACCTGACCCGGGACTGCGAGCCCAGGCGGCCAGGCGTCTGTTGAGCGCGATCGGCAAGCAAGAGCTGCCCCGCGCTGAGGTGGCTGACCTACTGCTCGCGCGGGTTCAGGTCGAGCCGGAGGCGGGGGCGCTGCACGCGGCTCTGGCCACGCTGGTCGAGATGGCCCAGGCCGCCGGGCCCGAGGCTGGAGTGACCGGCGCACTGCGCGGTGTTCTGCGGGAGCGGGCAAGTACCGTTTCCGGCTATCTGGCTCCCGTTTTGCTCTCAGGCCTTGAGCGACTGCCCGCTGTTTCCGACGCCGGGCAGTCGTCCGAGGCCGAAGGGGACACGAAGCTGGCCTGCGAGCTCTTGGGCAACCTGCTCGTGCGTGGCGCTCCCGTGGACGGGGACAACCTCCTGCAGGCCATCGATGCTTGGAGCCTGCTGGTCGAACGGGCGGCGGGCCAGTGCGATGCGGCCCAGGTGATCAAGACCAAGGCGCTGGTCGGTGATCGGCTCTCGGATTCGGACGAATCTGTCGCGGTGCGCATGGCTGCAGCCAAGGGGCTCGGACGTCTGCAGCCGGGAGAGGAGCGGCTCGCCACCGCGCTCGACCTTCTGGAGCGGAAGAACCTGCCCAGCACGCTGCGCGTCATGATCTACTCCCTCGCCGAGGAGGCGCTGTTGACTGGGGAGCAGGCGCCAGGGGTCCCGGGACAGGGGGCTGCAACAGCACGGCTGGTGTCGTGCTTGACCAGCGACACCGGCGCTGCGGATTCGGAAGTCCGCCGCCGGGTGATTCGTCTGCTTGGATCTCCCCCCGTGGTGCAGGCAGCCCACGCGGGCCGTCTGGACGAACTGAGCTCGTCGCTCCTGAATGCACTGGTGACCGAGCCGCTGGCGGATCTACAGACAGCCATGCTCTATCGCCTGCACGCCCTCAGCGTTGGGCGACCCAGCACGGAGCAGCTGGATCGCTTGCTCTCCGGTGGGGCGGGCGTCGAGCTGCGCAGGGCCGAGGAGGCCCGCGTCCGCGCGCTGTCCTCCCTGTTGATCGAGTTGGCCGGGCAGGATGCCGCCCAGCGCATGCGCGCAGCGCGTTGGATGGCCGCCATGCCGTTGCAGCAACCGGAGCGGCCTGGCGAGCTGCTGTCCAACGATCGTTCCGTGGCGGAATCCCTACGGCTCGAGTCGGCCCTGCGGGTGATCGTTGGCCTTGAGCCGGGAGGGGCGAGAGCGCTCGATCGAGGCGACCACCGCGAAGTCCTTGTCTGGGCGTCTGGTCTGATGGAAGGGCTCGGCAGGGTGCAGCTGGCGAGCACGAGCGCGTGGCTCGCCGAGCCGCTGCTTGAGGAGCATTTCAGCTCCCTGCCCCGGAAGGAATGGGGCCCCGGTGGGACTTTGCTCGAGGCGCGACTGTTGGCTTCGAGGGCGAGCACACCGGCCGAGCAGAGCGCGGCGTTGAGTGCGTTTAGCGAGGCCATCGAGGCCGAGGGGCTGGATCCACGAACGAGGATCCTGTTGCACCGCGACGGCCTGCGCTTTCTCCAGCGTCTGACACCCTTGAACGGCGAGCCCGAGGCACTCGGGGCGGGCGTGGGCCCGTTCCGTGACCGCTGCGTGGAGGTCCTCGCCTCAGCCCTCAAGAAGCAGGACTCTGGGCAGAGCGGCGGGGATTCGGACGTGACCATGGAGAAGCTGCACGATGCTGCCGACAAGCTGCTCGACCTGACGGATTTCAGTCGGCTCGCGGCGCTGGCCGACGATCCGCGTCTGTGGGGTCTGCTCGTTTTGCGCTACGAGTGGCGCAACCTCCCCGGCGAGCTGCGGTTGAATCACCTGCTCGCGCGCTCGGAATCGGCCCTGGTCGCTGCCGATGGTGGGGACTGGGATCCGCTCGAAGAGGTCGTTCGCACCCTGGAAGCGGAGCGGACGGAGTCGCAGATTCCGCTGCTCTGGGAAGGCTTCGAGAGCCAGGCCGAGGACCTCGAGCGCCTGACCGAGGACGCCAGCAAGGTGCTGGCCCGCTGGAAACAAGCTCCCGGCTAGGAGCAGGGGCCCTAGACTTGGTTTCCGGAAGCACAGCCCGGATCCGAGCCAGACCGCCGGATCGGCTGCTTTCGAAAGCCCACGGGCCACCGCGCCCAACAACGAATCGCCCTTCCGACGCCCTGACGTGAACTCTCAACCGGCATCCGGGCGTGTCGCGCCCCTGGGAGCGATCGGCTGCGCGATCCTGCTGCGGGCCCTATTCCTTTGGGCCGGTTGGCAGGGCTTCTTCGCGGGGGACGAACCGGGCTACCTGAGATTTGGGGACATCTGGTCGACACAGGGGACCTACGCGGGACCCTGGCCACCGGGTCTGCCCTGGTTGATATCCCTCGCTGAGCAGGCGTTCGGGCTGGAGTCTGGCGCGCGGGTCCTGCGGGTGTTTCAGGTGTTGGCTAGCGGCTGGATCGCCCATTGGCTCTGGGTGCTGGGGCGGCGCTTGGCGAGTGAGCGAGCCGGGGTGGCAGCCGCGTGGATCTATGCTCTGCATCTGCCACTGGTTCCCTCCTCTCACCTGCTGGTCGCCGAGCAGCTGCATGTGGCTGTCCTACTGCCTGCCCTCGCGCTGCTTCTGAGGGCAAAGAACGCTGCACCAGGATGGGGGGCTTGTGGGCTCTTTGCCCTGGCGGGATCGCTGTTCGCGATCGCCGGCCTCTTCCGCGAGTCGTTGATCCTCATGCTGCCGTGGCTCGCGTGGTGGCTTGTCCGCGGGATGGGGGTGGGGCGTGGGCTGGTGGGCTGCGGATACCTGGCCTCGGGTTTGTTGCTCACCAGTGCGCCCTGGGCGGCACGCAACCTGGACGTTTTGGGCGCATGGACCCCGTTCGGCGCGTCGTCGGGCGGCTTCATCGCTGCGGGATGGAACGGGTACTACGCCGACTTCGACGCACAGGACGTGCGTGCGACGACCGCCAATCGCCCCTTCTCAGGGCTTCGGGCCGCACTGCTTGCCGGGCCGCCCGAGCCCTGGAAGGCGCCGCGCACCTCCGCCCACGCGGTGCGCACAGAGGAGTCGAAGCGGAGGGCAATGGGCTTCGCCGCCGCACAGCCTGGCTGGATGCTGCGGACGCGCGTGCTCTACTTGGCGAAGGCCTGGACTCCCCTTTCGGACATGGTGCGCTACCTGCGCACGCGAGCCTATGGGGGTGTTCTGCGGTCCAGGGGCTGGGTGCGGGCTTTGGGTGGTCTGGCCCTGTTGCAGTCGGCGGGCATTCTGCTGCTGGGGCTGTGGGGCTGGCGGACTGCACTCGACCGCGACGGGACGGCGCTGGTGGGAGCGGCGCTGTGGTCCTATGTCGTTCTGTGCCTGGTGATGGCGATGAGCCGCTACCGCATCCCGCTGGAAACGCTGCTTTGTGTACCGGCCGGCGCGGCGCTGATGGGGGGCGGCACCGGGCGGCGCAACCGCGGAGCCTGGCTCCTGGTCGGATGGCTCGTTGCCGCCTGGCTCCTTGAGTTGCCGCTGGTGCTCGCCTCCATCGACGACCTGGCGGGGGCGGCCTAAATGGCGTTTGGGAACCAAGGCAAGCAGGCGGCTGCGCTCGTGGTGCCCGCGGCGATCCTGCTGGGGATCTGGGCGCTGGCCCATGCATCCGTTCCCAGCGACGGCGAGCTCTGGCGTCGCTTCGAGGCCCGCGCACCGGCGGAGGCAGTCGATCCCCAGGGCCCCTGGACCCGGGATTTTGACCGATTGATCCTGCGGGGGGCGTTTGGGCAGGGGGGGATTCCGGCCCTGGACGAGGTCCTTAGGGATCGCCCTGCTTGGCGCCAACGCGTCGATACGCTCTTTCTCCGCGAGTCCCAGGGCTTGCGATAAGGTGGTCCCCGGTCCGCGGCCGGCTCGCCAGGGTCCCCGGACGACTCACCTGCCCTGAGCTGCCGCTCTCGCTCGATCCCTGCCATGTCTGATCGCACCCCGATGCGCTTGGTCGCGTCCCTGCTTTGTTTCGTCTGCGGTGGAGTCGCTTCCGCCCAAACCACCTGGTATGTCTCGGCGGGCGGCAGCGCTCCCGGATCGGGAACACAGGCGGATCCGTTCACGCGCATCGACTATGCCCTCGGCCAGCCGGCGCTGATGGCGGGCGACATCGTGCTCGTCTCCCCGGGCGACTATCCCCTCGAGCAGATCGACTTTGGGGGGAAGGACGTGCGCGTGGAAGCCACGGCTGGCCCAGGCATGACGGCGATCGTCGGTCACGGGGAGGTGGCCGGAACCGCCGATCCATTGCCCCTGGTCACCTTTGCGAACGGGGAGGGACCGGGCGCGGTGTTGGCCGGTTTCACGCTGCGGGGAACGGATCGCGTGAGCGCTCCCTTGGCCGCGCCAGTGAAGATCGACGGGGCGTTCCCGACCTTGGAGAATTGCGTGTTTTCGGATCTTGCGGGGGGGGATGCGGGCGATCTGGCCGGGGCCTTGGTCGCAACCAACGGTGGCCTGCTGGCACGGGACTGCCGGTTCGATGGTGTCTCGGCCGCCGTGTACTCCGACTTCTCCGTGCTTCGCTTCGAGGGGACAACGTTCGAGGACTGCGAGCGGTTCGCACTCTTCGGGTTTTCGAGTGGGGTTGAACTCGCAGACTGCGAGGTGCTTGGCTGCGGGAGCGGGATCGGTACGAACGGAAGCGGAGCCATCGTGTCGCTGGACACGAACCTGTCGATCGTAGACTGCCTCTTCGACGGAGCGCCGAACGGCTTCGCCGGCCCCAGGCACATCGACGCCCAAATGGGCAGCTGTAGCCTGAGGGGGTCGACCTTCACCCGCGGCCACACGTTCGGCAACGAAGACGAGGGCAACGGTGGCTGCGTCTTCATGGACACCGGGAGCCTCTTGGTCGAAGACTGTGAGTTCATGAACAACGGCGCCGATGACGGGGGATCGATCTTCGCGCTCTCATCGTCCGTCGAGGTCTCGAGCAGTGTCTTCGAGGGTTCCCGGGGAGCCTTCTACAAGGAGGGCAAGGGCGGCGCGGTTTGGTGTTCGGGCGATCTATCGCTGAACCAGGTGACCTTCCGCGGCTGCAGCGCGACCGGAGGCGGTGCGCTGCAGGTGGCCGGGGCGGGCACCACGGCGACCCTGGTGGACTGCGTTTTCGAGGACAACGTCGCGAGCTGGGAGTTCTTCTTCCTGCCGGACGGCCGCGGCGGCGCGATCGAGGCGGGAGGCATCGCATCGCTGGTGATCGAGCAATGTGTGTTCAGCGAAAACAGAGCCACCGACACCTTCACGACTTTCTCCGGTTCGGGCGGACGCGGTGGGGCGATCTACAGCGAAACAGCAGCTTCGATCACCGGCTGCAGGTTCGAGGGCAATGCGGTGGAGTCGGACTGGGCGGCCCAGGGCGGAGCGCTGTTCGCGACGGCACCCTGCGTGCTGGAACAGTGCGTGTTTGTGGGCAACCGTACGGTGGGAGCCAAGGGCGGGGTGGGGGCTTCGGTCTACAACGCGCCGCCCACGGGCCTCGTGTTTCTGCGTCGCTGCACCATCGACAACGGAGCGGAGCTAGTGGAGGCGACGGTGCGCTCGAACCTGGTCGGCTGCATCGTGGTCGGAAGCACCACCTTGGGGAGCGAATCCACGGCGTCGGAGTCGTTGATCGAGGGCGGCTGGTCGGGCGCCGGCAACTTGGACGGCGACCCCCTCTTTTGGGGGCAGGGGGACTACCACCTGCGACCCGGTTCCCCGGTCGTCGACGGTGCGCCTAGCCTGGGGTACATCGACCCGGACGGATCCCTTGCGGACATGGGAGCGCTGCCCTTCGACATGTCCTACTGCACCGCGGGCTGTGCTGGGGATGTGGGGGTGAGCACCTGTGCGAGCACAGTCAACTCGACTGGACAGATCGCTACCGCTGCGGCCCTTGGATCGGCGGCGGTCGCAGCCGACTTCTTGGTTCTCGTCGCCAGTGATCTCCCTCCCGGGCAATTTGGCTACTTCCTGGTGAGCACGACCTCCGGTTTCGAGCCGAACTTTGGGGGGGGGCTCGGAAACCTTTGCCTGGGCGGAATTCCGGTGCGCCTCAACGGGATGCCGAACGGCGCGATCCTGGTGTCGAACCAGGTCGGCGACGTGTCGCTTGCTCTCGAGCTACAGAGCGACGTGCCCGGGGGCGTGAGCCAGGGGGATTCGGTTCACTTTCAGTACTGGTTCCGCGACATGGCGGGGGCGCAGAGCACAAGCAACACGAGCTCGGACGTCGTGGTCTCGTTCCTATGAGTCGCCGATGACCCGCTGGGCGGCATCGAACGATTCTTCGATGGCGCGGGGCAGGGAGCCACGAACACCTCCCACCTGCCAGCGTTCGAACCCTGAGATCAGAGCGGCGAAGGCGATGCGGCAGGCGAGCTCGACCTCGAGGGGGGGAGTGGGCAGGTCGGTAGATCTTGACCATGGCCTGTTCGACCGCCACCTGCTCGAAGCCTTCCTTCTCGAATCGGTCGAGGGCGGCGGCCTGCACGCTGCGCATGGCCTTGAGTCGATTGCGTAGACGCAGGGACATTGGGGGGGGGTCTAGGGCGCTTGCATTGCGGGGTGCAATGCAAGGTGATAGTGACTGTCAATATGAATGGCACTGGCAGGTCTCCGGCGGGCACCGATAGCCTCGGCAGGATTCGGGGTCTCGACCTCACCCGCGCCCTAGCGCTATTGGGCATGCTGATCGTCAACTACGAGCTCTCGCTCGGGGCCTACGGCAAGGGGCCCGGTTGGCTAGCAGCCCTGACGGGAAGCCTCCAGGGGCGCGCGGCGGCGACCTTTGTCGTTCTGGCGGGGGTCGGGGCGAGTCTCGGTGCGGTTCGGGCCAGCGCGTCGGGGGAGGTCGTCCGACGCAGGCGTGCCCGCTGGGCCCTTGTGCGCCGAGGAGCGCTGCTGTTCGCCGGTGGGTGTGCCTTCTGGACGATCTGGCCCGCGGACATCCTGCACTACTACGGGGTGTGGCTCGTCCTTGGCGCCTCGCTCCTCTTTGCAAGGGATGGAGCCCTCGTCCTGATGCATGGGGCCTGCGTTCTAGGCGGGGCCCTCTTTGTCATCTTCGGGGAGTATTTCGCGCACTGGAAGCTCCTCGAACTGACCTACACCGACCTGGACACGCCCTCGGGCTTTCTGCGCAACCTGATGTTCGACGGCTGGCATCCCGTCCTGCCGTGGTTTGCGCTCTACGTCTACGGGATGCTGCTGGGCAGGCTGGATTTGCGCAGCGGGCTGATCCGGAAGTGGCTGGCGGGGACGGCCCTTTGCGTCGGCGCGCTCGTGTTGGCGCTCGAGAGCAAGTTGGCGCCGCCGGAAAGCCTGAGTCCCGGTCCTTGGCATCTCCTACGGACATCTTCCTTTCCACCGACGCCGGCCTTTGTCGAGTTCGGCGCGTGCGTGGCGACGGTAGCGATCGTTCTCGGCATCGAGGTGGAGCGCCGCCTGCCCCGTCTGTTCCGGCCCGTGGTCGAGACCGGGCAGCTCGCGCTCACTCACTATGTCGCCCAAGTGTTCGTGGGCTTGGGCGCGCTGGAGGCGGCTGGCCGCCTCGGCGACCAGAGCCTGCCCTTTGCCGTGGCTGCTGCCCTGACGTTCTTCGCCGCCTCCCTGGCGTTCTCCGTGCTGTGGTTGCGCAGCTTCCGGCGTGGGCCATTGGAGGCCCTGCTGCGGAGCGTCTAGGGGCCGCCGGGCTGGCCAGCCCCGGCGGTCTCCCTGGACTAGCGAATGAGATGCCAGCTGGTCTGCCGGCCGCCGATATAGGTCACGGTCTGGCCGTCGAACCACGCGTCCTGCTCGAGCTTGATCTGCACCAGCTGGTCGTCCCATTCGGGGATCGGCACGGTCACCGAGCCTTCGATTGCATAGGCGGTCGAGGGCTGCAGTCGCCATTCTCCGCGAACGGGTGTGGGGCCCTGGTTGTCCCACATGCCGATCGTGGGGCCGGCGGCGTGCCCGTAGAAACCGAGGGGGTGGGTGTAGACGCTGCAGACGATGCCCTCAGCATCGGCGGCCTCGCGGGTGGCGGCTAGGATTGCGTTGCCGCTGCGCCCCTCGACGAATGAGCGAGTGAGCAGGTCCTGCCAACGGTTGCCCACAGCCATGGCGGCCTGCACCCCGGCGGGGGCGTCCTCTTCCCCTGGGCGCAGAACATAGGCCATCTCCTGTGTATCGGTGCAAAGGCGCAGATAGCGGATGCCAACGTCGGTGTGGACGAGGTCGCCGCGCTGGATGACGGCGCCGCTTTGGCCCCAGATGACGCTGTCGGCGGGGGGGATCATCCCCTTGCGCTGCACGTTGCAGTAGGGCTGGAACCAGATCGGCAGCCCGAGATCGCTAAAGCGCTGGCGAATAGCCCACGCGACGTCGTCGGTGGTGGTGATGCCAGGCGTGATGACGCCGTTGGTGAAGGCCTCGGCGATGACGCGGCGGGCCAGGTGGACCAGCTGCGGGTAGACCTCAAGCTCGGCGGGAGTGCGCGTCTCCAGCCAGCGGATCGCCAGGTTCTCTGCGCTCTGCAGCCGGTCCACATAGGGCTCGCCGAGAGCGGTCTGAAGCCGGTCCCGAAGGCCGGCGCTGAGCCCGTCCGCGTGGGCCCAGTGGGTCGAGGTGTCGATGCCGATCGACTGCGGGTCGCGCTCCGCGATCACCTCCCGCAAACGCGCCCACTGGGCGTCGTCGCTGCCTCCCTCTTGCCAGGCCGATGCGTAGAAGTCGCCAAGGGCATAGCGGCTGACGGTAAGTCGCTCCACGCCGGCCCCTTCGCCGCGGTCATGGAAGACCAGGATCGTCGTGCGGCGTGCGGCGAAAACGGGCGCGGGGACCAGGGTCAGGTAGACGGGATCTTCGGCGTACTCGCGGTTGATCACTAGCCACATTTCCAGGCCGCTCTCCCGCATCAGGCGGGGGAGCAGGGTGTCCAGCCTGTCGCGCAGGAGTGCGTTGGTGGCGGCGGCCTGGTCGCGCTGGGGAAGGATCGCGGGCAGCTCGTCAACGGTGTAGCCCTGGTCCTGGGGACCGGCGAGCGGTGTGGTGGAAGCCGTGCTGGCTATGGGCGCCAGGCCGAGGGCGAGGCCGAGGATTACGTGGGAGATTTGCATGGGCGGGGGAGGTGATACGGACTGGGGGTTCTGGAAGCCTAGCGCCAACGCCGATCGCGAGCCTTCGATGTGCATGGCTCAGACTGAATCTCCTGCGCCTTTACGACTTCCTGTTTAGATGGGGGCCTGGGGCCGTCGATATTCCACTTTGATGCAGGCAGGTGGGATAGACGGGATTCGGGACGCAGAGTCGATCCGGCCGCTGCGTGTCCCGCCCGTGCAGCGCCTCAATCCGAACGGGAGCGGGGGCGGCAAAGGTGGACGCAGGGACGGACGCAGGGGTGGCGGAAGCGCGGAAGGATTGCGCGCGCTGGGAGTCTGGTTGGTCCGGGTACGCGCGAGCTTGGCGGATGTGCGGAGCGCGGCGCGGGGACGTCCAGGGATCCTTGCTGCATTGCGGGTCGCCGAGGGGGTCCATCGGTCCGAAGCGCTGAGCGCATACCAGGAGGGCACCGGGTCTCGGGACCTGGTCACGAGCCTTGCCGAGCTGTTCGTGCAGCTCGAAGAGACCCTAAAGCTCGAACTCTCGGGCATCGCGTCCGGCACCCAGGCCGCGACTAGGGCATTGGTTCGGCATGCGATGGGCGAGGCTTTCGAACAGGCCGGAATCGCGGCATCGGGCGAGCGGTTGACAAGCGATTTCGGGATCGCGTTCGACTGGTCCAATGCGTTTGAACCCTCGTTCAAGCTGCTGACCGAGCGGCTCAGCAAGTCTGGGCATTCCGGGGCTAGAGACCTGTTTGCGTTTCTCGACGGCGCAGAGAACGGCGGTTCCTCGGGCCTCTTGTTCGGACTCGAGTCTGCGGTCGAGAAGACTGTGGATTCCCTGGTCGAAAGCCTCGGTCGGGACTGTTCACTCGGACTCCAGCTGGACCGCAACGCCTGACGCTTGCGGGCTAGAGGAAGCGGCGCGCGAGGGCATAGAGTTCCACCCCGGTGTCCCCGTCAACGCTGAGAACAACGTGGTACTGGTTCGTGATGCCTGGGGTTTCGACATCTGCGCAATGGTGGAGGAAAGCCTCGACCGGCATCGGAGACTCGGTGAAGAACTCGGCGATCATGGCCCGCCAAAGGCGCGCATAGAGGCGGCGCGCCATGGGCCGCCAGAGCCGTCCGAGGAGGCGCGTGGGGAGACCGCGGAAGTAGCCGATGATCATCAGGGTCGTCAGCGCAATCGCTGCGGCGACTGCGCGACTGTCGTCCATGAGCCCGAACTGACCTAGCAATGCCCAGGGGCCGACCACGGCCACGAAGCAAAGCCCGATGGTCACGAAGGAGATCAGGCTCCAGAGTTTGCCCAGCCAGTGCCGGTCGGTGCGATGTTCGATGCGCTGCAGCAACTCGATGACGCGGCGCTTGCCCGTTGCTTCATCCAGCTCGCGCCTGTCGGGGCGGCGGCTCGAAAGCTCGGCGGCCCAATAGTGCAGGGGGCCGGTGATGCCGACCGAGAGGGTGGACTCGGGATCGAACTGGGCCAGGTGCTCGGCTGGGTGATCGCCGATCCAGACCATCGCTTCGAGGAATGCGCGATCCGCAGCGACCTCTTCGCCCGCGAGGATGGCCATGAGCGCGGCGTCCAGCAGATCCCCTGGGGGCTGCGCCGGGTCGAGCTCGTCGCGGCCGTCCAGGGATTCGTGCAGCCAGAGGGCGAGGTCCACCTCGTCCTGGAGATCGTCGCTCAGCTCGGAATAGCGCTCCTGAATCTCGGCCTGAAGCTCATCGAGCCATGCGGGCTCTGCCCGCGGTGCCGCGCGACGCAGCAGCCGGACGCTGACGATCAGTCGGCCGCGGCTGCCCTCCTCCCCAACCAAGCGGTGACAGCGTTCCAAGAGCTTGTGGAGTTGGGCGGAGGGCACGTTGTCAGCGAGCAGCATCCAGAGCGGCTCGGTCAGGTGCCAGTAGGCGTTGGGGCCGATGGCGGCTGGCGCCTCCGCGCTTGAACTGGCCGCCTGGGTCAGTTCCTGCACGAGACGTGCCCCGTCGGCGACCGGTTGGGGTTCGCGGACCAGGCCCCACAGCAGCGCGAAGAGCCCGGTGCTGCCGCCGGTCTCGCGGATGCCGGCCAGGAGCTGAGCGATCGCTGCGTGGGCGTCCCCGCTGAGCTCCTCCTCGAGCAAGGCGAACTGCACCCAGGCACGGCTGCTTTTGTGTCGGTGTTCGCGCAGGGCCTTGGCCAGCGCGGCGGGTCCGCTCGACTCCAGGACAGCGAGGGCGTCGACCTGCCTGACCTCGGGCTCCTCGGAAGCCCATTGGGGGCGGGGCGCCCAGTCGGGGCCCGAGGAAACCGGGGGTACAGGACGGCCCATGGGGCCCGACGGACCGGGCGATCCGTGCCGCAGCTGGCCATCCAGGAGCTCGTAGGCTGCACGGATGCGTTGGAACTCGGTGGGATGACGTTCGGGCTTGAAGACCTTGATGAGCCGCGTGTAGGCGCGCTTGAGGTCGGTGCGCGAGAAGCCGTCCGCCAGGGTGAAGAACGCCTGGGGCTGGTCGGGCAGCAGATCCCAGTCCGGTGCAGGGGAGGGGTCCATGCTCAGTCCACCAGCCAGGTGTAGAGGAAGCGGGCCAGCCGGAAGATGAGGTAGGCGCCGAAGCAGCCCAGGGTACCACCGACGGGGCCGGCCTCGCGCAGGTAGCGCTTGGCGTGGCGGACGTCGTCCAGCCACGGTTTCTCGAGCGCGTAGACCTCGGGTGCGTGCCTGTGGAGGGCCTTGGCGCTCCTTTGGCCCAGGAGTCGCAGGCGGCGCGCGCCCATGGCGGAGAGGGTGAGACGGCGGTGCTCGACGCGTTCGGCTTCGGGGGCGACCAGGATCAGGCAGAGGGCCTCGAAGAAGTTGGGGTCTACTCCATTGAGCTCCCCGGCCGCGAGCACCTGATCCCGATGCCCGGCCACCCGCCGCAGACGCTGGTGCAGCCTAGCGAGGTCGGGGAAATCCTCGGAACCAAGCGGAGATAGCGCATCGTCGGCGTCGAAGTCTTCATCCCAAAAGGCACGCCCAGCAGCGATCAGCAGTCGTTCGGCGCTCTCCCGGGTTCGCTGGACGCGTTGCGCATGCACATGATCCGGGGTCCGCGGCGCGCCGGATTCTGGGCGTGAATTTCGATGGGCCCGGCGCAGCTCCAGGATGCGGCCCGCCTGGTTGGCTGGATCCAGCTCCAGTGTGCTGCGGAGGTAGGCGAGGCGTGCTTCAGACTTCGCCATCGCCAGGCTCCTCGGATTCTTCCGCTCCGTCGAACGCGAGGCCCAGGGCGGAGAGAGAGTTGAGCAGGCTGCGCCGCGCATCCTCAAAGGACTCGGGGCTCGAGTGGTGCAGCGCGCGGTCGAAGGCATCGACGTGCTCCTCGAGCTGTTCCCTCTGGAAGCGGGCCAGCTCGGGCAAGCAGCGCTCGGCATAGCGCAGAAGACGCTGATGGCCGAGGTCCTCGCGTGGATAGAACTTGAGGCCCTGCATGCGTTTGGCCGCGGCTTTCAGCTCGCCGTCACCGAGGGCTTTGGCGTGATGGCGGAAAATGGTGGAGGTCTTCTTACCTGTGGAGGGCACGAACGCTTCGACCTCCAGTAAGCCCGACTGGTCGTAGGTGAAGCGCAGGCAAACCTCAAGCCCACTCTTGTGGGCCGGCAGATCCGGCACTTCCAGCTCACCCAGATAGGTGTTGTCCTCGACGCGCCGACCCTCTCCCTGGTAAACCCGCACCGAGATGATCTCCTGGTTGTCATGCATCGTGTACACGCTTTCCTCCGTACTGACGGGGATCGTCGTGTTGCGGTGAAGGATCGGGAAGTAGTAGCCGTGCACGACCCGCGTTCCCATCTCCTTGGAGATCTCGACGCCGAGCGTGTGGGGACAGACATCGGTGGCGACAAGGTCTTCGACTGCGGCGTCATCGGCCACCAGTGCGGCCTGGACGGCTGCACCAAGGGCGACGGCCTGGTCGGGGTCGATCTCATGTCGCGGCGGGCGTCCGAAGAGTTCAGTGACCAAGCGCCTGACGACGGGCATTCGGGAGGCGCCGCCCACGAGCAGCACCTGGTCTACCCGCTCGGGGCTGAGGTCGGCGTCGCGCAGAGCTCGCAGAACCGGGCGCCGTAGGCGCTCGAGCAGGGGCTCACAGAGTTCCTCGAACTCCGCCGCACCCAGGTCCCAGGTCGGCCCAGCGGGGTCCACCGTTCCGTCGGTCTCGGGAAGTCGTAGGAGGGCGGAGTCGGAGCTGCTGAAGATGCGCTTGGCGGTCTCGGCTTCCGAGCGCAGGCGGGCAACGAGCTTCGGCTCTCGGAATTCGGCGACCTCCAGGGAGCGATCCATCCGGCGCAGTGCACGCCCGAGCAGCAGGTCGGTGAAATCCTCGCCCCCGAGCCTGCTCTCCCCGGCCGTGGCCTGGATCTCGAGCACGCCCTCGAAGATCTCCATGATGGTGACGTCGAAGGTTCCGCCGCCGAGATCGAAGACCAGCAGGCGGCGATCGGCGCTGCGCTGGTGGAAGCCGTAGGTCAACGCGGCGGCGGTGGGCTCGTTCACAATGCGCCTGACCTCGAGGCCGGCCAGCTCGCCGGCTCGCCTCGTCGCCTCCCGCTGCACCTGGTCGAAGTAAGCAGGCACCGTGATCACCGCACCTTGGATCCCGGGCCCCAGGGCGGCTTCGGCGTCCGCCTTCAGGCTGCGCAAAACGATCGCGGACAGCTCGGGCGGCGTGAAAGTCTGTCCGGCCAGCTCGACCTGCTTGTCCTCGCCCATCCAGCGCTTGAAGGTCGCCGCGCAGCGCTCAGGTGCCACGACGGCAAGCTCCGCAGCCGCGGCTCCTACGATGACTTCACCGGAGTCCAGGACCCCAACGATGGAGGGGGTGAGGAACTGTCCGTGGGCGTTGGGCAGGAGCTCGGGCGCACCGCCCCGAAAGACGGCGACAGCTGAGTTGGTCGTGCCCAGGTCGATACCGATGGGGGGGCTGTCCATGGGGCGCCCAGCATAGCGGCCAGAGGCCTCGGGTCTCGCGTTCCAAGGCTGGGCTTCGCAAGGTAGGGGCCCATGCGCGTTGCGGCCTACGTCTATTCCGGCTGGCACCCGATCCCCGAGCGGGACGAGAGCTTCCACCCCGGTTTTACAGAATGGGAATTGGTCCAGGGGTGTCGTCCGAGGTTTCCGGGGCACCGCCAGCCGCGGCTGCCCTTAGATGGCACCTACGACGATCGCGACCCCAGCGCCTGCGGCCGGCGGCTGCGTCAGGCGCGGGAGCACGGGGTGGACGCCCTCATCCACGGCGTGTTCTGGTGCCGGGGGAAGCGGGTTTTTGAGACGGCCTTGGATCAAGGCTACCTGGGCTGCGAGGAGGGCCGGTCGATGCCTTTCGCGGCGATGTGGGCCAATCGGATGCCGCGTCGCGTCCTACCCGTGCGCCATCCGGACGGACCGGTGATCGACGCAAGCCGCAGGGTAGCCTCGGATGTCGACGACTTCGTGCGCTTCATCGCCATACTGGCGGAGAACTACTTTTGGCGTCCCAACTACATCACGGTCGAGGGACGCCTGTACTTCTCGATCTACGATTCGACCTTTTTCCTCGCAGAGCTCGGGCTGGAGGGTGCTGCGCGCGCGGTGGCTGGAGCACGCCGCTGGCTGCGCAATCGGGGCATGCCCGACCTGCACCTGGCAGCGGTGGAGCCCTCGGCTGCCTGCATCGGGAGCCTGGCGGCAGCCGGTTTTGACAGCGTGACCCACTACGTGTTTCTTCCGGATTGGAAGGGGCCCAAGCTCCAGGACTACCGCGAGTACGCCGAGCTGCGCGCCACCCAGTGGGGGAGCTTTGCCGAGCGTTCAGGTTTGCCCTACATGCCGGCCGTATCGCCCGGTTGGGACGCGTCTCCGCGGGCGGCTGACTTCGGGAAAGAGCGGCCTGGCAAGTACCCGTGGTCGCCCGTGATCACCGGCGAGCACCCGGGGCTCTTCGCTGAGGCGCTCGCGCGGGCACGGGCGTTTCGCTCTCCCCAGGCGCTGGACGACCCGCTGGTGATGGTGGCCTCCCTCAACGAGTGGAGCGAGGGGCACTACCTCGAGCCGGACGAACAGCACGGACTGGCCTGGCTAGAAGCGGTGGGCGGTACGGCCTAAGCGGGAGAGAGCTCCTGGCCAACCTGGCCGGTTAGTCTGTGGGCATGCGCATCCCCATCCTGCTCATCTTCGCCGGGCTGGCAATGACATCCGCCGTGGCTGCCCGCCCGAGTCCCTGTGCCCAAGACAGCGCCGACTGGCCCCAGGGCGCGGGCCCGAACGGCAACTGGTCCGCGGAGGGGCCGGCGCCGCCGCTCGAGTTCAGCGTACGGTCCGGGCAGGGGATCCTGTGGCGTGCGCCGCTGCCGGAGACCGGGCAAGGTGGCATCGCGGTCGTCGGCGATCGGGTGTTCGTGGCCTGCATGCGGCCCTGGAGCGCGGAAGACGCGTTGAGCCCAGAGGAGGCGGCCCTCTATAGCCACGCGATCGAGAAGCGCTCGGTCGCGGGCAAGCACATCGTGGCGCTGTGCCTGGATCGGGCCACGGGCAAGCAGCTCTGGTCTCGGCCCCTGGCGGGGGAAGTGCCGGCGATCTACACCTACCCGTTTTCCGACGGGACGAGCGCTTCCCCGGTTGCCGACGGCGAGCACGTTTGGTTCACCAACGCGTGCGGCGTAGTGGCCTGCTTTACGCACGACGGCGAAGCGGTTTGGGAACGGCGCTACACCCCGACCTTCGACGGGCCATTCAACAAGCAGTTCGAGCCTTTCCTCGTGCGGGACGAAAGCACAGTGCCTGCACGGAAGGTGCTCGTTCACATGGAGCCGGTACCGGCGCCCTCGGTGGAGGGCGAGGCTGCAGCCGACGAGATGGAGAACCGCTGGCACGTGCTGCTCGGGCTCGATGCGGCCAGCGGCGAGGTCCTGTGGCGTAGCGAGGACGCGCTGACGCATTACAATGCACCGACCCTGATGCAGACCGCCGCTGGCCCCGCGGTGCTGCATGCGCGGGGCGGTCCCCACAAAGTCCCCGAGCGGCCGGTGGGGATCAGCTTGACGGCCGTCACCGGTGAAGCGGCCGGCCGCGCCCTGTGGCGCTACGAGGAGTCCCGCAGCAAGGTCGAAGGCTCGCTGCAGACGATGGCCTATGACGAGCGGTTTGTGTACTGGCTGCTGGGCAAGCCCCACGGCGTACTGGTGGTTCTGGACCGCACGACAGGCGAGGTCAAGCGTGAGATCTCCTTGCAGAAGGGCGTGGGGCAGACGGCCTACGACGACGAAGCCGGGCGCCTTCAGACGACCGAGGGCGTCGATCTGGAGCGGCCCGTCATGCCGGCGCGCTACTCGCTGATCGCGGCCAATGGGCACGTCTTCTTCCAGTGCTACGCGACTGCCTGGGGCAAGCCGACCCTGGGGGCTCCCTATTCCTTTGCGCGAATCGACCCGCAGAGCGGGGATGCGCGCTACCTGGAGGTGCCGACCGACCGACTGTGGAGGGATGACGGGAAGCCCGAGCACCTCTGGCGCACGCCGCGCACGGCCCGGCCGCTCAATTCGGCGGGAATCGAGGTCACGGGCGACGACCGCTGTCGCTGGGACGGCTGGGACTGGGTTTTCAACGGATCGCCCACCGCGGTTGGTGAGCGGCTCTACTTCACGCTTGCCTGTGGGGTCGTCTACGTGTTGGACGCTGGGGAGGCGGACTTTGGACCGGCGGCGCTGCTGGCCGTCAACGACCTGGGCCCGGCCGGGGGCGTGTGGACTGCGAACTCGGTGTCCTATGCTGGCGGCCAGCTCTTCCACCGTACCGGGGCGGAACTGATCTGCATCGGCGCCCGCTGATGGGGGGGCTCAGGTGCCTTCGCCGCGGATCAGCTCGATCCAGCGGTCGGCGGCGAAGGGACCGAAGGATTCCTCGGTCCCGTCGAGCCAGCGCACCTTCACAAGAGGCACTTCGTCCGCTTGGCCGAGACCGAAGTGCAGGCGCGGATCGCTTGAACTGCAGTAGCTGTAGGAGGGTTTGCACTCGCGCCGCTGGGGTCCCGTCGGCAGTTCGATGCGGGCTGAGGCTCCGAGGGCCTCGGCGCCGCCATCGACCAGGCGTACGCCGAGCCAGTGGTTGCCCGATGAGAGGACGTTGCGTAGCAGCTGGGCCGGGGCGTCCCGGTTGATGATCAGGACATCGGTCGCTCCGTCGCCATCGATGTCCCCAAAGGCCGCGCCCCGACTGGTGCGAATGCAGGATGCCGGGGGGCCCGCGAGGGCCGTGCGTGCGCTCCAGCGGCCGTCCGAGCCGCCACGCATCAAGCTGTTGGGTTCGGCGTAGGCGTCACTCTCGATGATGGGCGCCATCGTGAGGTTGACCCGGCCGTTGCAGACAAAGAGGTCCAGGTTGCCGTCGGCGTCGAAGTCGTGGAAACCGACCCCGAAGCGGGTCATCGGAAAGGTCTCGGAGCTGATGCCTACACGGGCGGTCTCTTCGACGAAGAAGCGTCCCTTGTTGCGATAGAGCCCGTCGTGCTCGCGTGCCATGTGCACGACAAAGAGGTCCAGGTCGTCATCGCCCTCCAGGTCGACCGCGTCCACACCCATGCCGGCGCGGGGGCCGCCGTAGGGCGAGAGCGCGACGCCCGCCAATTCTCCGCGATCCACGAACGTGCCGTCCCCGCGGTTGGTCCAAAGGCGGTCCGCATTCAGGTCGTTGGCCACGAAGAGGTCGATCCAGCCGTCGCCGTCATAGTCTCCGGGAACGACGCCGAGCCCATTGCCCGGCGTGCTTCCCATGCCGGCTTCCATGGTTACGTCGGTGAAGCGTCCCTCGCCGTCGTTGCGCAGCAGCGCATCGATGGAGGGGGCGTCGTAGCTGGTCGGGCCACAGTAATCGGGCAAGCCGCTGGGGTCGTTGCAGTCCTGCTCGCCGGCGAGGGACCAATCGATGTAGTTGGCAACGAAGATGTCCAGGTCGCCGTCGCGGTCATAGTCGAACAGGCAGGCGCTTGTTCCCCAGCCCGCATCGTCAGCGCCGGACTCTTGGCTCGCGTCCCGAAAGCCCCCCGCACCGTCGCCGAGCAGCAGCAGGTTGGGACCAACCTGGGTGACGTACAGGTCGGGTGCTCCGTCGCCGTTGAGATCGCCCACGGCAACGCCCATGCCGTAGCCGTGCGCGCTAGCGATGTCGGTGCCCGCGGTAACGTCCTCGAAGTGGCCGCTTCCGTCGTTGCGGAACAGGCGGTGTCCAGCGGGGGTCGTTGGTCCGCTCTCGAGGTCGCCGCTCTGCACGCAGAAGGCATCCAGGTCCCCGTCTTGATCCATGTCGAACAAGGCGGCTCCCGAGCCCATCAGCTCGGGGAAGAAGTAGCGCTCGTCGTGGCCCGAACGGTGGTGGAAGGTCAGACCGCGCGCAGCGGATTCGTCCGCGAACCAGGCGGGCCCGGTCTCCACGCCCGCCGTTGCGCCTTCACCGGCCTCCTCGACGCTACCGCCTGGTTCCCCGCCGCATCCGGCCAGCCAGGCGAGAAGCATCGAGCAGGCAGTCGCAGCGTGGCCGGGGGGGAAGTTCATCGGGGCTGGTGAATGGTGGCGGGCTGGGTGATCAGGGACGCGAGCGCTTCCTCGAGCGGGGTGAGCATGGAGTGGTCCGGAGCCAGCTTGCGCAGGGCCTCGATGGCCTGCCTAGCGGGCTCGGCCCTGCCGGCACGCAGGTGGACCAGGGCTGTGCCGGCCCAGGGATCGGGTAGCTCGGGACAGAGGGCCAGGGCCTTTTCGAAACGCAGGAGCGCTTCATCCTCGGCCTGGAGCTCCACGCAGGCCTTGCCGGACGCGGCGAGGAGCTCCGCCTGATCTCTCCCTTGGAAGGAGTTCTTGTCGCAGAGGTCGACGACCTCTTGGTGTTGCCCGGTACCCAGCAGTAGGTCCGCCCGCAGGAGGGCAGCGGAGGCCAACGACGGGTCTAGTTCGAAGGCCCGAACGCTGGATTTACAGGCTTTGTCGAGCATTCCGGCG
Organism: uncultured Planctomycetaceae bacterium; assembly: GCA_964459495.1. Classification (GTDB taxonomy): domain Bacteria; phylum Planctomycetota; class UBA1135; order UBA1135; genus CAYWNK01. The sequence goes on from CAYWNK010000027.1 coordinate 21,996, forward strand.
GCACGTTGGGCGACCGCAGTGGCGAGCCAGCCCTTGGCCCTGTGCGGCTCAAGGAAGCAGGCACGCTCCAGGGATCGCGCTGCGGCGCGGTGCTTCCCGAGCCTTGTGTACACGCTGCCCAAGCGGCGCCAGACGCGCACATCGTCGGTGCCCTTTTCCTCGAGCGGGCGCAGGAGCGCCAGAGCTTCGTTGACCTGCCCACGGGCGAGGAGTCGATCGGTGCGCAGCACGAGGGCCGACTCGCCGACCTTGTACTTGGCCACGTCCCTGGACCAGGGATCGGAGCCCCCCGGTCGAGCGCCCCGGCCCTTGGCAAGCTCGACCTCGGCCTCCGCTTCCCGGCCAAGCTGCGCGAGGGCGCGGCCGCGCAGCCGATGCCAGAGGGCCTGCTCTCCGGGGGAGACCTTGCCGAGCGAGTCAAGCCCAGCAAGGGCGGCGTCGGCATCGCCCTCCTCGAGCGCGATGGCGAGGACCCCGAGCCGAGCGCTGGTATCGCTTGGGGCGTGCTTCAGCGCCTGGGCAAAGGCGCTGCCCGCCTCGATGGGGTGCCCCATTTCGAGCAGAAACCGGCCCTCTCGACGCCAGGCCGGCGCGTAGTCAGGGGCGAGCCTGTGCACCGCTTCGAAGGCCTCAAGAGTGGTCGGGAGGTCGCCTCGCTTGGATCGCGAGATCGCGAGCCGGTACCAGGCCTTGGGGTTGTCGCCCGCCAGGGCGACGGCTTGCTCGTAGGCCTGGACCGCGTAGTCGTGGAGCTGGTGGGCTTCGTAGAGCTTGCCGAGGCGAAGCCAGCCCTCGGGATCGCTGGACTCGGCTTCCAGGGCCTCGACGCTGTCGTGGATCGCCACGACGAGGGTTGAGTCGTACTCCTCCAGGTTCTGGGGAACCGGGGGGGGAGGAGCGTGAACAGGAGCAGGCTGGGGCTTGGCTTGGCTGCAGGAACCGGAGAAGGGTGCCAGGGTGCAGCAGGCGACAATCGGCCACAGGTGCCTTTGCAGGTGAGGCAAGCGGAGACGCATAGGCGAGCGGGATTTGGAGGTAAGCCGACTGTAACCGAGTTTTTCGATTTTTGGGCCAATCCTTTCAAAGGCGGGGCTCTGAACCGGGCTTTCTGGAGCTTCTTGGGGGAGGCCAGGGGGCCAGCGCGCTCAGGGAGGGCGAGCGGAAGCCATTGGGCTTCCGAGACCTCTGCCAACGGTGCTCCAAGGGCACGATCCACAATGAAACACCTCCTCCCTCTCCTATTCCTTCCAGCCATGGGCTCCGCCCAGGCGCAAACCCAAAGCGTGGGCCTCCTGCGCGAGGGCAGCCTCCTCAGCAACGGCGACCGGGTCGTCAGCTTCAGTCACCTGCGCGTGAACAACTCCGGTGACTGGGTGTCGTTCGTCCAGACCGACAACCCCGACCCCGGGGCCGATGAGGTCCAGGTCGTCAACGGCGGAATTGTGCTCGCCGAGGGCACGGCCGGTGGAGCCGGCGGCCCCATCGAGGAGTTCTTGGACATGGACCTCGATCCCGCCGGCAATCGAACCACCCTCTGGCGGACCGCCGCAGGCTTCCAGCTGTACTACTCGAACAACTTCATCCTCAACGAGGGTACGGACGCTTCGGGGCTCGGTCTTGGGGCAGCCACCTACACGAACATGTTCAAGGTGCAGGTCAACGGCAGCAACCAGCTCCTGGTGCGCTGCCTAGTCGACGCGCCCGCCGTCGCGCCGATTCCCCTTTCCTGCCTGGTGAACATCGAGGTCGACGGATCCGGCGTCATTCTCTCGGAGACCCTGCTCGGGAGTTCTGGCGACATTTTCCCCGGCCAGACCACGCCGTTCGTGGCCTTCAACAACGGCGACAACGCGGTGAGCTTCCAGGACGATGGGACGGGCACCTGGTCCGGTCTACTGGGGCCCCTCGCATCGCCCTCGCCGCACGTGCTCTACCAGAACGCCACCACGCTGCTGGCCCAGGGCGGCGGAACATCGCCCGTGCTTGGCCGCACCTGGGCCACCCAGCAGGTGCAGGCGTCGGCCTCGAACGCATCGGGCTCGACCGCCTTCAGCGGTCTGCTGAGCGGCAGCACGACCGACGACGAGCTGATCGTGCTCGACGGGGCCGTCTTCCTGCGCGAAGGGGACACGCTGCCCGGATCGGTCAATCCGACGGTGCTGAGCATCGGCTACTTCAACCTCTTCCTCAGCGATGCCGGGGATCCGATCTACCTGGTGCGGGTCAACACCGCCCTGGGCGACCGCATCGCGATGCGGGGATTGGAGCCGATGCTGCGCAAGGGCAGCTTCGTGTTCCAGGGGGCTGAGATCACCGACCTCATCGGTGGCGAGCACGGCATGCACGCCAGCCCGAGCGGGCGCTTCCTGCTCAGCCGGGTCGAGCTCGATGGCAGCGACGAGGCCCTGGTGTTGACGCAGGATCCGATCAGCCAGGACTACTGCAGCGCGGAGCCCAACAGCACCGGGACCTTCGCCCAGACCGTGGCCGAGGGATCCAGCGTCGTCCATGTCAACGAGTTCGGACTACGGCTCGAAGATGCTCCCCCCGGAGTCTTCACCTACTTCCTGGCTTCCCTGACCCCTGGCGACGTGCCCTTTGCTGGCGGCAGCCAGGGACGGCTTTGCCTCGGTGGGACCATCGGCCGCTACATCGCCCAGGTCGGGCAGGTCTCGGGGGCCGGGACGTTCTCGCTCGAAATCGATCTCGCTGCGATTCCGACGACTCCGGCCTCCGAGGTGATGCCCGGCGACATCTGGCACTTCCAGGCCTGGTACCGGGACGTGAACCCGGGCAACACCAGCAACTTCTCGGCTCCGGTTCGGGTCGAGTTCCTCTAAGCCAAATTCCGCAGTCCGCTCCCCCGGTACCATCGTTTCCATGGCCATCCAGCCCGAAGAAGCCACCCTCCTGCTGCATCGCATGAACGCAGGGGAAAAGGGGGCGGCGGAGAAATTGCTGCCGCTGCTCTATGAAGAGCTGCGGCGGCTGGCGGAGGCGTGCATGCGGTCGGAGTCTGAAGACCACACGCTGCAGCCCACGGCCTTGGTCCACGAGGTTTGGATGCGGACGCTGGGCACGGAGGACACGCGCCTTTTCAACGGTCGCGTGCATTTCCTGCGCACAGCAGCGATGGCGATGCGGCATGTGCTTGTGGACCACGCACGGGCCCGCTCCGCCGCCAAGCGTGGCGGCGGGGACCGTGGCACCGGGCTGGACGAGGTCCTGCACACCTTCGAGGAACAGGACATCGATATCGTCGAGCTGAACGACGCGATCTCCAAGCTGGCCTCAATGGATGAGGAGCTAGCCCGGCTCGTGGAACTGCGCTACTTCGCGGGGCTGACGATCGCTGAGACCGCCGAGGTCTTGGAGGTGTCCACGAATACCGTCGAGCGCTCCTGGCGTGTTGCACGCATGTGGCTGCGCAAGCTGCTCGACCCAGAGTGAGTGCGGGGCCGGTGGGCCGGGGTCAGTCGAGGGCGGCGAGGCGCTCGGCCACTTGGGTGCCCAGCGCCCGTGCGCTCCTTCCGAGTTCCAGGGATTGTTCGCCCCCGATGCCGTCCCGGCGATCCTGATCGGTCGCTTGGATGACGCGCTCCAGATAGCCCTGGGCGCGCATTAGGGCGCTGCGCTTGACACTGGTATCAGGGTCTCCGCTGGCGATCGTCAGCTGCAGCTCCGCCCGATCGATGCATGCGGTGTCGTAGAGCGCCCGAACGCCCCAGTGATCGGGAGCCGCTTCGTGGATGCCGCGCAGGTTGCGGCAGGCGGAGCCAATCAGCTCCGCGGCCTCGGCCAGTGAGCCCTGACTGTGACGCAGCAGCCCCAGCATCCGCTGGGCGTTCGCGAACTTGACCTGGTTGTTCGCCAGGTCGGGCCACCTGTCCTGGATCTCCTTTGCCACCGTGTACGACTCCATCGCCGCGGCTTCCGCCGCAGGACTGGGCCCGGCGTCCAACTCGAACTGCGTGCGCTGCAGAAGGGCGATCAGCAGATCCCGATAGGCCCGTAGGTCATCCGGCGCCTTGGCGTGACCAGCCCGCAGGATCTCGATGCACTTGGCCAAGAGCTCCTTCGCGCCGGGGACTGCAAGAGCCTGCAGTACGGAGGCCTTTTCCCGCGCGGCCATGATCCAGCTGCGTGCTCCATCCCCGGAGCCCTGGTGGTCTGCGACGGTCTGCCAAAGGTCGGTCTCTACGTCCTCGAGTAGCGCCAGGGCGGGCATGTACTCGCGGCGATACATGTGAGCATTGGCCACCACCATCTCGGCGATGGCGATCTGCCCGCGCTGGGTGTACTGGATCCCGGGCCGCGCAGCGTAGTAGCCCTTCCAAGCCTGCAGATTGGTCTGGGCCAGGGCGAGAGCGTCGTCGAAGCGGCCCTGCATCGAGCGCACCCGAGAGAGACTGTCGAGGGCCGTGCAGCGGCGCAGAATGAGGCGGCCGTCCGCGTTCTCCGCCTCCGGCCGCAGGGGCTTGAGCATTTCGAGCACCTGAAGATGGCAGGCGGCAGCGTCCTCCAAGTCGCCGTTGACCACGTGTCCGGAGGCGACCTGCTCAAGGGCCTGTGCGGAGAGCGTTGCCGCGCGCACGTCGCTGGGTGCGAGTGCGCGCGCCTGGTCGAGCAGTTCCAAGGCCTTGGCGTAGCTCACCTGGGCTTTGTCAGGAAGTCCGAGGTGAGAGTTCCGGCTGTTGTAGCGTGTTTCGCCCAGCGCGATGTAGAGCTCGGCTGTATCGCAAAGAGCGGGCAGATCGCTCTGGGCCAGACTCGCGGCCTGGCCGGCGTGCTGCTCTAGAACCTGCAGCAAGCGCTCCGTCCGTTCGAGCGCCTCGGGCACCCGGAGGTAGAGGCCCTTGGCCTCCCGCAACACATCGCTGCTCAGGCGTCGGAGCTGGCTCAGGCGCTGGTCCGCGAGGTCGCGCTGCTGGGTGGTGTCCCGATGCGCACGCAGGATCCTTGCGTTTTGAATCCTGCTGTAGGCGAGGCCTGCTCCGAGGATCAGGATCGAGCTAGTCGCTGCGAGGGCGAGGGCGCGGTGGCGCCGCAGAAACCTGCTCGAGCGGTAGACCCAGCTGTCGGTTCGAGCCAGCACCGGCCTGTTGGAAAGGTGGCGGGCGATGTCGTCGTCGAGAGCCGCTGCGGACGCATAGCGCCGCAGAGGTTCTTGGCGCAGGCACATCGCGAGAATGCGATCGACGTCGCCGCGCAACGCGCGCACGAGGCCCCGATCGGTGACGGCACGCGCGGCTGCTGCGGCCTCGGCATCGGAGCCGCCGGGAGTATGCGTTCGCCTGCGCACGGTGGAGCTGGCCCGCGGGACGGGCTCGGTCGTCACCTGCGTCTGGGCCTCGGCGAGGGACAGGCCCGCAAGATCGTGCGGGGGCAGGCCGGTGAGCAGCAGGTGCAGGAGCGCGCCCAGCGAGTACAGATCGCTGGCGACCGTGACCGGCGCGCCGCGCAGCTGCTCGGGGCTGGCGTAGGAGGGCGTAAGGAAGCCGAGGGTCTCGCGCGTGACCTCGCTGTCCTGGGCCTGCTTCTCGGTGTCCAGCACCTTGGCGATTCCAAAGTCGAGCAGCTTGGGGACACCGTCCGCCACCAGGATGTTCGAGGGCTTGATGTCGCGGTGCACCACAAGCTGCCCGTGGGCGTGCTGGACGGCCTGGACAACGGAACGAAAGAGCTGGAGCCGCTCGGGGATCGTGAGCCGGTTCTCGTCGCAGTAGCGATCGATCCGGACGCCCTCGACGTACTCCATGACGAGGTACGGGAGGCCGTCGGCGGTGGCGCCGCCGTCCAGCAGCCGGACAATGCTGGGGTGGGAGAGCCCGGCCTGCACTTGGCGCTCGCGCCGGAAGCGGGCGAGGACCTCTTCGGTGTCCATGTGCGGCCGGATCAATTTGATCGCAACCTGCTGGCGGAATTCCCCGTCGTCGCGGACCGCCAGGTAGACGGTTCCCATCCCGCCCGTCGCGATCGTGCGACGCGTGAGGTACGGGCCGATGCGAAGCGGAACCCCGCGCTTGCGCTCCAGTGGGGTGGCTCCATTCTCGCCCTCATCCCGATCGAGCATGTCGCGCCCTACGCGGAGCAGCTCAGGCGCGTCGCTCAGACTGTGTGCGAGGGCCCCGGAGCGCTCATTCTCCGGCAGATCGAGGGCAGCCTCGAGGGCCGCGCGCAGGCGCGCCCAGTTGGGTTCAGGGGGGGGAGGGGCCACGCTGGGAGAATGGGTCCAGAATCGTTCCGACAGCGAATAGAGAATAGTCACTTCGTTACGAGCGTGCGGCGGCAAGTAGTCCCTGTGGAGCCCTTGGCTCGGGCGCTGCGGCGCCCTTGGGTTCCATTTTGAAATCGACCTCTTCTCTTCCCCCGAATCCTGGATGCGATGCGGACCACTGTGTGAGTCAGTGGCCCGAGGGTCATTCCGGGACGAATGCGGGCTTTGCCCGCAAAGGTGCTTGAATCTATGCGCGACCTCGTTTTTCGAGCGGCTGTCATCACGTCCTTGCCCGTGATGTTGCTCTTCTTGGCAGCGGCAGCCTGCGGGGGCTGATCCCCAAAAATCGGCCCGTGCGCAGCTGCACCGGTCCAGGGGCATCCGCAGGGTGACCCTGGACCGCTCGCCGGCTGATCCGCAGGGTCCTCGGGCGGCGGGGCTAAATCAGCTCGGCACGGATTGCCGCAGCGAGCTCCTCGCCATTTTCAAGCGTACCCGCATCCCAGCCGATCCCTAGGCCCCGCTCGCCCAGACGCGGGATGATGTGGAAGTGCACGTGGAAGACGGCCTGGTGAGCGGGAGCACCGTTGTTCTGCAGCACGTTGTAGTCGTCGCTGCCGGTTGCCCGGACGACGGCTTGGGCCACGTGGATCAGGGCTTCACCCAGTGCGGCTCCCGATGCCGCCGAGAGCTCGTGCAGGCGGGCCTTGCGCTCCTTGGGGATCACGAGCGTGTGGCCCCGTGAGAGGGGCATGATGTCGAGAAACGCTAGCACATGCTCGTTCTCGTAGACCGTGTGGCAGGGGATGTCGCCGTCGAGGATGCGGTCAAATATCGTGGGTTCGGAGCTCATTGATCGCCCGCTTTGGTGGCCTGGAGGAGGGTTTGGAGATTCTCCCGTTGTACGTCGAGGTAGCTGCGGCCGGACGCGGCCTCCGCAGCCGAGCGGACCTCGGCGGGGTCGAGGACAAGGTTGGGCAGGCCGGTGGCCTTGGCCGCTGCTTGGGCCACGGCCGGGGTGGGCTGGGTCTCCCACAGCAGCGCAAACGCGGGGCCTGACTTGGCGGTGGTACCGAGCCGCACGAGGTCTTTGTCCCCCGGGACCCGGGTGGGGTCGAGATCGAAGTTGTCGATCGTCCAGCCGTGGCGGCGCGCCAGGTAGTCATAGGCCCCATGGGCCGCAAGGATTCGGCGGCCGTCCAGGGCCTGCGTGAACTCGCTCCACCCGCTGTGCAGTTCGTCGAGGTCCGCGCTGAGGCTGCGAAAGCGCTCCTCGAAGCCAGCAGCCTGGCCTGGGTGGCGGGCGCTGAGTGCGTCGCGGAGCGCGCCGGCCTGGGCCTTGGCCAGCAGAGGATCGAGCCATGTGTGCGGATCGACGCTGCCGTGGGAATGGTCGCCCCGGGGGCCGTGGCTGTGGGTGGCGCTGGAGCGCTCGATCCAATCGTCTTCGAAGGCCTCTGCGGTCCGAACGACACGACTGAGCGGTAGGCTGGCCCGCTCGGCCCAGGGCTCGAAGGCGGCCCCGTTGAGAACGATCAGGCCTGCACGGTTCATCGCCTCGAGAGCCGGCCGATCGGGCGTCCAGTGCAGGGGGTCGGCGTCTTCGGGGATGTGCATCTGGACCTCGAAGTCCGATCCCGCGACTCGCTCGGCCAGATAGCCCACAGGCCAGGAGGCGGCCACGATGAGCTGGCTCTCGATGATCGTGGGCGGGGCCTCGATAGGGCCGCAAGCGGAGAGCGCGGTGAAGCCCGCGAGGCAGAGCGCGCGGGTGGAGCGAAAGAGCGCGGGCAAGAGGCGGCTCATAGCAGGTGGACCAAACGGGGTGCAAGAACGAGGCAGGCGCCGACGAGGGCGGTGGCGACCAGGGAGGCTAGCACGAGGATAGCCAGGGCCTCGGTCGCCACGAGGGCGGGGATCGTACCGGGTGCGCAGCCGATGCGGTCGAGGGTGCGCAGCTCGGACTCCCTGAGCCGCGTCGAAAGGGCGAGCACGAGTGCGACGAGGACCACCGTGGCCAGCGCGAGGAGCAGCGTGACCGAATCGAAGAGGCGCTTGGCCCGCAGGACGACACTGAGCAGTTCGTCCACGATCTCGGCCGGTGCGAGGACGCGCCAGCGATCCTCCGCGTTGATGCGCGCCTTGGTCAAGGTGGCTGCCTTGGGGGACGAGGGCCACAGCAGCACCGCGCTGATCGGGCGGGCTCCGGGATCCCCGTGCATGTGGAAGCTCTTCCCGGTGGAACGGTCCACACGGTTGTATTCGAGCAGCGCGCCGGAGAGGGCCACGTGAGTCTCGTCACGTCCGAGCTCGAGCTCGGGGTCTGCTGCGAGCGCCGCGCCGGCTTCCGTGTGTCCGTGGTAGAGGCCGAGCAGAACCCAAGCGGTTTTGATGTCGGTGAAGATCGCCGCGTCGTCCGGACCGCCAGTGGGGGCAAAGACCCCGGCGATCTCGAGCTCGAGCGACGACGGTCGCGTGAGATCGTAGAGGCCCGCGGGGTCGGTGAATAGCGTGTCGCCGGCTCCCAAGCCCAAATAGGCCGCCACCTCACTGCCCAGGGTGGCCTCGCCGAGAAGCAGTGGCACGCCGCCCGTTTGCGGACGCAGACCGCGGCGCTCGTAGTACTCCGGGCCTGTTGCGATCACTGGCTTGCCGCGGGCAGAGAAGCCCACATGCATCGGCACGGCCTCGATGCCGCGCTCGTTCGCCACGTCTTCAAAGGCCTCCCAGGGCAAGCTGTCCAGCTGGCCGCTGCGCCAGTAGAGGCTTGCCAGAACGAGGTCGAAACGGTTGCCGCGGGGCCCGAGCACCAGGGGGGTCTCACGGGCACGCGCCCGCATGCCGGTGTCGTAGCGATCCAGCAGTAGCGTCGCGGCAACGGGGACAGCGAGCACGACCGCAAGGCAGGCCACAACCAAGCCCGAACGAAGCCGGTGGTACGCCAGATGGCGGAGGGATAGCCAGAGTACGCGGCTCATCCTGCAATCGACCAATCCGACATGTCGAGCACCCTGTCGAAGGACTCCAGGTGGGCGCGGTCGTGGGTGACGACCAGCAGGCCGGCGCCTTGGTCCGCGCAGCTCGCGAAGAGCAGCTCGCGCACGCGCTCGGCGGCAGCTGGATCGAGGTTGCCGGTCGGCTCGTCGGCCAGCACCACCGCAGGCTGGGTGACGAGGGCTCGGCAGAGGCCGACGCGCTGGCGCTGACCCTGGGACAGCGTCTTGGGGTGCCGCCGCAGCAGCTTGTGAATGCCGGCCGCGGCGGCGAGTTCAGCGGCTCGCTCGCGCACCGCTGCGTCGAGGCGCAGGTGGCCGGCCAAGCGATACGGCAGGAGCACGTTCTCCTCGGCATTCAGGTACTCGAGCAACTCGAACTCCTGGAAGACGAGGCCGATCTCGGCGACGCGCCGGGCGCGGCGCTCGCTCTCCGTTCTCGCGCTCAGGGGAGTGCCGGCGAGATCGACCGTACCGGAGCCGGGGACCAGGATGCCAGCGAGCAGGTGCAGGAGCGTCGACTTGCCCGATCCAGAGGGGCCGATCAGGGCGCAGCGCTCACCACGTGCGAGCGTGAGGGCCGGGACGGACAGGGAGAAGCCGGTGCGCGGGCCATAGGAAAAGCTGAGCCCCGTAGCGCAGAGAGCGGGGGTGCTCATCGCAGCCCGGGCTCCTCAGGCCGCTCGGGTATCCCGCGTTCCTTGGGCACCTCCAGCCTCTCTTGGCGCTCAAGCTCCTGGGACGTGATGCGCCAGCCGTCCGTGCGACTCTGGACATCGAAGCGTCCCGCATACTCTTCGAGGCGCTCGTGGGAGTGCCCCGAGTGCTGGACCATCGCGCGGACTCTCCACGTCGCTTGGATCCGGAACCATGCGCGCCCTGCACCGGTGATGCCGCGTTCGATGCAGCTCGCGTCGACGAGGGTCAAGTCCTCGATTCGCCCGCGGGCACTGCCGTGGTCGGTGATCTCAAGCGAGCGCTGGACCTGGGTGAAGATGTCTTCGAGCAGGGCGCCATCGACGCATTGGGCAAGGCCGTCGTAGACCTGATCCCGATCGACGGATGCGAAGGACGCGTAGAGGTTGCGCTGGAGGGCGGCAAAGATGGAGCAGGCCTGGTCCGCTTCCAGGGGGGAGCGTGGGCCGCGGGCCGCAGCGGCTCCCAGGGCGAGGGTGGCGGCCGCGGCCAGAAGCGCTGCGCCGCGGCGCCCGTGGAGGGTGAGCCAGGCGAGGTAAATCGCGGCGACGGCGCCCAAGCCAGCCAAGCGTAGGGATCTGGCTCGCGATGTGCTCAGGACGGGCGTAGGAGGCGCGACGCTCTCGAGGATCGGGGCCGTGTCCATGGGAACGACCCAGCGCAGGGTCGGGGCCTGGGGCTCGAGCTCGGTTCGCGTTCTCTTGGCACCCGCTTGGGCCACCAGTGGGACGGAATTCAGCGGCCCGGGGGCCATCGAATAGCGCAGCCACTCGACCTCAACCCAGGCGGACTGGCTTGGACGACTCAAGGAGAATTCGAGCTCCAGCACGCTGCCCGCCTTGGCCCCAAAGAGTGGGAAGAGGGCAGCCTGGTCTGGGCCGCAAGCTTCGATCCGTGCGCGTTCGAGCTGCAGGGACCCGTTGCCGCCCTCAAAGTGCGCCCGGAGCCAAGGGGCGTCGGTCTCCAGTAGGAGGGGGACAAGGCGGCTGGCCAGCCCGTCGGCCCAGGCCGGGTCGAGCCCCTGGGGGGAGTTGGCCGGCAGGCCCACGAGTCCTTCGACGGCGACCCCGTTGGCGCGCAGCAGCAGGCGGCCCTCGCGGGCCCCGACACGCAGGGCTAGCTCGACGTCAGGGCCGTCCAGGGGATGCACTGCCGGCGCGCTCGGGACGAGCCCGAGGAGGGCCGGCAGCAGAATCCAGGGCAGCCAGATACGGGCGAAGCGGTAGCGCACCACGGGGGCTAGTCTTGGCCTTCTTCGTCGCTTTCGCCGTCCTCCGCAGGCGCGCTGTCCTCGCCCTTCTCCGCCCTTTCCAACTCCTTCGCGGCGGCCTGCATCGGGTTCTTGCGCTCGGGGCGCGGCTTGAGCTCGATGCGGGTCTCACTGACCCGGCGCGGCCAGTGGTTGTTGTCGAGGTTGATGTCGGCCGTTTCGAGGTGGGGGTCCAAGACGATGGACTGAATCGTCTTTGGAGTCACGATCAGCTTCGCCAGCTCAAGCTTGTTGTTGCGCCAGGCATGGGCGGGCATACGGACCTCTTCCATCGAGCCATCGGCATAGCGGACGTCGAGGATCACGGGCATGGCGAGGCCGCCCTCATCGGCAATATGGACGACGTAGAAGTTGAGCTCGGATCCAAGCAGCTCCTTTTGCTTGTCGTCGTAGTCGGCCAGGGCTTTGGCGTACTTGCGCCGATCCGCGGGCGTGACGTCGAGCGCGTCGTAGGTGTTGTAGAAGTCGAGCAGGCTGGGGAAGCGATCGGAGCGCTTGGGGACATCCGCGTTGCGCTGGTGCGTGATGCTCTTGGGCTCGGCGTCGCGCTCAGCCCGGGCCAGGGCTTTTTCGATCTCGGGGTTCTGGGTATCGATCGTGCCGCGGGAGAGACCCACGATGGACTGGTCGCATGCGTTGGTGCCGTAGAACCAGCCGCGCCAGAACCAGTCTAGGTCCACGGACGAGGCGTCCTCCATCGTGCGGAACAGGTCGGCCGGCTCCGGCCGGCGGAACATCCAGCGGCGCGAATACTCTGCGAACGCGAAGTCGAACAGCTCGCGGCCCATCACCGTTTCCCGGAGGATGTTGAGGGCCGTTGCGGGCTTGGAGTAGGCGTTCGGGCCGAACTGCAGGATCGACTCCGAGTTGGTCATGATCGGGCGCTGCTCTTCGCTCGACATGTACTGGACGATGTTCTCCGGCTCGCCGCGCCTGCTGGGGTAATCCGGCTCCCAGGTCTGCTCGGTGAGGAACTGCATGAAGGTGTTGAGACCCTCGTCCATCCACGTCCACTGGCGCTCATCCGAGTTGACGATCATCGGGAACCAGTTGTGCCCGACCTCGTGGATCACGACCCCGATCAGGTTGTACTTGGTTCGCGCTGAATACGTGCCGTCTTCCTCCGGGCGGGGCCCGTTGAAGCAGATCATCGGGTATTCCATGCCGCCCACCGGACCGTTGACCGAGATGGCCACCGGATAGGGGTAGGGGAAGGTGTGGGCGGAGTAGACGTCAAGCGTGTGGACGACGGCCTGGGTCGAGTAGCGGCTCCACAGGGGCTCGCCCTCCTTGGGGTAGTAGGACATGGCCCAGACCTTGCGGCCGTCCTTGACCTGGTGGAGAACCGCGTCCCAGGCGAACTTGCGACTGGAGGCGAATGCGAAATCGCGCACGTTGTCGGCCTGGAAGGTCCAGGTCTTGGTGCCGCCGGGCTCGCTGGCTTCGTTGGCTTCGGCCTCTTCGGGCGTGATGATGAACATCGGCTCGGAGGCGTTTTCTGCCTGCGCCAGGCGCTCGGTCCAGGCGGGCTTCAGCACGTCAGCGGGGTTTTGCAGCTCGCCCGTGGCGGCCACCACATGATCGTCGGGGACGGTGATGTTGACGGTGTAGTCTCCGAACTCGAGCGTGAACTCACCGCGGCCGAGGAACTGCTTGTTCTGCCAGCCGGTGTAGTCGGTGTAGGCGCACAGCCTGGGGAACCAGTGGGCCAGTTCGTAGAGGTAGTTGTCGTCGTCCTCGAAGTGCTCGTAGCCAGTGCGGCCGCGGACCAGCTTGGAGTTGTTGATCGCGTAGTTCCAGTCGATCTGGAAGCCCACGCTGGCGCCAGGCGCCAGGGGCGCGGGCAGGTCGACACGCATCATCGTGTCGTGGATGACGAAGGGTAGGCCCTCGCCTTGGGCGTCCTTGACGGCGGTGATGTCGGCGCCACCGTCGAAGGTCTGTCGCTCGAGCAGGCTTTGCATGCCCCCAAAGGTCATCTCGTCCAGATCCGGAGCCAGGCTGGTGGTGACCGCATGGCTGGTGGGAGCGAAGATGTTCGGATCCAGCGCTACCCAAAGGTAGCGCAGCGTGTCCGGGGACTGGTTGTGGTAGCGGATGCGCTCGGAACCGGTCAGGGTCTGGTTCCCATCGTCGAGCGCGACATCGATCACGTAGTCGACCTTCTGTTGCCAGTAGGCGTGTCCGGGCGCGCCCGAAGCCGTTCTGTAGGCGTTGGGGGACGGGAGAAGCTCAGAGATCTGCCGGAAACGATCCTCCGGCATGTCCTCCCCGGCGTCGAGGGCGGCGAGCCCCAGGAGGGAGGCGGCGGAGAGCGGCAGTAGCAGACGGGCAATACGAAGCATGCCGCCCATGATAGATGGGCGGCATGCGTTGGCTGTAGGCCGGACCCCACTGGGATCCGAGATTTGCCGGGGGCTTGCGTTAGAAGCCGCCGCGGCCACCGCCACGACCACCGCCGCCACGACCGCCGCCACGGCCACCGTTGTCGCCCTGGGACTCGGTGTATTGCTCGTACTGAGACGGGGTTAGGAAGGTCTGCAGGGCGATGTTGCTCTCCTCCGTCAGGGCTTGCATGCCCTTGCGAATCTCGTCCCGGCCACCTGCGAAGTCCCCGTTGCGGGCCTCCTCGAAGAAGGCGGTCCGCTTGGTGTTGAGGTCTGTCAGAGTGTCGCGCATCCGCCCAACCTGGCCCTGGTCCAGGCCCAGCTCGGTGGCCAGCTCGGCAAGGCGCGTCTCGAGCTGCTCGGCTTCCCGTGCGCTGCGCTCGGCGGCGCGCTCCTCGCGCTTACGTGCATCGATGTTCTCGGTGGCCGCAGCGACCATTTCCTCGAACTTTTGGGGCGGGAGCCCGACCGGCGACTGGATGTTGTCGAGTGCCGCCTGGAGTTCCGCCTGGAGAGCGGCAAGGTCCTCAGCAGAGTTCGGAGCGGAGCGAACCGCGGCGGGAGCAGCAAGCTTGGAATCGGACTCCAACCGCGCTAGGCGGTCCGTGAGGTCTCGATTCTGCGCGGCGAGCCCATCTAGACGGCTGAGAAGATCGTTGTCCTGATCAAGGGCCTCAGAGACCACGGGGGCGGGGTCGGGGGCCAGGGCGACCGTGACGGCGGCGGCAGCGCCGCCACCGGCGAGGAGCCCGACGAGGGCGGAGGGGAGAAGGGTGCTGTTCATTTCGTTTCAGGTTGTCGGATGTGCTGGCTCGACCAGGGGGGGCTACGGCCGGCTGCGCCCTTACTCGGGGCTTTCCTCGGTCACGCTCACGCCAAGTTTGAACGTCCCTTCGCTGGAGCCGGACATCTCGATGGTGCGGTCGCCGCGCTCCATGGTGCGCTCCATCTCGCGCTCGAAGCTGCCCTCCAGGTCCAGCAGGACGGGCCTGCGGTCCTCGGTGGACACGAGCAGTCTGCCTTCGATTTCGACCTCCATCGTGGTTTCCACGGGAAGGATGGAGTTCAGCACTGCGGGGGCAGCCGCGCGATCGCGGCCGCGCCTGCCACCGGCCGCCTGTTCGGGCAACGCGCCGGATCCCTCGAGCTTGATCTCGATCATCCAGCAGCTCGTAC